>NZ_JAAGMG010000474.1 GCF_010548525.1 Streptomyces sp. SID14478
CTCGCGCGGTGGTGGCTGCGGCGGATGCGGCGGGGGTCGCCTCCGCCGTCTTCTGCACCATGCGCTACGCGCGTGCCACGTCGCAGTGGATCGACGAGCAGGCCGCCGCGGACGGCTGGTTCACCGGCCGCGCCGACTGGTACGGCGCGCTGTACACGCCCGGTGACGACGCCGCGATCCGTGCCTCGACGCCGTGGCGCGCGGAGCGGGGCGCGCTGTGGGACGTGGGCCCGCACGCCCTGTCGGTCCTGCTGCCGATCCTCGGCGACGCGGAGTCGGTGACCGCCCGGCGCGGCCCCGGCGACACCGTGCACCTGGTGCTGCGCCACGTGTCGGGCGCCTCCGCCACGGCCGCGCTCAGCCTGACCACTCCCTCCGCGGCGGGCGGCGTCGCGGTCGAACTGCGGGGAACCAAGGGGGTGTTCACGATGCCGGTGGGCGGCAGCACGGCCCAGGAGTCGCTCGCCAGGGCCGTCGACACCTTGCTGGACGCGGCCCGCACGGGTGTCGCGGCCCCCTGCGACGCACGCTTCGGCCTCCGCCTGACGGAGATCCTCTCCGCAGCGGAGCGCTCCCTGGACTCAGCAGCATCCGAACCACACCTCGGCGAGTGAGCCGAGCTCCGTCTCCCCGCCCGGCGGCGGCAACTCCCGCAGGTACCACGCCAGATCGGCGTACACGTGCAGCAGGGCGTACGCCATGACCGTCCGCGGGTCGACGACCCGCCCGTACGCGGCGGCGAACCGCGCCATGAGCCGCGGACCACGCGCTCATCGGGCCCCGACCGGGCCCTCTACGCTGGTGACCATGCCGCTCCAGATCAGTGCCACCAACCCCGAGCACCCGGTGCTCCTGCTCGCCCTGCCGTGGCACATCCCCCTGGAGGAGTGGCCCGAGGAGTACCTCGTGCCGCTGCCACGCGGCATCTCCCGGCACGTCGTGCGCTACGCGCGCGCCGGGGACGAGGTGGTGGCGGTGAAGGAGCTCGCCGAGCGTCCGGCCCTGCGCGAGTACGAACTGCTGCGCACGCTCGACCGGTTGGGGATTCCCTCGGTCGACCCGCTGGCCGTCGTCACGGGCCGCGAGCAGCCGGACGGAAGCCCGCTGGAACCGGTCCTGATCACCCGGCACCTGGGCGGATCCCAGCCGTACCGCTCCATGTTCGAGACGACGCTGCGCCCGTCCACCGTGCACCGCCTGATGGACGCGCTGGCCGTGCTGCTGGTCCGGCTGCACCTGTCCGGGTTCGCCTGGGGCGACTGCTCGCTGTCCAACACCCTGTTCCGGCGCGACGCGGGCGCGTACGCGGCGTATCTCGTCGACGCGGAGACGGGTGAGCTGCACCCGAAGCTGAGCGACGGGCAGCGCGAGTACGACATCGATCTGGCGCGGGTGAACATCAGTGGCGAGATGCTCGACCTGGAAGCGTCGGGGGCGCTGCACCCGTCCATCGACCCGGTCGAGTTCGGTACCGAGATCGCCGGGCGGTACGCGAACCTGTGGAGCGAACTGACCCGTACGTCGGTCTACCCGGCGGGCAAGCACCACTACATGGAGCGCCGCATCCGCCGGCTGAACGACCTGGGCTTCGACGTGGCCGAGATGCAGATCTCCCGTTCGCCGCAGGGCGACACCGTCACCTTCGTGCCGAAGGTCGTCGACGCGGGGCACCACCAGCGCCAACTCCTGCGCCTCACCGGCCTGGACGCGGAGGAGAACCAGGCGCGGCGTCTGCTCGGCGACCTGGAGAGCTGGATGGCCACCCAGGACGACGCCCCGGACGCCCGCCCGGAGGTGCTCGCCCACCGGTGGGTCCGCGACGTGTTCCGCCCGACGGTGCGCGCGGTGCGCGACCGGATCCCGTCGCCCATGGACGCGGCGGAGCTCTACCACGAACTCCTGGAACACCGTTGGTACCTGTCCGAGCGCGCCCAGCACGACATCGGCCTGGACGCGGCGGCGGAGGACTATGTGAAGGGGCTGCGCAAGCCCGGCTGACCAGGACGGCCGCGCGGGACCGGGCGCGGCCGGTGCCGTGGCCGCTACGTAATGGCGAGTGACGGCACCGACCGCAGCCAGTGACCCCCGGACACCGCTCGGGGACGAGAACAGGACGTGCGTCGTGCAACGCATTTTCCGGCCACATCGAACAATTGGCTGGCCCGGTCCGCTCTCTTCCTCAAACAGCCCCAGAGGCTGGCGGGTTAGCCCGACGCCGGGAAATTTCGGCCATTTTCGAGCGGCCCGGCACAGGTGCCGCATCACTGTGTCTACGCGCCCACAGATGATGAAACCGGCAGGTGGACAACCCCGCACGCCCCATCATGACGGACCGTCTGATCGTTTTCTTCGGGCAATGTTTATTACCAAAGACGATGGGAGTATTTAGACTGCTCACGCTCAACTCGGCGTGTACGAAGAGGGATTACCCACCATGAACAAGAAGGCGCTCCGCGCCCTGCTCCGTGAACGGCGCGCCCTCATAGCCCCTGAGTCCCACGGCTTCACCCGCCCCACGGGACAAGGACGGCGGGCGCCCGGCCTGTCACAGCACCAGGTCGACCAACTACTGCACCGCACTCTGGGGACGTACCACCGGCTGGAGTCGGGGAGCTACCCGAACGCGCCCACCGATCTGCTGCGCGATGTTGCCCGCCTGTTCGGGCTGAACGAGCAGGAGTGGGTGCTGTTGTGCCGGTATGCACTGCTGCAGGATCCACCGGGGGCGCTGTACAACACGTCGGGCAAGGAAGTTCCCGGGGTCTGGCAGGAGGCCGTGGACGGGATGACCCACATGGCCTACGTGTCGGACGCGTCCTGGGATCTGCTCGCCTGGAACCAGGCGTTCGTCACGTTGTTCCCGAGCGGGCGTCCCCCGGGCAACACGATGCGCTGGATGCTCCTGGAGCCGGAAGCCCGGGTCGTCCTCAAGGACTGGCCTCACACCTGGGCTCCGCTGGTCATGCCGCAATTGCGCGCGGCGCTCGCCAGCCGGCCCGAGGACGACACCCTGCGCCAGATCGAGAAGGAGGTGCTCGCCGACCCGGAAGGGGCAGCGCTCTACGAAGCCGGCGGAGCCGCGATCCACCCGGACGGCGACGAACGGCCCCTGCTGCACCCGCAGTGGGGTGCCGGCTGGGCCACGATGTGCGCGGCTCAGCCGCTCACCACGCCGGGCGCCCGCCTGATGATCCTCGTGTTCCACCCGGGCGTCCGGAACACACATATGCGCAGGCCCGCACTGCAGGCCTGAGAGCTGCAGCCCCTTCTGACTCGTCCCGTATTGACGTAACTTGAAGGCTCCCCCACGCCCCCTTGACCCCAGTGGGAGCCTCCACATGCCTGCTTATATCTCCAGACCCATCACCGCTCTCGGCGCTCACAAAGTGACGACTGCCGAGATCGTCGACGACATACGCGCGCACCACTACGACCACCCCCGCCTCAACGCCCTGGTACGTGCCGTCACCGGATGCGGCGTCCAGACCCGCTACTTCAGCCGTTCCCTCGACGTGGGCACCGTCGCAGGCGAGGCCGGAATCGCCGACCGCGTACGGGCCGACTTCGAGGACGCCCTCGATCTGTCCCAGGAGGCGGCGCTCGCCGCGCTCGCCGCCAGCGGTCTCGCCCCGACGGACCTCGACGCGATCGTCACGACGCACACCACCGGCTGGGCCGTACCCAATCTCGACATATCCCTGATGACCCGGCTCGGCATGCGCCCGTCGGCACGCAGCCTCGCGGTGACTACGGCCGCGTGCACGGGCGGGGCCAAGTGCCTGATCCGGGCCTCCGAGATGGCAGCGGCTCGTCCGGGAAGCAAGGTGCTCGTGGTCGCTGCGGAGATTCTCTCCACCGTGTACCACCACAGCGACAGCGGCATCGAGTCGATGATCTACAAGGCCCTCTTCGGCGATTCCGCGGCGGCCGCCGTGGTCAGCGACACACCGCTCGGTCCCGGGTTCACCGTCGAGGACTCCTTCGAGTACACCCTCCCCGGCACGTCGGAGCGCCTCGCGGGCCGGATCGAGGCGGACGGCATCCACTTCGACGCCACGAAACAGGGCCGGAACTCGAGCGGGGAAGTCCTGCCCGTGCTCCGGGACTGGCTCGGCCCCCGGTCCACCGATTTCGCCGTGATCCACCCGGGCAGCCCCCGCATCATCGACGACACGGCCGCCCTGCTCGGGCTGGACCCGCAGGCCGCCCGCCACTCCACCGACACCCTCACGGACGAGGGCAACCTCGGCGGCGTCAGCGTGCTGCGGGTCCTGGAGCGTACGCACGGCGAGCCCCCCGCGGCCGGCGCCCGCGGCACCATGGTCGCCTACGGCCCGGGTTTCACCACGGCCGCCCTGCACGGCCACTGGCACGCCTGACGAGACGGCCCGGCCGACCTGTTGAACGTCCCATCGGGACTCATGTCCCACTGGGACATAAAGGTGTACTGTGGAAGTCATGAAGGCGAACGAGCCCACCCGACCCCCCGAGGACCGTCGGCAGGTCAAGGCCCGGCGTACGCGTGAGGCGCTGGCCGAGGCGGCCGTCGCGCTGGTGCTCGAGCGGGGGCTCGGGGACGTCACCGTCGAGGCGATCGCCGAGCGCGCGGACGTCACGCGCCGCACCTTCAGCCGGCACTTCACCGGCAAGGAGGACGCGGCGCTGGACTTCACCCGCGCGGACGGCGCCCGCATCAACGCAGCCCTGCGGGCCCGCCCCGTCGAGGAGCCCCCGCTCCTCGCGTACCGCAGGGCCGTCGCGGACTGGCTGGCCGACCGGGAGACCCCTTCCTGGCACCACCGTCCGCGGCTGCGCGAGCTGTACGCCGCCGTGGACGGCGAGCCGGCCCTGTTCGCCGCGTACGAACGCATCCGGGTGGACGCCCAGGACGAGTCCGTCCGCATCATCGCCGACCGACTCGGCACCGACCCGGCCCGGGACGCGCGTCCCGAGGTCGTCGTCGGCGCCGCGGCCGGTGTGCTGACCGCCGCGCTGCGCACCTGGGCGCGCGGCGGCAAGGACGCCGAAGACCTCGCCGATCTGGTGGCGCGGGCCTACGACGCCCTCATCGAGGAGGCCGCCCGGTCGGCGGCCGCCTCCGACACCGCAACCAGTACGTCGAGAGAGTGACACGCACCATGAGCACCACCACCCCCACCACCGGCCGGGTCACCGAGTACGCCGCCGAGTTCAGCGGCCGGACCGCCCTGGTCACCGGCGCCGCTTCCGGCATCGGTCTGGCCACCGCCCGCCGCCTCGGCCGCGGCGGCGCGCACGTCGTCATAGCCGACTTCAACGAGCAGGGCGCGAAGGAGGCCGCCGAGGCGCTGAAGGGCGAGGGCATCGACGCCGCCGCCGTCGCGCTCGACGTGACGAAGCCCGCCTCCGTCGAGGCCGCCGTCCGGTTCACCGTGGACACCTTCGGCGGGCTCGACCTGGCCGTGAACAACGCCGGCATCGGCGGCGCCAGCGCGCCCACCGGCGAGTACGACATCGATGTCTACGACCGTGTCGTGCGGACCAACCTCGACGGCGTCTTCTACTCGATGCGCTACGAGCTCCCGGTCATCGAGGCCGCGGGCAAGGGCGGCGCCATCGTGAACGTCGCCTCGATCCTCGGCTCGGTCGGCTTCACGGGCTCGCCCGCCTACGTCGCCGCCAAGCACGGCGTCGTCGGCCTGACGAAGACGGCCGGAGCCGAGTACGCGGCCAAGGGCATCCGCGTCAACGCGGTCGGCCCGGGCTTCATCGAGACCCCGCTCCTCAAGGAGATGGACGAGGCCGCCTACGACGGGCTCGTCGCGCTGCACCCGGCGGGACGGCTCGGCCGGTCCGAGGAGGTCGCCGAGTTGATCGCGTTCCTGCTCTCGGACCGCGCCTCGTTCCTCGCCGGCAGCTACCACCTGGTGGACGGCGCCTACACCGCCGTCTGAGCCACGCCCGACGCCGGAAGACACCCCTTCACGGGCCTTCGCGATGCTCTCCATTGTGTCGCGAAGGCCCTTCCGGCACTTGTGCCGCCTCCCCAGTCATGGAACGGTCGGCCCGGGGAAGGCGCAGGGTTTCGGTCGAGGAGGGGCGCGGCAGCACCATGCAACGGCAGGCAGTACACGGCACACCGGGCGGCGGCAAGGCCCGCGAGTCGTACTTCGACAACGTGAAGTTCCTGACCATCGTGCTCGTCGCGTGCGGACACGCGTGGGAGCCGCTGACCTACGGCAGCCGTGCCGTGACGGCGGTGTACCTCACGGTCTACGCCTTCCACATGCCGGCGTTCGCGCTGGTGTCGGGATACTTCTCGCGGAGCTTCGACATGGCTCCGGGGCGGCTCAAGCGCCTGGTGACCGGCGTCGTCGTGCCCTACGTCGTCTTCGAGGTGGCGTACACGCTGTTCTACCGCTGGGCGCAGGACGACCCGGGGTATCCGATCAGTCTGCTGGACCCCTGGTACCTGATGTGGTTCCTGGCGGCGCTGTTCATCTGGCGGCTCTCCACGCCGCTGTGGCTGCAGTTGCGCCATCCCGTCCCGGTGGCGCTCGCGCTCGGCACGGCCGTGTCGATGTGGCCCGGCGCGGGCGGTGATCTCGCGCTGCAGCGTGTCCTGCAGTTCCTGCCGTTCTTCGTGGTGGGCCTGGTGCTGCGGCCCGAGCACTTCTCGCGGCTGCGCAACTGGCGGGCGCGCCTGCTCCTGCTGCCGGCCGGGCTCGCCGCGCTGGTGGCCGCGTACCGGGTGGCGCCATGGTTCGACGCGGGCTGGTTCTACCACCGGGGCAGTGTCGTGGGGCGCGGGGTGCCCGCGTGGTGGGGGCTGTGGGCGACGCCCGCCCTGTTCGCCCTCGCGCTGGTGCTCACGGCCGTCTTCCTCGCGTGGGTGCCCGGCCGCAGACTGTGGTTCACCGCGCTGGGCACCGGGACCATCTACGCGTATCTGCTGCACGGATTCGTCATCAAGGCCTCCCGTTTCGGCGCGTGGTACGACCATCCGTGGCTGCACACGCCGCTGGGCGAACTGGCGGTCACGGCGACGGCGGTCACCGGGATCACCCTGCTGTGCACGAATCCGGTGCGCCGGGTGTTCAAGTACGTCGTCGAGCCGCGCATGGAGTGGGCGTTCCGGCGTACGCAGCCGAAGCCGGAGCCCGCGCAGCCTCCCGCGGGCCGGGAGAAGGTCACCTCCGGCGGCGGGTGAGCGTCTGCGCCGAGGCGAGCAGGCAGTGCATGCGCTCGGTGAGCGAGGCCAGGTCGTCGGCGGGGCTGTGGAAGGGGATGCGCACGTCGGCCTGTCCCCGGGTGCGCTCCAGACGCAGCGTCAGGCCGTGCCGGTCGACAGCGAGGGGCTGGACGCGCACGACGCCGTGCAGGCTGTCGGCGGTGATGAGCCGGGTGAGCTGTTCGACGGCCTCGGGGTGCGCCTCGGCGAGGTGCGTCAGCAGCCGGGGCTCGGCGAGGGCCAGCGGGTCGGGCGCGGCGGCGGCGAGTTCGTCGAGGTCGATGCCGAGGCGTTCGGTGCGGGTCTGCAGCACGGCGCGCTCGGGGCGCAGCACCATCTCCTCGCCCTGCGGCACGAGTTCACCGGAGAGCCACAGCCGGGCCCGGACCCGGTCGCGTACCGGGACCGGTGCGGCGTCGGCGAACTCCAGGAGCGTGGTGGGCCGGCCGTGCGGGGAGCAGAGCACGGCGGCGGCCAGCACGCTGTCCGGCGGCGGCGCGATCCGCACGGTGCCGTCCTCGGTGACGCGGTGCGCGCCGACGAGGTCGTCCTGTCCCACGTCCGTGGTGACGCCGCAGGTCCATGCGGCAGCGAGTACGGAGCGTGCGCGGGCCGCCGTGGTGGGCACGGCGGTAGCGATCTGTCGGACACCCATCCCGAACCTCCATTAGGTAAGCCTTGCCTAACTTATCGGAGATCGCCGGTGAGGGTCCACCCCATCGCCCGGTGTCGCCGCCGCGCCGGCCGCCCCCGGGTGCGATTGACTCGCCGCGTGCGCCGTTTCCTCGCCTTCCTCATGGTCGTCGCCGCCGCGGTCGCGACCCTGCTCCTGTCGCTGCTGTTCTCGCCGTGGTGGTGGTGCGCCGCGGGCCCGCTGCTCGCACTCACCGCGCTCGGCACCTGGGACCTGACGCAGTCGCACCACTCCGTACTGCGCAACTACCCGCTGCTCGGGCACCTGCGGTTCCTGATGGAGGACCTGCGCCCCGAGGTCCAGCAGTACTTCGTGGAGCGCAACTACGACGGGCGGCCCTACGACCGCGACGTACGCAGCATCGTGTACGAGCGGGCCAAGGGCGAGGAGGCCGAGGAGCCGTTCGGCACGGAACGGGACGTGTACGAGAACGGGTACGAGTACCTGGTGCCGTCGATGCGCCCCGTGGATCCGCCCGACGGGACCCCGACCGTGCGCGTCGGCGGGCCGCACTGTTCGCACCCGTACGACATGGCCCTCCTGAACGTCTCGGCGATGAGCTTCGGCGCCCTGTCCGCGCCCGCGATCCGCGCCCTCAACAAGGGCGCGGCACTGGGCGGCTTCGCGCACGACACCGGGGAGGGCGGCCTCTCCGACCACCATCTGGCGTTCGGCGGCGACCTGGTCTGGGAGATCGGCACCGGCTACTTCGGGTGCCGCACCGCCGAGGGCGGCTTCGACCGCGCCGAATTCGCCGCCAAGGCCGCCCACGCGCAGGTCAGATGCGTGTCCGTGAAGCTGTCGCAGGGCGCGAAGCCGGGCATCGGCGGGGTGCTGCCGGGCGGCAAGGTCACCGCGGAGGTCGCACGCGTACGGGACGTGCCCGAGGGCGAGACGGTGGTGTCCCCGCCCTATCACCGGGAGTTCGCCACTCCCCGTCAACTGGTGCTGTTCCTACAGGAGTTGAGAGAACTGACAGGCGGCAAACCGGTCGGGTTCAAGCTGTGCGTGGGCTCGCGGGCCCAGTTCCTCTCGGTCTGCAAGGCGATGCTGGAGGAGGGAGTGACACCGGACTTCGTCATCGTGGACGGGGCGGAGGGCGGCACGGGCGCCGCACCGCTCGAATTCGCCGACCACCTCGGCACCCCGCTGACCGAGGGGCTGATCACCGTGCACAACGCCCTCGTCGGTACGGGACTGCGCGACTGGATCCGGATCGGCGCCAGCGGCAAGGTGGCCACCGGCGCCGACATCGTCAAACGGCTCCTCCAAGGGGCGGACTTCACGAACGCGGCCCGCGCCATGATGTTCGCGGTCGGCTGCATCCAGGCGCAGCGCTGCCACACCAACACCTGCCCCGTCGGTGTCGCCACTCAGGATCCGCGCCGGGCACGGGCCTTGGACATCACAGACAAAGCAGAACGGGTCCACCACTACCAGCAGGCGACGGTGCGCAGCGCGGCGCAGATCATGGCGGCGATGGGCGTCACGGACCCACGACAACTGCGGCCCGACCTGCTGATGCGCCGCATCGCACCGCACGAGGTGCTCTCCTACGCCCGGCTCTACGACTGGCTGGAACCCGGCAGCCTGACCGACGGGGCGCCCGCGTCCTGGGCAGCCGACTGGGCGGCGGCGCACCCCGACCGCTTCTGAGCTCCCGAACGCCCCAACTCCACGCGAACGGGGGGTGAATATGCCATCCGCCCCCGCACCGCGAACCGGACCGGCATCATGCCGCCATGGACGATACTGCGCTTCTGCGGGATCTCTTCACGCCCGACGAGTACGAAGCGGTCCGCAGGCACGCGGACCACCTGGGCGTGACGGTCGTCGAGTACGTTCGCCGCACGGCTGCCGAACGGGCCATGGAGCGGCTCCACTTGGCGCAGGCCATCGAGACCCAGGCACTGCACCTCGGCAAGCTGTCGATACCGCAGGTGGAGCGGGCACGCTGCGCGGACGGCGCCTCGTCACCGGCACTCGACCGTTTCCTGGACGCTCTGGCCCACCCCACAGAGGACGACTGATGCCGCGTCGCTCCGCGTGATCCCGGGCGGCCGGGGCACACGAAATCCATGGCATCGGTGACGGCCTGCTCCACGACCGCGAACCGCGCCCCCCACCGGACGCCGGTGGAACCGACCCGGGGCGCACTCGCGCAGGGCCGCGCGTCCGATGCGGACGACGTGCTGTTCGACGCGGCGGGCGCGTGTGGCGCCCACCTGCTGATCGGCCGCCGCATCGGTCACGCGTATCCCGCACTCGTGGGCCCGCGGGAGCACTCCCGCTTGGCGATCACGTTCCGTGGGAAGGGGGACCGTTACCGAAGCAAGGTCCACGCAGGATGCAAGGAGAGGGAGTGATCGCAATGCGTGCGCTCAGGGACGCCGATCGGCGTACCGCACGCGTGGAGTACCTGATGCCGCAGGGCTCCGGCGCCGCCCGCTGGGCCCGCCGCCTGACCCGGTCGTTCCTGGCCGGACGCCCGGGCGAGGCGGCGGACGCCGAACTGGTGGTCTCCGAACTCGTCACGAACGCCAACCGGGCGGCCGTCGGCCGCTGCCGGATGAGTCTGTGCCTGGAGGCGGGCGAGCTGACCGTCGCGGTGCAGGACGACGGACCGGGTCTGCCCGCACTCAAGCCCGCGTCCGAGTCGGCCGAATCGGGCCGCGGCATCGCTCTCGTGCACGCCCTCGCGCACCACTGGAGCGTCGAGCCGCATCCGCGGGGCGGCAAGACAGTGCGGGCGGTGTTCGCGCCCTCCTGACCCGCCGCCCCGGACCGGACGGGACCGGCTCAGTGGCCGCGCTTGATCCACTCGTCGAGCTGCGGCGCCTCCGCCCCGATCGTCGTGCTGTCACCGTGTCCGGTGCGTACGACGGTCTCGGGCGGCAGGGTCAGCAGCCGCTCCCTGATCGAGTCGACGATCGTCGGGAAGTCGCTGAACGTGCGACCCGTCGCGCCGGGGCCGCCCTGGAACAGGGTGTCTCCCGTGAAGACGGTGCCGAGCGCGGGCGCGTACAGACTCACCGCGCCGTGGCAGTGCCCCGGCGTGTGCAGAACCGTCAACTCCACTCCCGCGACGGTCAGTTGCTGTCCGTCGGTGAGCTCGGCGTCGGGCGCCCGGTCCGGATGCGTACGCTTCCACAGCTCGGTGTCGGCGGGGTGCAGCAGGATCGGCGCACCGGTGCGGGCGGCGAGGGCGGGGGCGGCGTCGATGTGGTCGTCGTGCGCGTGGGTGCACACGATGGCGACGAGCCGCCGCTCGCCCACTGCCGCGGCGATGGCGTCGGCGTCGTGCGCCGCGTCGATGACGAGGACCTCGGAGTCGTCACCGACGAGCCACACGTTGTTGTCGACGTCCCAGGTGCCGCCGTCCAGGGAGAACGTGCCGGAGGTGACGAGGTGTTCGATCCGGGCGCCGCTGTCCGTCGTGCCGGCCATCAGAACACCACCACCGAGCGCAGCACGTCACCGTGGTGCATCCGCTCGAACGCCTTCTCCACCTCGTCGAGCGCGATCGTCTCCGTGACGAACGCGTCGAGGTCCAGACGCCCCTGCTGATAGAGGTCGATCAGCATCGGGAAGTCCCGGGAGGGCAGGCAGTCGCCGTACCAGGACGACTTGAGCGCACCGCCGCGCCCGAACACGTCCAGCAGCGGCAGATCGAGCCGCATCTCCGGCGTCGGCACGCCGACGAGCACCACGGTGCCGGCCAAGTCCCGTGCGTAGAAGGCTTGTTCGTACGTCTCCGGACGGCCGACGGCCTCGATGACGACGTCCGCACCGAAGCCGCCGGTCAGCTCGCGCACGGCCTCGACCGGATCGGTGGAGCGGGAGTTGACGGTGTGGGTGGCACCGAGCGAGCGGGCCGTCTCCAGCTTCTTGTCGTCGATGTCCACCGCGATGACCTTCGCGGCACCCGCCAGCCGGGCGCCCACGACGGCGGCGTTGCCGACTCCGCCGCAGCCGATGACGGCGACGGAGTCGCCCCGCCCGACCTCGCCGGTGTTGATGGCGGCGCCGATGCCGGCCATCACTCCGCACCCGAGCAGCCCGGCCGCGGCCGGGGAGGCGGCCGGGTCGACCTTGGTGCACTGCCCGGCGGCGACGAGCGTCTTCTCGGCGAACGCGCCGATGCCCAGCGCCGGCGACAGCTCGGTGCCGTCGGCCAGGGTCATCTTCTGCTTGGCGTTGTGCGTGTCGAAGCAGTACTGGGGGCGGCCGCGCAGACAGGCCCGGCACTGCCCGCACACGGCGCGCCAGTTGAGGATCACGAAGTCCCCGGGCGCGACCTCGCTCACGCCCTCCCCCACCGACTCCACGACGCCCGCGGCCTCGTGCCCGAGCAGGAAGGGGAACTCGTCGTTGATCCCGCCCTCCCGATAGTGCAGATCGGTGTGACAGACCCCGCACGCCTGGATCGTCACCACGGCTTCGCCCGGTCCCGGGTCCGGCACGGTGATCGTCTCGATCGTCACCGGTGCGCTCTTGGCCCGCGCGATCACGCCCTGCACCTGCTGTGCCATGACGGTCGGCCCTCTTTCTGTCGGCGTCGTCTTCCTGCGCAGTGTTGCCCACCCATCGTCGCGCACTCCCGTGGTGCAGGACAGCACCGGTCCCCTGGTCGGAGCGTTCTAGGCTGCGTGCGTGCCAGCGCGAACGGTGGCCGCGTCCACCCTGCTCCCCGTCAACGGCGCCCTCGCGGCGACGCTCGTCGTGCTCCTGGTGGTCGCGGCCGCGGTCGCCGCCGTGTTCCGGCTCGCGCCGGACGCGTCGTGGCGGCGGGCCAAGGACATCGCGGTGGCGGGCGTGCGCGCCGCGGTCCAGCTCGGCGCCGTCTCCCTGGTGATCGGGTGGGTGATCCAGCACGGCGCGGCACTGCTCGCCTTCCTCCTGCTGATGTGCACGGTGGCGGCGCGCACGGCGGGCCGCCGCATCACGCCGGACCGCAGCTGGGTGTGGGCGGCGCTGCCCCTCGTGGTACCGGTGACGCCGACCGTCGGCGCGCTGGTCGCCTCCGGCCTGCTGCCGTTGCGCGGCATCGCACTGATCCCGGTCACGGGCATCCTCATCGGCGGCGCACTGACCGCGACGGTCCTCGCGGGCCGCCGCGCCCTGGACGAACTCGCCACACGCAACGGCGAGGTCGAGGCCTGTCTGGCCCTCGGCCTCCTCCCCCACGAGGCCCGCCTCGAAATAGCCCGCCCCGCGGCATCGGACGCCCTGCTCCCCGGCCTCGACCAGACCCGCACGGTCGGCCTGGTCACCCTCCCCGGCGCCTTCGTCGGCATGCTCCTGGGCGGCGCCTCCCCGGTCATGGCCGGCGCGGTCCAGCTCTTCGTCCTCGTGGCACTCCTGGCCGTACAGGCGATCGCGGTGGCGACGACGGTGGAACTGGTGGCGCGGGGGCGGCTGCACCGGTGAGCAGGATTCGCCGGCGGCGAGCCCGTGCGTCGCCGCCCCATTCACCTAGATGAGGTTCACCAACTCGCTGATCTTCACGAAGAGATGAGGTATCGCTTGTGACGTGCCCGAGCATCCGACCTGAGATCCCGTTCCTCCATTGCTCCTCGCTCTCGCGATCCAAGGGAAGGGCGTAACCGTGGGGGCGGACATGCCGTTGCAGGCGCCTGCCGAGCACGTCACTGATGAGATGGACGGAGGGGGAAGCATGTCGTTGGCGGACCAACTACCCGCAATGATCGGCGTTGTTGTGGGTTCGGCCGGCTCCTATGTGGCGCAGAGCCTTACCGAGCGCCGCAAATGGAAGCGCCAGAGAGTCGAGCGGTGGGACGAGAAGCGCTTTGACACGTACAGCCGTTACGGCAACGTTCTCAAGGCACAGCTTCGCGTTGCACAGCGTGTCGGAGCGGCCATGGGATACGCCGACGTCACCGATCCCTTGGACCCGGACCAAGGCTTCCCGCTGATGGCGGAGGCCGAATCCCTCCGGGCGGCGGAGTGGGAGTCCATGCTGTTGGTCGGCGACGCACCGACCATCGCAGCGGCCCGGAAGTGGCACGAAGCCGTCTGGACCATAGAGCTGCTCGTACGCGAGGGATGCCCTTCCCCGAGCGACTGGACCAAGGCCCACCGCAACGCCAGCGCCGCGCGCGACACCTTCTATCAGAACGCCCGCCAGGACCTGGGCATCGGCGGCGCCCCTCCCCCGTCCGGACAGTGGCCCCGGCCCTGGCGGTCGGAACTGTCGGCGTAGGGGCCAAGGGCCTTACAGCCCCGGCGAACCGGCCCAGGAGTACCGCTGACAACACTGCGGACCATCAAACCGACTTCAGGCGACTGCGACGACGACACAAGACTGGGGGATGATCAGCGTGAGGCAGATGCGCGCCGTCGCCCTCTCCGTGGCTGCCATGGCTGTCGCCGGAACGGCCACCTTCACCGTGCTCCAGGCCACCGGCGACGACGCCGGGGACGGAGCGGTTCAAGACAACCTGATGGCCACGGACTTGTCCAAGGACGAATACGTCTGAGCAGGAAGCGGGCTGTTCAGGCGTTTTCCTCAGTCGGCCACGGCACAGACGGTCAGTGTGCCGATGTGACCGGGGGTCGGCGCCTCGATCACCAGTGCTTGAGCGCTGGCGAACCCGGCGCGGGTCAGGTGCCGTTCCCACACGGCAGGCTTGCAGCTGTAGCGATAGGTGAACATCGCCTTCCCCGCGAACCCGCCCTTGTACATGCCCTGCGGGCCGTAGGCGCCGGGGATCGCCGGTGGCTGGGAGAACACGAACACCCCGCCGGGCGCCAGGCGTTCACGCACGAGCGGGAACAGCCCGCTCGGGTCGGTGAACCAGGCGGCACCGAAGATCGAGTACACAGCGTCGTGGGTCTGCGTGTCCTCCGCCAGGAAGTCGAGCACCTCACCGCACTCGAACTGCGCGCTCGTCTGCGCCCACCGCTCGCCGGCCTGCTTGACCATCACCGGCGAGAGGTCGACACCGCGAGCCTTCACGCCGCGTTGCGCCAGATAGGCCACGGCACGGCCGGTGCCACATCCGATCTCCAGCGCGCTGGCCGGCTGCCCCAGCAGCTCAGGGCCGGGGCCGTGCCCGGCGTACTGCGTCCAGTTGAACACCGGCTCCATGTCGTCCTTGAACGCCGACGCGGCATAGGCGTCCCAGAGTTCGGTCTCTGCGGCGATGTCGTGAGGTACGGGCACTGCGTTCCTTCGTCAGTGGTGGTGAACCCGCCTCCACTCGGGGGCGTGAGGGCGGACGCTTGTGGCGGTCAGTGGCTGTCAGGCACCTTGTCATCGCACGGCGAACAGTCGGCGCCGTCCACGGCCCACATCTCCGCACTCGGCTCGAAGCCCTGGCCGCGGATCACGTCCACGGTGCGGAGCACGAGGCCGTCGGTGCGGCGCTGCACGAGCGGCGCGTGATGCTTGTACGCGCCGCTCTTCGCGACGTTGTAGACCTCGAAGAACGCGAAGGCCACCGGGGTGTCGAGGTAGATCTGATGTACCCCCAGGTCGGCTATCTTGCCGATCCCGAGGTGCAGGTCGGGGCGTTCCAGGGCGGTGATCAGGTACATCACTCCGTTGCCCAGGATCTCTTCGGCCCACGAACGGGTCAGCAGGTTGTCGCGCATGAGCAGTGCGACCTCACGGTCACACAGATCGCCCTCGTTCCCGGGCGCGTCGAAGACGTTGTAGGTGTGCTCCCTCACGAACGGGCGCACCGCATTGAGGAGTTCACGCGGATCCCTGCTCGCGGTGACGAGCGGGCGTTCAGCCAGGACAGTCACGGGTGTTTCCCTTCTGGTCGGGATCATGGCCCGCCCCGGTCGCCTCACCTCCGGACGGCCGGGGCGGGAGTTCAGCGAGCGGCAGCGGGGCCTTTGCGATGCCGTGCCGTCCCCCACTGCCGCTCGGTCTGGGGGATGCCGGGCTCGTAGCGCGGGAAGCCCAGCGAGCCGGCCGGATGCTGATCCAGCGGCACAAGTCCCAGGGCGAACCGGCACACGGGGCATACGTGCGCGACGTGTCCGCCGAGGGAGGCGACGTGTTCGAGGGCGACCGCCACCGGCTCGTCCGTCTCCCTGCCGCACTCGCGGCAGACCTCGCGGCTCACCGGGTCCCGTTCTTCCACGGCCGGGGCGAGCAGTCCGGAGCGCAGGCCCACAGGTCGATCGGTTCGCCGCATACGCACCGCCCCGGCGTCGTCAGGCTCAGCTCTGCGATGTTCGTCCGCAGGCGCTCGTCTTCGTCGGCGAGCCGGACACGAGCGGGGTCGGCATCCCACTCGCGTCCGCCGCCCGGCGCCCGGAGCTGGACGTAACCCCCGACATGGCCCATGACGCGGCCCGGCTTGTCCCGTTCGGTGTCGACGACCAGAGTGCCCCTAGTCCATTCACTCTTCACCTTTACGGCCCCCTCGCCGGATCACGTCTTCCAGTCGTCTGGCCACATCGGCACGGACGCTGCCGAGGATCACGGGCCCGAGATGCGGCGACGCGTGGTCGGCAACGAGCGTGGGCAGGACGATGCCCGCTTCGCTCAAGGCCGACCGCAGCGACTCGGTCGCCATCTCGGGGTCACGTCCAGCGGCGGCTTAGGTCGTGTGGCCATGAACAGGACGCTAGGGAAGGCGTGTTCGCCGTAACAGTGAATGTTCTCGGATGGTCTCGTACCCTGGCCGAATGTTCTCTGGTGTTCTCACGCGGAGAGCGAGAGCCTGTGGTGCAGGGCCCGGTGTGCGGCCATCCTGGATTGATCAACGTCCCTCGAAAGGACTCGGTCATGAGGCAGCTGCGCTTCACCGGCACCGACAGCAAGAACGGCGGATGCCCGGCACTTCACGAGGACTTGGACACCCGCGAGGTCATCGTCCAGGGCACACCGCTCACCGACCCGGACGACGTGACGCAGCTCCAGCACTTCGATGCCGGGGACGTCGCCGTCGTCGTACCGCGTCAACTGCTCGTCAAACTGGGCACCGAAGGAGATGGACCGTGTGCCAGAGCTGATCGGTCCGGATGAGTTCGCCCGTCTCTTCGAGACGTTCGAGCACACCGCCTGGCACCTGGAGACGCGGCGCGGCTACGCCTCCGACCGCGAGGACCCTGACTACGCGGCCTTCCTCAAGACCGGGCAGGTGCCCTGGGATCTGGACAGCGCGTGGAACCAGAACATCAAGCGCCAGACCGACGCGGGCAGGAGCGTCGGCCGGGTCCGCGTCGTCGACAACCCGCCGACCGAAGGCCAGCGGTTCCTGATCGGCTACGCCGGATGCAACGCAGCATCTGGCGAGGACGTCGGCTGCCTGTGGCGCGCCGACGCACAGCGGATCAACCTGCTCGAAGAAGACTTCTGGATCTTCGACTCGCGGCTCGTCGTCGTCCTGCATTTCGACGACGCCGACGTACTGACCAGCATCGAGACCGTTACGGAGCCCGCCGAAGTGGTGCGGTACTCCATGGCGCGTGACGCCGCCGTGCATCACGCCACTCCGTACGAGTACTTCGCGGCACAGGTGTCCGCGACCGAGTGACTGTGAGCGTGACCGGTGAGCACTGACTATCAGCAGGCACGGGAAGCACTCGGGGCACGTCTGAAGGAACTCCGAATCCAGCGCCCCGAAGGCAAGCTCACCGGTCCGCAGCTCGCCGGCCTGCTCGGCTGGCCGCACTCGAAGATCTACAAGCTCGAAGGCGGCAAGCAGACCGCGACTCGGGAAGACCTGCACGCCCTCGCGGACGCCGTCGGCAGTCCCGCCGCGTTCGATGAACTCGCCGCCCGCCTCGCCGGTTTCGAGACCCAGATCCAGTCATGGCGCCGTCAGCTGGCGAGGGGGCACCGGCCTGTGCAGGACCGTTGGAACGCAGAGGTCGACCGGGCCGCCGTCATCCACGCATGGGAAGAGGCGGTCATTCCCGGCATGATCCAGACGGCCGACTACGCGCGCCACGTCTTCCGCCACTATGCCGGGCTGCACGGATCGGCCGATGACGTAGAGGACGCCGTGCGCGCCAGGGCACGGCGGCAGGACTGGCTGTCCGAGCGTGGCCACCGGTTCCGCGTCCTCATCTGGGAGGCGGCGCTGCGCTCCCTGGTCTGCCCACCGTCCGTGCTGGCGATCCAACTCGACCGGCTCACCGCGATGATCGGCATGGACACAATCGAACTGGGGGTCATTCCGTTCTCGGCTTCCGTGAAGGTCGCCCCTGCCAACGGCTTCTGGGTACTCGACCGGCGACTCGTCATCGCAGAGGACTGGCACGCCGAACTGTGGCTCGACGATGCCGACAACGTCGCCCTGTACATGAAGGTCTGGAACACGTTGCGCGAGTCCGCGGTGTACGGCGCCGACGCGCACAACGTCATCAACGCGGCCCGGCGGACGCTCAGCTCACGGTGACTCCCGCGACGGCACCTGCACGGCCGGCTCGCTCGGCAGCCGCCAGGCTTACTCGCCCCATTCGTCCGCACGCCGCCGATGGCGAACGCGGCAAGTCACAGGCGTGCGAGCACGTACAGAGTCAGTGACCACGGGCGCGCACCTGCGGCGGCGTGTACGGCTCATCCGACCGGGGCGAGAATCACGCGAGTGTCAGTACTGGGCACCCCACGCAAAGAGGCGCCCGCCTCGATGCGAGGGGGGCGCTTCGTCCGGTAAGGGGTGGAGGCGATCAGAGGGCCGGAGCCGCGTACTCTCCGGACCATGACCGTTTACGACGCAGTAGAAATCGACCGCCTCCAGGGCGGATCCGCCGACCTGTCCCAGTACCTGGGCAAGGCCGTCTTGATCGTCAACGTCGCTTCGAAGTGCGGGCTCACCCCGCAGTACAACGCGCTTGAGGACCTCCAGAAGCAGTTCGCGGACCGCGGCTTCACGGTGCTCGGGGTGCCCTGCAATCAGTTCATGGGGCAGGAGCCCGGTTCCGCTGACGAGATCGCCGAGTTCTGCTCGGCCACGTACGGCGTGACCTTCCCGATGACGGAGAAGGTCGAGGTCAACGGGGGCGAGCGGCATCCTCTGTACGCGAACCTGGTGGAGACGGCGGACGCCGAGGGGCACAGCGGCGACATCCGCTGGAACTTCGAGAAGTTCCTGGTCGGGCGGTCCGGCGAGGTCGTGGCCCGCTTCGCGCCGCAGACCACCCCGGACGCGCCCGAGGTCGTCGCGGCGATCGAGCGGGAGCTCCAGGCGGTGTGAAGAGCGAGGGTCGGCGGTTCCTCCTGCTGAGAGTCGGCAGGAGGCTCGGCCCAGCCGATTCACAGGGCTTCAGATGTGCGGTTCCGCAGGGACGCCGGTCCAGCGCAGTGCGGCGGGCAGGTGTCGCATGTCGTTGGAGACGAGGACGGTGGCCGGTCGGTCCGGGGTGTAGCGGATGACCGTCAGTGCCGCGTTGGCGTGGTTGAGGCAGAGCCAGCGCCATTTCGGTGCGTGCATGGCGTCCCGGACCAGCCAGGCGACCAGGAAGTTGTGCGTGACCAGGAGTTCGTGCCGGTCCGCTGTCCCGGCTACCGGCCCGGTGAACAGCTCCAGGGCCTGGCGGGCCAGGGCCGCTCCCTGGGTCCGTTCCTCGTCGGTGGTGTCGGCGAGGAAGCGTAGGAAGAAGTCTGCCGATGCGGGCGGGAGTTCCTCCCTCTGCGGTATGTAGGGGACGTAGTCACCTGCCGCTTCCGAGATCCGCAGCGGGACGTTCGGCAGGTGGTCGCCCACTGCACGTGCTGTCTCCCGTGCCCGGGGCAGTGGGCCGTGGTGCACCGCGGCGAGCGGGATGTCCCGGACGCGGTGGCCGAGCAGCGCGGCCTGGCGGCGGCCCACCTCCGTCAGCCCGTTCTCGTCCGGGGCGGCCTCGCCGTGCCGGACGAGGTAGAGGTATCGGGTGGCTGTGCCGGTCATCGCGACTCTCCTGCCTCCGTGCCATGGTGATCTTGTCGATGGAGGGACGTCGGCGCGGTCCGGTCCGGTTGCGAGGGGCGCGGGGCTGGATGACGGTGGTGATCAGGGCACCAAGGGAGGCGACGTGCAGCTTGAACAGGTCAGCGACGCGGCGGGCGAGGAACACCTCTATCGCCAGCTGTACGCAGGGCTGCCGGTTCCCATCCCGGATCTGACGAAGGTGAGCTGGCCGGAACCGGCGGGCACGATCTCCGGGAGCGAGGGGGACGCGCTGGTGGGGTGGGTGGTGTTCTTCGCCCATCCGAGCGAGCAGGGCGCGGCGATTCTTCAGTGGATCATGGTCGAGCGGGAACGCGAACGGATCGCGAAGGTCCACAACACCGAGCCTCCGGGCACCCGCTCGGAGCTGGAGACGCTGGTACCCCTGGTACAGGAGGCGGCCGATCAGGCCCGTGCCGCCGGGTACTCGCGGCTCGAATGGTTCCCTGCGGAACCCGGTTTCGCCGAGGGGCTTTGTACGTTGCTGGAAGCGGAGGCGCTGGACGACGAAGAGGGCGATCGCTTCTACCGGTTGAGTCTGTAGCGCCCAGGGCTCAAGCGTCCCGCGTCTGTCGGTCCGCTCCGGGAAGCGCGGTCCGCGCCGGTGAGCCCGGCTCCTGCGAGGCGGCATTCATACGCACACGACCGCGTGGCTGCCGCGCCTGCGTCGCCATGGGAGTGTGCTGAGCCCCTCCCCGTAGAAGAATGTGCGCGATGACTGCAACGGAGCGCCTCGGACCCGATGCCGCCACTCCCGGTGTGCGGCTGTCGTCGGCACGCGGACGGTGGATCCTGTCGTGCGTCGTGCTGGCCTCCGGAATGGCGATGCTCGACGGGACCGTCGTGAACGTCGCGCTGCCGACCATCGGCCGCGATCTCGGGGCCTCGCTGTCCGTCCTGCAATGGGTCGTCAACGCCTACATGCTGACGCTGTCCGCGCTGCTGCTGTGGGGTGGCGCGATGGGCGACAGGATCGGGCGGCGGCGCACGCTGGTGCTCGGCGTGACGTGGTTCGCGCTCGCGTCGGCGCTGTGCGGACTCGCCCCGAACGAGGGGACGTTGATCGCGGCGCGGGCACTGCAGGGAGTGGGCGGCGCGCTGCTCACGCCGGGTTCCCTGGCGCTGGTGCGGTCGGTGTTCCACCCGGACGACCAGGCGCGGGCGGTGGGCGCGTGGTCCGGCCTCACCGGTGTGGCAGGAGCGCTCGGGCCGTTTCTGGGCGGGTGGCTGATCGACGGGCCGGGGTGGCGGTGGATCTTCCTCATCAACGTGCCGCTCGCCGCGCTCGTGCTGGCCGTCGCGGTGCGGCACGTGCCCGAGAGCCGGGACGCGGGGGCCGCCGACGCCCCGTTCGACCGGGCCGGAGCCGTGCTCGCCGCGGTGTGCTTGGCGGGGGTGAGTTACGCGCTGATCGGGTCGTCCGGCGGTGCCTCCGCCCTGTCCACGGCGCTGCCCGCCGTGCTCGGCGTCGCCGCCGGTGTCGCTTTCGTGCTCGTCGAGCGGCGCCGCTCCGCGCCGATGCTGCCCCCGTCGCTGTTCGCCTCGCGCCTGTTCAGCGCGGCGAACGGGATGACGCTCTGCCTGTACGCGGGGATCGGCGGCATCCTCTTCCTGCTGCCCGTGCAGCTGCAGATCACCTTGGGATACGACGCGTTGCAGGCCGGCACGGCGACGCTCCCGGTGACCGCGCTGATGCTGCTGCTCTCCGCGCGGGCCGGTGATCTCGCCCGCCGGGTGGGGCCGACGCCGCCGCTCGTCGTCGGCCCGCTCGTCGCCGCGGCCGGGGTGCTGTTGATGCTGCGGATCGGGCCCGACGCGTCGTACGTCGCGCAGGTACTGCCCGCGGTCGCCGTGCTCGGCCTGGGCATGAGCCTGTTCGTGGCGCCCTTGACCGCGACGGTCCTCGCCTCGGTGGAGCCGGAGCACGCCGGGCTCGCCAGTGGGGTGAACAACACGGCGGCGCGCGTCGCGCAGCTCCTTGTCGTCGCCGCGCTGCCGCTGGCCGTGGGCCTGTCCGGGGAGGCCTACACCCGGCCCGCCGAGGTGAACGACTCCTTCCACCGGGCCGCGTACGGCTGTGCCCTGCTGTTCACGCTGGCGGCCGTGACGGCGGCGGTGTTCGTCCGCCCGCGGCAGATACGGCCGCGCCTCGACGAGGCCCCGAAGCCGCAGTGCCGGTCCCATCTCGGGGTCAGCGGACCGGCCCTGGAGCCCGGCGCCGAACGGTGAGCGTCCGCCTCACCCCTGGCGGCCGAACAGTCCGGCCAGCGCGCGGTCGACGACGGCACTCACGTCCTCCTCGCCTGCGGGGACGAGAGCGTACGAGCGCTGCAGGAAGCGCCGCAGGGCCGAGGTGTCGAACTGGACGACGGCCATCCCTTCGGGCGCGTGCAGTTCCACGACCGTCCTGGCCCGGCCGCACGGCCAGACGTGCACGTCACCGGAGCCCGCGGGCGTGCGCAGGCCCTCGTCGAGCAGGGTGCGCGCGAACGCCCATGTCACCTCGGTCCCGGCGAGCGTGACCGCAGCGGGAAAGACCAGCTCGACGGCGAGCGGGTCGGCGCACGTGTAACGAAGCGTGACGGTGACGGGGCGCTCGGGTCCCCGGCCCCCGGCGGTGACGAGCCGGGCACGGGCGGGCTGTTCGAGCATGACGGGCAGCGTGGTCGGCATGGCAGGCTCCCTTTTCTGCGCTGCGTGTTCCTGATGCCTGTTCGACGCGGCAGCGGGCGCACGCATTACGGCAAAGCCCGAGGACGTCAGTGTGACCTGCGCCACTCACCCCTCCATAATCCGACATTTGTCAATTATCGTTGCAAACTTGCCGCCCGATCCGCAGTCGGGCCATTCCGCATGTATCGCCTCGAATAGATCGCCTTGACCGCCGATGTCAGACGGAAGAGTCCTGCCATGACCGACGGCCCCGCCGCCGCGCCGATATCCGAGTACGCCCGCATCTACGAGGCCGAGCAGCCACGCCTCGTCGCGTACGCCCGCTCGCTGACGGGGAGTCCCTGGCTCGCCGACGACCTGGTCGCCGAGGCGCACTTCCGGGTGTGGCGGCGGCTCGCCTCCGGACATGCGATCGACAACGTGCCCGCCTATCTGACCACCACCGTGCGCCACCTCGCGGCCACGGCCGGACGCGGGGCCGCCCGGGAGACTCCGCTCGACCCGCACGTCGGGGTCGAGTCGGCGCCGGTCTTCACCGCCGCGTACGACACCGAGGACCCGGCCGCCCGTGCGGCGGGTGTGGATCTGCTGACGCGGGTGCTCGGTCAGTTGCCGGAGCGCTGGGTGAAGGCCCTGTGGCTGGCCGAGGCGGAGGGGCAGCCGCTGGAGGCGGTGGGCCGCCGCATCGGCGCGGGCAGCGGGGCGACGGCCGTGCTGCTGCACCGGGCGCGGGAGGGGATGCGGCAGGCGTTCCTGCGGGCCCATCCCGGTACACCCGAGGATCCGGCCTGCCAGACGCACTGGGACCGGATGCCGGCGCACGTGCGCGACGGCGCGTCCGCGCGCCAGTCCGAGAAGCTCCTCGCGCACGTCGACACCTGCGACGACTGCGGGGCGCGGCTCGCGGTGCTGCTGCGCGCCAACACTCGGCTGCCCGCCCTCACGGGCCCTGCGCTCCTGGTCTTCGCCCTCGGCGGCGCGGGCAAGTTCCTGCTGCCGCTCGCAGCCGGAGCCGGTGCCGGTGCCGGAGCGGCGTCCGGTGGTCATGGCACGGGCGGCGGACTTCTGCACGGGATGCGCCACGTACTGGCCGGCGGCACCAAGGCGCCTGCCGCGGTGGCCGGCGTCCTGGGGGTCTCGGTGGCGGGCGCGGCGGTCGCCGCCGGGCTCGTCCTGTCCGGACCCGGGGACGCGACGCCGCCGCAGCG
>NZ_JAAGMG010000516.1 GCF_010548525.1 Streptomyces sp. SID14478
TCGCCGCGCTCGGCGCGCGGCGCGGGCACGGCGCCCTGTGCGTGGGCGGCGACCAGCGCCTGCCCCTTCTCCAGGACGCCGTCCGGCAGCCGCACCGTGCCGCGTGCGGTGACCACCAGGTCGACCCGGGCGCCGATCTCGCGCGCGAAGTCCTCCAGGCGGCCCTGGTCGCCGGGCGAGCGCATGTCGACGAGCGCGACGATGACGTAGTGGTGGCGGGCGTGCAGCTCGTGCAGGGCGCGGACGGTGTTCAGGACCGTGTTGCCCGTGGAGAACTCGTCGTCGACCAGGACCAGCGGTCCGTCACCGGCGAGCAGTCGCGGGTCCTCGGGCAGCAGCAGGTGGGAGGTGGCGTGCGAGTGGGACTCCTCGAAGCCGCCCGCGCGGGCCACGCCCGCGACGGGGCGGCGCGTGGAGTGCAGGTAGGGCGCGAGGGCGAGGCCGTCGGCGACCGAGTGCCCGAGGCCCGTCGCGGTCTCGGCGTACCCGAGCACGACGGCCTGCTCCGCCGCCTCGTCGCCGAGCAACTCCCGTACGCGTACGCCCAGTTCTTTGCCGGCGTGCCAGACCACCGACGGGCGCTGGGGGACGTGCTTGCCCAGCACGTTCGACACGAGCAGATGCGCGCGCTTGGGGTTGCGCCGCAGCGCGAGTCCGAGGAGCCCGGTCAGCTCGCGGTCACCGGTCAGCTCGACCCCGAGCCGCTCGGCGACCCAGGTGCCCGACCAGACGGTGTTCGCTGTGTGCAGCACTGTGCTCTCTGTGTCCCTTGCCTCGATCGTCGTGTCCCCCGCCCCGGCCGTGCCGGTCATCCGGGCAGTCCGGCGGCCAGCAGCTCCACGAAGCCGACGTCCTCACGGGCCACCCCGAACGCCTCCGCGCGCTGCAGCGTGCGCTCCGCCCAGGCGCGGTGCGGCTTCACTTCGTTCATCTTGTTCGTGTACGCGGACCGCAGGACTCCGCCGCCGCCGCGCTCGGGCCGCAGGATGTCCCGGGCGTCGCTGTACTCCTCGTGACTGACGACGGACAGCGCGTGCACGGGCAGCACGTGCGAGGGGTGGATGCAGGTCTTGCCGAGCAGGCCGTTGGCCCGGTCCAGCTCGATCTCGCGCAGCAGTCCGTCCATGTCGTGCTGGATGAGTGCCTCGCGCAGCGGCTCGGCGCCCTCTTCGAGGAAGGGGCTGCGGCGCAGCTGCGGCTTGAACATCCGCTCCTGATGGCGGAAGTACTCCCAGACCGGCCCGGTCACCGTGAAGCCGGTGCCGTCGGCCCTGCCGAGGAGGTTGACTACGTCGCCGATGACGGAGGCCACGATCTGCACGTCGTACGCCGTCATGTCCGGCGGCCTGCGCAGCCCGTACGCGGAGCAGAAGTCGGTGACGCCGAGCCGCAGGGCGAGAACGCGGTCCCGGTACTTGTCGACGGTGCGGGAGATCCCGTCGAGGGTCTCGGCGCGCGTGTCCAGGTGGAGCAGCTCGGGCGACTCCAGGACCGGCATGGCGAAGAGCCGGCGTCCGGCGGCGGCCTCGGCGGCGGTGAGCGCCTCCAGGAACGGGACGCCCCGCTCCTCCGTGAACTTCGGCAGCACGAAACCGGACAGCAGCCGGGCAGCAGGACCGAGGCGGCGGACGAGGTCCGTGATCTGCTCGGGCACCCGCACGCGGACGAAGAGCAGGGGCGGCTCGACCTCGCGGGCGGCGAGGTCGGTGAACTGGCGGACCAGGTTGTCCTCGGCGCCGCTCACCTCGGCGTCGTCGATGGAGTCCTCCAGGCACAGCACCATGGACACGACGCCGCGCCCGGCCTGCTTGAGCACGTCGTCCGCGAGGTGCGGCCGGGTCGCGGGGCTGTAGAGGGTCGCCCCCAGGGCGGCCGCGAGCATGCGGGCGCCCGAGTCCGCGGTGAAGGCGCTCGGCTCCTCGTGGAACAGGCGCTCCCGCACCTCAGGGGCGATGTGCCCGAAATGACGCATAAAACTCCCCCGCACTGCTGGCCTGCCCGATGTGATGTGGCCGGTAATAGTACGTACAAACCTGTGTCAAGAGTTCCCGGCTGCAATGAAATTCTGGTAACCCATGCATGTCGGGCGGTGTGTTCCGGGCCCGCGACCCCATGCCGATCCCGGCACCCCGCGTTGTCCGGGCCCGTGGCGGGAAGGCAGGATGACCGCATGACGCACGCGATGCTCAAGGGGGCGAACGTCCCGCTCGACGCCACGGCGGTGCGCGCCGTGCTCCGCTGGACCCCGGGGCAGGGCGTGCCGGCCGTCGACGCGTCGGCGCTGCTGCTGACGGCCGACGGACGGGTCCGCTCCGACGAGGACTTCGTCTTCTACAACCAGCCGCGCCACCCCTCGGGGAAGGTCTGGCGGCTCGGCCAGAAGCGCGTGGCCGAGGGCATGACGGACACCGTGCAGACGGACCTGACGGGCGTCGAGGCCGACATCACCCGCGTCCTGCTCGTGGCGTCCGCGGACAACATCGAGTTCCGCAACGTACCGGTGCTGCAGATGTTCGTGTACGACGCCGCCGACGACGGCGCCGAACCGCTCGCGCACTTCGACGTCAAGCCGGAGACCGGCGCCGAGACCGCGTTGATCTGCGGCGAGCTGTACCGGCGCGGCGACGGCTGGCGGCTGCGCGCGGTCGGCGAGGGCTACTCGAACGGTCTGGTCGGCCTCGCCACGGACTTCGGCATCTCGGTCGACGAATCAGCGGCGGCGGAGCCCGCCCCGGCCCCTGCCCCGGCCCCTGCCCCTGCCTCCGCACCGGCGCCGTCGTTCCCGCTGCCTCCTCAGCAGCCGCCGTCGTACGGCTACCCGCCGCCGTCGTACGGCTACCCGCCGCAGCCCGCGGCCCAGCCGGCCCCGCCGTCCCAGCCCGCGTACGGCTATCCGCAGCCGGTGGCGGCGACGGTGTACCCCGACCCCACGTTCCGGCTGCCGCCGCAGGGACCGCAGTTCATCGGTCGCTGACCTTGGACTTGTAGCCCCGGCCCCACTGCAGACCCCAGCCGTACAGCCGGTCGAGCTCCGCCTGGAACCCGTACACGAACTTCACCTCGCGCCGCACCACCAGATCGCCCTTGACGTTCTCGATGGAGACGACGGCGCAGGAGCGGGCCTGCGGTGCGCGCTCGTCCAGGCTGATCTCGATCCGGGGACCGTTGCTCGGGTACAGCGTCACGTTCGCGTGCGTACGGTCGAAGGCCGGTGTCTGGTCGTAGATGTAGACGAAGACGAGCAGGCGCTTGATGGACTCGCGGTGGTCGAGGTTGACGTACATGGTCTCGCCGGACGCCGAACCGAACCGGTCGTCGCCGCTGAGCTTCACGTACGGCGGCGAGTTGAGCGAGCCGAAGAAGCTGCCGAGCGGCTGGACGACCCCCTTCTCGCCGTCCTTCATCTCGTACAGGCAGCCGAGGTCCAGGTCGACGTTGACCATGGACTGGGTGTGCGCCTGCACGACGTCCGGTTTGAACATGCTGAACGGATGACGCAACAGGCTGTTCTTCTCGAACCCGCCGAGGTCCGAGGTCCGCATCCGCCAGGACAGGTTGACCCGCAGGTTCCCGGTGGCCGCGCCCTGTTTGGACAGCGAGACGACCGGATGTCGCTTGGTGAGTTCGATGGCGTTGGTCGCCGCGCTGCCCGAATCGAACTCGAACTGCGCGGAGCGCCCGCCGCGCGCTAGCTTGTCCCAGAAGGACATACCGCCCCCAAATGCCGTACCGGAACCGTTCGTTCAGTCCACTCGTGCCGACGGGGCGGTCGCGGGAGGACTCGTCCTCGTACGACCGCCCCGTTCACAGGGTTCCAGGCTGGGGCCCCCGGTCAAACACCGGGCGCCGGGTTCGGGTCAGACCCCGGACGACACCTCGGACTTGTCCGGGCTACCGGAATTTCCCTCCGCGGCCGCGAGCGCCTTGTTGCGCCGCACCGACGACCAGAACGACCAGGCGATCAGGACGACGCCGACGAGGCCCGTGATGATCTCGTTGATCTGGTACTGGATGGTGACGAGGAGGATCACGGCGAGCGCGCCGATCGCGTAGTGCGCGCCGTGCTCCAGGTACACGTAGTCGTCGAGGGTGCCCTGGCGCACCAGGTAGACCGTGAGCGACCGGACGTACATGGCGCCGATGCCGAGGCCGAGCGCCATCACCACGATGTCGTTGCTGATGGCGAAGGCGCCGATCACTCCGTCGAAGGAGAACGACGCGTCCAGGACCTCGAGGTAGAGGAACATGAAGAAGGCGGCCTTGCCGGCCAGGACGACGGCCGACTTGGACTTGCCCTCCCGGGCGGCCTTCTCCTCCTCCTCGTGCTCGCGCTCCTCCTCTTCCTCGAGCCGGTTCTCGAAGAATCCGGAGAGACCGCCGACGACGAGGTACGTGATGAGACCCGCGACCCCGGAGATGAGCACGGTGGACTGCTTGTCCGCGTGCACGCCGCCGTGCTGGTGCGCGTGGACGGCGAGCGTCATGGAGGAGACCAGCAGCACGACCAGCGCGATGCAGACCGACAGCATGTCGACCTTGCCGAGCTTGGCGAGCGGACGCTCCAGCCAGCCGAGCCACTTGATGTCGCGGTCCTCGAAGATGAAGTCGAGGAAGATCATCAACAGGAACATGCCACCGAAGGCGGCGATGGACGGGTGCGCGTCCGTGACCAGCTGCTGGTAGCGGTCCGGCTGGTTGAACGCGAGGTCGACCGCCTCGACCGGCCCCATCTTGGCGCTGATGGCGACGATGACGACGGGGAAGACCAGACGCATGCCGAACACGGCGATCAGCACACCGACCGTGAGGAAGATCTTCTGCCAGAAGGCATTCATCTTCTTCAGGATTCCGGCGTTGACCACCGCGTTGTCGAAGGACAGCGAGATCTCCATGATGGCCAGGATCGCGACGAGCCCGAGCGCGGTCCATCCGTCATAGAACACCGCTGCAATCAAACCGAGCACGGTGATCGCGAACGACCAGCCGAAGGTTTTCAGAACCACTGGCTACCCCATCGTGTGTACGGGTTTCCCCGTGCTGGTTGTACGGGGCTCCCCCGCTCCGTGCACGGCTTTAGCAACGCTTTATGAAACGTTGACTCCGAAGTCTAGAGCGATCCCGCGCAGACCCGACGCGTACCCCTGCCCCACAGCGCGGAACTTCCACTCGCCTCCGTAGCGGTACACCTCCCCGAAGATCATCGCGGTCTCGGTGGAGGCGTCCTCGGAGAGGTCGTAGCGCGCGAGCTCCTGGCCGTCGGCCTGGTTCACGACACGGATGAACGCGTTGCTGACCTGGCCGAAGGTCTGTCCCCGGTTGTCCGCGTCGTGGATGGAGACAGGGAAAATGATCTTGTCGCAGGTGGCCGGCACCTTGGCGAGGTCGATCAGGAGCGACTCGTCGTCTCCCTCGCCCTCACCCGTGAGGTTGTCCCCCGTGTGCTCGACCGAGCCGTCGGGGCTCTTGAGCTGGTTGTAGAAGACGAACCACTCGTCGCCCATCACCCGGCCGCCGCTGCACAGCAGCGCACTGGCATCCAGGTCGAAGTCGGCGCCGGTGGTGGAACGTGCGTCCCAGCCGAGCCCGACGAGGATCTGCGTGAGGTTCGGTGCGGCCTTGGAGAGGGAGACATTGCCTCCCTTGGCGAGCGTGACGCCCATGGTCCTGGTCCTCCCCGGGTGGTAATGCGTTGCTGTTGTCGAGCGCGTCCGGCGCCGCACTGGACGAGTGCGGCGCCGGACGGATGAGCGTGGTGGTGCGATTCGGCTCAGACGTTGACGCCGAAGTCCTGCGCGATGCCGCGCAGACCCGACGCGTAGCCCTGGCCGACGGCGCGGAACTTCCACTCCGCCCCGTTGCGGTACAGCTCACCGAAGACCATGGCGGTCTCGGTGGAGGCGTCCTCGGAGAGGTCGTAGCGGGCGATCTCGGTGCCGCCGGTCTGGTTCACGACGCGAATGAACGCGTTGCGCACCTGGCCGAAGGACTGCTGGCGGTTCTCGGCGTCGTAGATCGAGACCGGGAACACGATCTTGTCCACGTCGGCCGGAACCGTCGCGAGATTGACCTTGACCTGCTCGTCGTCGCCCTCGCCCTCACCGGTGGTGTTGTCACCGGTGTGCTCGACCGAGCCGTCCGCGCTCTTCAGGTTGTTGAAGAACACGAAGTCCTGGTCGTTGCGGACCTTGCCCTCGGCGTTGGTCAAAATGGCGCTGGCATCGAGGTCGAAGTCCGTACCGGTGGTGGTGCGAACGTCCCAACCCAGGCCCACGACGACCGCCGTGAGGCCAGGGGCCTCCTTGCTCAGCGATACGTTGCCGCCCTTGCTGAGGCTGACTCCCACGAGTCCTCCCTATGGTCTTGGGGGCGGGGAGCCCCGTAGTACGTCTGGCATCGGATCAACGTTTGGATCCTAGTGAGGGGTTCCCGTCCTCGGCGAGGCTTCCTACAGGGTGTCGTCCCCGAGGAGTGCTCGCCGGCGTGCGGACGGGGTACTGAGAGAGTGCTGACAGGGCGTGCCTACAGAGCGTCGATCGCCTTGACGTACTCGTTCAGGTCGCGGGCGTCGGGCAGACCGTTGACGACGGTCCAGCGCACGACGCCCTCCTTGTCGATGATGAAGGTGCCGCGCACCGCGCAGCCCTTCTCCTCGTCGAAGACGCCGTACGCGCGCGAGGTCTCGCCGTGCGGCCAGAAGTCGCTCAGCAGCGGGTACTCAAGGCCCTCCTGCTCGGCGAAGACGCGCTGCGTGAACGGCGAGTCGTTCGAGACGGCGAGCAGCTGCACGTCGTCGTTGACGAACTTCGGCAGCTCGTCGCGCAGCGCGCACAGCTCGCCGGTGCACACCCCGGTGAAAGCGAACGGGTAGAAGAGCAGCACCACGTTCTTCTCGCCGCGGAAGTCCGAGAGCTTCACGGTCTCGCCGTGCTGATTCTTGAGCTCGAACTCCGGAGCCTTGGTGCCGACCTCGATCGCCATGGTGAAGCTTCCCTTCGATGGGGCTGTTCGGGTGACTCAGCCTAGTTCCCCCGCTTTGCGCCGGCTCGGACGGCCCGACGCCTCGGACGGCTCCACGCCGCGGTGGGCGGTCGCCCGCCGGGCCAGGGCCCCCGAGACGCGTGAGGCCCCTGGAGCACGCAGCAGCGCGCCCCAGGGGCCTTGCGTAGGGATATTCCCGCCGTCGGGACGGCTACCGCTTCTTGGCAGCTGTCTTCGGCGTCACCAACCTGCTCCCGGTCCAGTCCTTGCCCACGCTGACGCCCTTGGTCTGCGAGAGCCCGGCGGTGGTGGCGGCCTCGCCGATCTCGCTCGGCTCGACGTACCCGTCACGCCCGGTCTTCGGCGTCAGAAGCAGGATGTAACCGCCGTCTTCGATGTACGTGGTGGTATCCACCAGCGCATCAGTCAGGTCCCCGTCGTCCTCACGGAACCAGAGCACCACGGCATCAGCCACGTCGTCATAGTCCTCGTCGACGAGTTCGCTGCCGATGGCGGCCTCAATGACCTCACGGAGCTCCTGATCGACGTCTTCGTCGTAGCCGATCTCCTGGACCACCATTTCGGGCTGGAAACCGAGCCTGACGGCAAGGTTCGACTCCGCGTGGTCCGCGGTCGCGCTCACGGATTGCCTCCTGATCATGTTTACGAAGTTGTCTGCAGCATCGCGCACGCGCGAAGCGTTGGCCGTAGTCCACACGTGCGCGACGGATCGCGCAAGTACCCGGCCGTCGAGACCGCCGAAACGGTGACGTTCCAGGCCGTGCCACCACAACTCCTGTCAAGGATTCCCGCAGGCCGGTGATGTACGCCACAGCGATCTGCCGGGTTTGCCCGCCCTGCTCCTGCACAGAGGGTAACCGGGGTCGACCAGCCCCGAGGAGTACTCAAGGAACACCTGAGCGAGATGGGCGTATCGTTGCGATTTAGTCGTAACCGCTCTCGAGCCACGCCCCGACCTCCGGATGTCTCCGGATTACCTCTCGGTAGAGATGACGATTCCGATTCCGAGGTACACGATGGGCAACGGCGTACCCGACAGTGGAACAGTTGCATCACCGACAGTGAAGGAACAGCGTGGCTTCCGGATCCGATCGCAACCCGATCATCATTGGCGGTCTCCCCAGCCAGGTCCCGGACTTCGATCCCGAAGAGACCCAGGAGTGGCTCGACTCCCTTGATGCCGCAGTCGACGAACGCGGCCGCGAGCGGGCCCGCTACCTGATGCTCCGACTGATCGAGCGGGCCCGCGAGAAGCGCGTGGCCGTGCCCGAGATGCGCAGCACGGACTACATCAACACGATCGCCACCAAGGACGAGCCGTTCTTCCCCGGCAACGAGGAGATCGAGCGCAAGGTCCTCAACGCGACGCGGTGGAACGCCGCGGTGATGGTGTCCCGCGCGCAGCGCCCCGGCATCGGCGTCGGCGGCCACATCGCCACGTTCGCCTCTTCGGCGTCGCTGTACGACGTGGGCTTCAACCACTTCTTCCGCGGCAAGGACGAGGGCGACGGCGGCGACCAGATCTTCTTCCAGGGCCACGCCTCGCCGGGCATCTACGCCCGCGCGTACCTCCTGGACCGGCTCACCGAGAACCAGCTCGACGCCTTCCGCCAGGAGAAGTCGAAGGCCCCCAACGGGCTTTCCTCGTACCCGCATCCGCGTCTGATGCCGGACTTCTGGGAGTTCCCCACCGTCTCCATGGGCCTCGGCCCGCTCGGTGCGATCTTCCAGGCCCGGATGAACCGCTACATGGAGGCCCGCGGCATCGCGGAGACCTCCAAGTCGCAGGTGTGGGCCTTCCTCGGCGACGGCGAGATGGACGAGCCCGAGTCCCTCGGCCAGCTCTCCATCGCGGCCCGCGAGGGCCTCGACAACCTCACCTTCGTCGTCAACTGCAACCTGCAGCGCCTCGACGGCCCGGTGCGCGGCAACGGCAAGATCATCCAGGAGCTGGAGTCCCAGTTCCGCGGCGCCGGCTGGAACGTCATCAAGCTCGTCTGGGACCGCAGCTGGGACCCGCTGCTCGCGCAGGACCGCGACGGCGTCCTGGTCAACAAGCTGAACACCACGCCCGACGGCCAGTTCCAGACCTACGCCACCGAGCCCGGCTCGTACATCCGCGACCACTTCTTCGGCGACGACCATCGGCTGCGGGCCATGGTCGAGAACATGTCCGACGACCAGATCCTGCACCTGGGCCGCGGCGGTCACGACCACAAGAAGATCTTCGCGGCGTTCACGGCGGCCAAGGAGCACAAGGGCCAGCCGACGGTCATCCTGGCGCAGACGGTCAAGGGCTGGACGCTCGGCCCGAACTTCGAGGGCCGCAACGCCACGCACCAGATGAAGAAGCTGACGGTCGACGACCTCAAGGGCTTCCGCGACCGGCTGCACATCCCGATCACCGACGCGCAGCTGGAGGGCGGCGCCCCGCCGTACTACCACCCCGGCCGCGACTCCGAAGAGATCCAGTACATGCACGACCGCCGCAACGCGCTCGGCGGGTACGTCCCGACCCGCGTCGTGCGCGCGAAGCCGCTGCAGCTGCCGGACGACAAGGCCTATGCGAGTGTGAAGAAGGGCTCCGGCCAGCAGTCGATCGCCACCACCATGGCCTTCGTCCGGCTCCTGAAGGACCTCATGCGGGACAAGGAGATCGGCAAGCGCTTCGTGCTGATCGCGCCCGACGAGTACCGCACCTTCGGCATGGACTCCTTCTTCCCGAGCGCGAAGATCTACAACCCGCTCGGCCAGCAGTACGAGTCCGTCGACCGTGAACTCCTGCTCGCCTACAAGGAGTCGCCAACCGGTCAGATGCTGCACGACGGGATCTCGGAGGCGGGCTGCACCGCCTCGCTGATCGCCGCCGGCTCGGCCTACGCGACGCACGGCGAACCGCTGATCCCGGTCTACGTCTTCTACTCGATGTTCGGTTTCCAGCGCACCGGCGACCAGTTCTGGCAGATGGCCGATCAACTGGCACGCGGCTTCGTCCTCGGCGCGACCGCCGGCCGCACGACACTGACCGGCGAGGGCCTCCAGCACGCCGACGGCCACTCGCAGCTGCTGGCCTCGACCAACCCCGGCTGCGTCGCCTACGACCCGGCGTACGCCTACGAGATCGCGTACATCGTCAAGGACGGTCTGCGCCGGATGTACGGCCCGACGGCCGACGGCCAGCCCGGTGAGAACGTCTTCTACTACCTCACCGTCTACAACGAGCCGATCCAGCACCCCGCGGAGCCGGCCGACGTCGACGTCGAGGGCATCCTCAAGGGAATCCACCGCATCAGCACCGGGACCTCGGGCACGATCCCCGCGCAGATCATGGCCTCCGGCGTCGGTGTCCCCTGGGCCCTGGAGGCCCAGCAGATCCTCGCGCAGGAGTGGAACGTACGCGCCGACGTGTGGTCCGCGACCTCGTGGAACGAACTGCGCCGCGAGGCAGTGGAGGTAGAGCGCCACAATCTGCTGCACCCCGAAGAGGAGCAGCGCACGCCCTACGTCACGCAGAAGCTGTCCGGCGCGCAGGGGCCGTTCATCGCGGTCTCCGACTGGATGCGGTCCGTACCCGACCAGATCTCCCGCTGGGTGCCCGGCACCTACCAGTCGCTCGGAGCCGACGGGTTCGGCTTCGCCGACACCCGGGGCGCCGCGCGCCGCTTCTTCCACATCGACGCACAGTCGATCGTGGTCGGCGTCCTGACGGAACTGGCGCGAGAGGGCAAGGTCGACCGGTCGGTCCTGAAGCAGGCGATCGACCGCTACCAACTGCTCGACGTCACCGCCGCGGACCCGGGCGCGGCCGGGGGCGACGCGTAACAGCCCGCCGAGCGACAGTCCGCCACCGCGAGGGCGGCGGGGCCAAGGGTCCCGCTGCCCTCCGGCATTTCCTACGATGCGCGCATGAAGGAGCAACCGGCACAGGTCCGTTGGGAACAGCGCACGCAGCGACCGCTGCTCGCCTTCGCGCTGGTCTTCGCCGTCGCCTACGCCGTCCCTATCGTGCGGCCGGACGCCTCGCGCGCGGTGAACGAGGCGTGCTCGATCGCGGAGTGGGTGGTGTGGGGCGCGTTCGCCCTCGACTACGTCGTCCGCCTGGTCCTTTCCCCGGACCGTCGGCATTTCGTGCGTTCGCACCCCCTCGACCTCCTTGCCGTGGTGCTCCCTCTGGCACAGCCCTTGCGGCTGCTGCGTGTGGTGTCGACTCTGATGCTGGTGGGCCGCCGGGCCCGGATGGCCGAGCAGATAAGGCTGACCACGTATGTGGGCGGCGCCGTGGTGGGCCTGTTGATGTTCGGTTCGCTGGCGGTGCTCTCCGTGGAGCGCGAGTCGCCAGAGGGCAACATCAAGACGTTGGGCGACGCCGTGTGGTGGTCGTTCACCACGATGACGACGGTCGGCTACGGCGACCACGCACCCACGACGGGCATGGGCCGGGTGATCGCGGTGGGTCTGATGCTGTCCGGCATCGCGCTGCTCGGTGTGGTCACCGCCAATATCGCGGCATGGTTCATCTCCCGGTTCGAGAAGGACGACGCGCAGGAGCGACGCCAGATGGAGGCGATCGAGGCGCTCGCGCACGAGGTGAGGGCGCTGCGAGCGCAGGTGGCAGTGCTTTCGGGGCAGCCCGCACCGCCGAACGTTCCTGTGACGCTGGTCCCGGGGGCGGCGGTGGTCCCTGGGTCCGGTTCACCCGATCAGGACTCGCCCGGGCCGAGGCCGTCGATCACGGGCTCACCGAAGGCGACCGCCACGGGCTCATCGGAAACGGCCGCCTGCCCCGCTGCGGCTACTGCCGCCACCGCCGCCAAAACAGACGTACCGCAGTCCAGCGCGGGGGTCCCCAGTGATGGCCCCGGGAAGTCGCCCGGGGCCATGTGGAGTTGACCGCTCGGATGGTCGGCGCAGCCGGTGCCGTCGGACGCGCACTCAGCCGATCGTGCTCACCCCGTGCTCACGCGGCTTCCGCGCTCGCCTCAGAGCAGTCCGCCCCCTGCCGGGCCGGCCGATGAGGCCAGCCAGACGATCGCGAGCAGGGTGTCGATCGCTCCGAGGACGACCGCGACGAGAGCCGGCATGGACTTCGTACCGGTCCAGCGGCGTCCCATGGCCAGCCAGCCGCACACGAGCGCAACCGGACCCAGCACGATCTGAAGGACGAAGAACCCGGCGATCGCGCAGATGAGCCCGATGATTCCGAGCGACGCGCGGTCCGGCCTGGTCCGTGGCCGCATGCGGTCACGTGAGCGGGGGTGTTTGCGCGTGGTGTTTCCGAAGCCCGCCATCATCACTCCTCGAGTTCGTCCGGAACTCCTCGGGATCGTTCGTCCGGCTCGGGCGATGAAGCGAGTACCCCGTCCACGGCTGTCTATCGCGCGCGGCGCACCCCCCTCTCCCTTATCTCTCCCAGATCTTGAACGCCCGGACCCGGTAGGGCGATTCGGGCTCCCACGTACCACTGCCGGGGTACGTCTGGAACTCCCCGGTCTCCGCACACTCCGCGGACTGGTAGGTGGTGACGGGCCGGCCGGTGCGATTGGCGACGGACGCCGCGCTGCTCCCCTCCGGCAGCGCGACGCAGCTCTCGATATCGGTCCCGGCCAATTCATAGGTGTGCCGGGGTCCCTTGAACCCGGTCTTGCCCCAGAGACACAGCTCCCCCGCCGCGCAGTCGCCGAGTGTCGGTGGCGCTGCCGCGGTGGCCAGGCCTGGTGTGAGTGCCACCGCGGCGAGTGCGGCTGCGGCGATGGTCATGGGCATGGATGTGCGCATGTGATGCAACCCCCGTGTCGTGTCGACCAGTTGCTGTCGCGACTGATCACTTGCCTGACACTTTGGCCCGGAGGATCTGATTCCGGGAAGGGTCGCCGAGGGACGTCACCCGGATAAGCGAAAGCCCCCGGATAGTTCCCCGGGGGCTTCCCTCACAAGGGCGGTTTCAGCGCCTGTTCGCGACTAAGGAAAGGTGCGTCGACGTCCGCGAACGGGGGCGTGCAGTGTGCGCATGCTCCGTCCCGTGTCAGATGTGCGCGGCACCCGCTGCGGCCTCCGCGTTGTCGCCCCGCTTGGTCAGGAAGGCGACGAAGACGGCGACGACCGCCACACCGGCGGCCACCAGGCAGGCGAGGCTCATGCCGGAGATGAAGGTGTCGTGCGCGACGTCGGAGATCTTCGCGGCGATGCCGGCCGGGGTCCCGGGCGGGACCGGACCGACGCCTACCTGTACAGCCTCCGACGCCTGGTCCATCTGACCGGGAGTGAGCGGCGGAAGCTTGGCGTCAGCCCAATTGCCGGCGAGGTCGTTGTCGACCTTCGAAGCCATCACGGCGCCGAGGACGGCGGTACCGAGGCTGCCACCGATCTGCATGGCGGCCTGCTGGAGCCCACCGGCCACGCCCGAGAGCTCCATCGGCGCGTTGCCCACGATGACTTCGGTGGCACCGACCATCACGGGGGCGAGGCCGAGACCGAGCAGGGCGAACCAGACGGACATGATGCCGCTGCCGGTGCCCGCTTCCAGTGTGGACATTCCGTACATCGCGATAGCCGTGCACGCCATGCCGCCCGCGAGCGGGATGCGGGGGCCGACCTTCGTGATCATCGCGCCCGCGAGCGGCGAGGCGACGATCATCATGCCGGTGAGCGGCAGCAGGTGCAGGCCGCTGTCGATCGGGCTCATGCCGTGCACGTTCTGCAGATAGAACGTGACGAAGAACAGGCCGCCCATGAACGCGATAGCCATGAGCACCATCAGCACCACGCCCGCCGACAACGGCACGGAGCGGAACAGGGCGAGCGGGATGAGCGGCTCCGCCACGCGCGTCTCCCAGAGCGCGAACAAGGCGAAGCACAGCACCGAAGCGGCTATGAACGCCCAGGTCAGGCCGTCGCCCCAGCCCCAGGCCGGCGCCTTGATGAGCGCCCACACCAGGCAGAACATCGCGCCGGACAGCAGCACGATGCCGAGGATGTCGAAGGATCGCGGAGCCTTCTCGGCGCGGTGGTCGAGAAGGATGAAGAGGCCGAAGACGAGGGCGATGACGCCCACGGGAACGTTGATGAAGAAGACGGACTGCCAGCTGATGTGCTCGACGAGCACACCGCCGAGGATCGGGCCGCCCGCGGTCGAGGCGCCGATCACCATGCCCCAGATGCCGATCGCCATGTTCAGCTTCTCGGCGGGGAAGGTGGCGCGCAGCAGGCCGAGCGCGGCGGGCATGAGCAGCGCGCCGAACAGGCCTTGGAACACACGGAACGTGATGACGAACGTGATGCTGTCGGACAGGCCGATGGCCCCTGAGGCCGCGGCGAAACCGACCACGCCGATGAGGAAGGTCTGTCGGTGCCCGAAGCGGTCGCCGAGCTTGCCCGCGGTGATGAGCGCGACCGCGAGGGCGAGGAAGTAGCCGTTGGTGATCCACTGGACGTCGGCGAAGCTCGCGCCGAGGTCCTTCTGAATGGCCGGGTTGGCGATGGCGACGATGGTGCCGTCCAGGGCGACCATCATCACGCCGATCGCGACGGAGAAGAGCGTCAGCCAGGGGTGGCCGCGCAGCCCCTTGGCCGGTGCCGGGGCGGGACCGGGCTCCGGAGCCCGGTCCGCCTTGTCGACAGTGGTCTGACTAGTCATGTGTTCGAGGCTAGTGACAGTCCCTGACAGTTGACAAAGCATTTCACAAGTCGGTAACTGTCAGATCGCTCACAGTACGGTGGTGTGTACATACAGCCAGAAAGAGGACCATGGCGACCCGGTTGAACCTGCGTGAACTCAAGAAGCAGCGCACACGGAACTCCTTGTTGCGCTCCGCACTTGAGCTCTTCACGTCCCAGGGGTTCGACCGGACCACGGTCGACGAGATCGCCGAGGCCTGCGAGGTCTCCCAGCGCACGTTCTTCCGGTACTTCGCGAACAAGGAGGAGGCTGCCTTCGCCGTACAGGAGATGGTCGAGTCCCGCTTCGTCGCCGCCCTGCGCGAACGCCCGCTGCGGGAAAGCCCTTTCGAGGCGCTGCGCCACACGGTTCTGGGCACCTGGGAGGCGCTGAGCCGGTCGGTGGAGGAGGTCATCCCGGTCGAACTCCACATGCGCACCTACCAGTTGATCGAGTCGACACCGACCCTGCTCGCCGCGCACCTTCGCCGCTCCACCGAGCTGGAGGAGGAGATCGCGCGCGTGATCGCCGAGCGCGAGGGGCTGGACGTGGACGTCGACCCGCGGCCGCGCGTCGCCGTGGCCGCGTTCAGCGGCGTCATGCGGATGACAGGGCGCCTGTGGGGCGCGGGCGAAGACGCGAGCGTCGAGTCCATCCGCGCGCTCACCGAGTCGCACCTTGACCATCTCGAGCCGTCCCTGGGCGAGCACTGGCGCCACGATCGAGGGTGAGTGACGTGAGGTGATCGAGGGTGAGTGACGTGAGGTGGGCAACGTGACCGCTGTCGCACCACCGCGCGCGTGGGGCGCATCCATCGCTACGTAGCGTGAGGGAATGGCAGCAAGTACGCCCGTTTTTACCTAAATACCCCCCGGAAACGGTGATCTACCTCACCCGTTGCACGGAGCGTCATGCGCTTCTCCTAGGGTGTTCCGCAGTGACTTCCTTCGACTCATCCCCCCAACTCAACGTCTGGCGCGCACTGCTCGCGCTGGCCGTCGTGTTCGTCATGCTGGCGACCACAGGCTGGACCGCGGTGCGTCAGCACCGGAGCGTCACCTCGCCGGTTCAATCCGCGCTCACCGCATGGGAACACGGCAGCCTGCACGGACATGCTCTGCCCGCGCCCGACGGCTCCCCCACCCGCCTCGCGCACTTCTTCGCGTCGCTGACCCCACACGAGCAGAGCCGGCTCACCGCCCGCTATCCGCTCGCGGTCGGCAACATGAACGGCGCGCCGATCGAACTGCGTTATCGAGCGAACCGGCTCGCGCTCGACCAGGCCCGCCAGGTCGAGGCCAAACGCATCCACGACAACCGGCTGTCCGCGGTCGGACACGACGACGCGAAGCAACGCATGAAGCGCTTCGCGCTCCTGAGCGGTCCCGACCGGAAGATCCTCGCCTTCGACCCCCTGGGCAACGGCAGGGTGGCCGAGGTCTTCGGCAACCTCGACAAGGCGCAGCGCGTCTCCGTCGTGGTGCCCGGCGTCGACACGAACGTACTGACCTTCCAGCGCACGTTCCGCAAGTACTCGGCTCCCGTGGGCATGGCCCGTTCGCTGTACGCCGCAGAGCACGCGGCGAGCCCCCGCACGCGCACCGCGGTCATCGCTTGGGCCGACTACACGGCTCCGAGCGGCCTCGGCGTGGACGCCGCCACGGCCATGCGCGCCGACGACGGCGCGGTCCGCCTGAACGCCATGCTGCGGGGACTGCCCGGTCGTTCCCCCGTCGCCCTGTACTGCCACAGTTACGGATCCGTGGTGTGCGGTGTGGCAGCCCACGCCCTCCCCTCACGGGTCAGTGACATCGCCGTGGCGGGCAGCCCGGGCATGCGCGCGGAGAGCGCGTCCGACCTGCACACCCACGCGCGCGTGTGGGCCGCCCGCGACAAGGACGACTGGATCCAGGACGTTCCCTACATGGAAGTGGGCGGCCTCGGGCACGGCGCGGACCCGGTCTCCTCGGGCTTCGGCGCGCGCGTCGTCTCCGCAGCGGACGCCAAGGGCCACACCGGTTACTTCGAACCGGGCACCGAGAGCCTCAGCAACTTCGCCGAGATCGGGACTGGCTCGTACCAGTCGGTGCGATGTGCGCACGCGGATCAGGACTGTCGGGAGGGTTTTTCCGGTGGTGCCTCCGCCTGACGCGCGTAGAAAACGGCCAGACAGCGGTCTTACGCAACAGGCGACGGGGGAGCGCGTGCCGCATACGATGAGCCGCATGGGTGATGTACTGGCCGGATTTCACGCCGCCTGGGAGTTCGAGTCCGACTCCGTGCTCATCCGCTTCGAACGGGGGATCCGTACGCCGAAGCTCCTTCAGGCGCTCGGCGAACGCCGCATCCCTCTGGAAGCGATCGCGGCGGTGACTCTGACTCCTGGCAAACGCGGGACCGTAGTGCTGCACGCCGTGCCGAGACCGGGCGCCGATCCGCTGATGGATGCCGCGTCGGGGCAGCTCAAGGAGAGCTGCGACCCCTACCGCCTGGTGCTGCCCGCCGAGCGGGAGACGCTTGCCGAGTACTACGCGGACGAGTTGCGCGGCAAGCTCGTCGCCGACGAGGACATCTGGCCGGACGGCTACCTGGTGGCGCCTCCCGAGGCTCCGCATCAGTTCAAGGCGTACGACGGCAAGGCGTCCTTCGACGGCACATCCGTGTCCTTCCGCTGGTTCTGGACGGGCGCCTCGTCCGCGAAGTGGAAGGCCGGGGACCAGACGTTCCCGGTCGCCGACCTGAGCGGCGTGGAGTGGCGTTCGCCCGAACTGTTCGAGGGGCATCTGCGTCTCCTGCACCGTGACGGCGCCGGTGAGCAGCCAGGACAGGCCGACCAGGACCCGGCGGCGGTCGTCTTCGGACTCGGCTACGGGCCCGTGCACGAGTCGCTGCCGTTCGCCGCCTCCGTGCTCGCCGCCGTCCGGTCCTCGGGTTCCGCGCCCGCGTCGACCGCTGCGCTGCACGCCGAGGCCGTGTCGTCCGGGCGTCGTGACCCGGCGGACATCGCCGAGCGCATCCGCCACCTCGGCGAACTGCACCAGGCGGGCCTGGTCACCGACACCGAGTTCACGACGAAGAAGGCCGAGCTGCTCGCCGAGCTGTGAACGCCGGCTGGACCGGGACCGGTGATACCTGGGTATGAGGTGCGGTTGAGCACCTCGGTATGACGTCATGGGCCCGGCTCATTGCCTACGCTGATCTGGCCATGAGCACTGCGCCGCCCTCTCCTGATCAGCCACCCCGCCCACCGGACGACGACTCCGGGCGAGCGGGGCTCCCGCCCGTGCCCGGTGCGCTCGGCCGCCGCCTGCGAGGCGCGGGCGACAGGGGCAGGCTGGCCTCGGCCGGTACGGCACTTGTCGGCGCTTTTGGCGGCGACCGGTCGGAGCCGCTGTTCGCCCAGGCTCCCCAGCGGTGGATGCGCGTGCTTCCCTATCTGATCGCGCTGGGTTTCATCGCCGTGCTCATCCCGGTCACGACGCAGGTGCTGTCCGGCGACTACGGCGTCGACAGCGGCCTCGCAGGTGCCGTCGGTGTCGCTCAGTCCGCCCCCCTGCTTCTCGCGGTCAGCCGCCCGCTGGCCGCCTGGTGTCTCACGATCACCGCGGTCGTGTTGGGCACGCTCCCGATCTTCCACGGGGACGCGCACTATCCTTCGCCCTTCACTCCCATGGTCGTCGTGGGCTACGTGGTGCTGTGCATCGCCCTGTCGCTGCGGGAGAGCCGCCGCGCTCTGCTCGGCGTCTGGCTGGTCACCGTCGTCGTGAGCATCGCACTCGGCTTCTTTCGTGACCGGACGAGCCAGGACACGAGCGTGCTGCTCATCGTTCTGAGCGGCGGAGTCCTGCTGTTGGGCACCCTCCTGCGCGAACGCGGCGAGACCCAGCGCAGACTCGTCGAGCAGGAGACGATCAGCGACGCCGAGCGGACCCGCCGCACCCTGCTGGAGGAGCGGGCGAGGATCGCCCGGGAGTTGCATGACGTGGTGGCCCATCACATGTCGGTGATCACCGTGCAGGCGGACTCCGCGCCGTACCGGCTGCAGGGTCTGACCGGTGAGACACGCGAGGAGTTCGCGTCCATCGCGGCCGGCGCACGGGAATCGCTGACCGAGATGCGGCGCCTCCTGGCCGTGCTGCGCAGCGAGGACGCCCAGGGCGATCTCGCGCCGCAGCCCGGCCTCGCCCATCTGCGGCAGTTGGTGGAGTCGACCGTCAGAGGGCAGGTGCCGGTGGACGTGTCATTCCTGGAGCTGGCGCTCGTCGGTGAACTGGCCGACGTGCCGCCCGCGGTGGACCTGTCCGCGTTCCGCATCGTGCAGGAGGCGCTGGCGAACGTGGTGCGACACGCCCCCGGCGCGCAGGCGCACATCTCGGTCGACCTGGACGACGACGCGCTGCTGGTGATCGTGGTCAACGGGCCGCCCCGTGAACCTGTTTCCCCTCTCGAGTCGACCGGCACCGGGCACGGACTGATAGGGATGCGCGAGCGCGTACGGTTGGTCGGCGGCACGCTGGACGTGGGGCCGCTTCCCGACGGAGGTTTCCGTGTCGCTGCCCGGCTTCCCCTGGCCGTGCCCGACTCCCCCACGGCGTAAAGGATTTCAGGACGCATGACCATCCGCGTGATCATCGTCGACGACCAGAGCATGGTGCGGGCGGGATTCGCCGCACTGCTGGCCGCGCAGAGTGACATCGACGTCGTGGGCGAGGCCGCGGACGGCAGGCAGGGAGTCGACATCAGTCGGTCCACGCACCCCGACGTGGTCCTCATGGACGTGCGCATGCCCGAGATGGACGGTCTCGCGGCGACGCGCGAACTGCTCGACCCACCACCGGGTGTGGTGCACCGCCCCAAGGTACTGATGCTCACGACGTTCGACGTGGACGACTATGTGTATGCCGCGCTGCGCGCGGGGGCGTCGGGCTTTCTGCTCAAGGACGCACCGCCCACCGATCTGATCGCCGCGGTACGTGTCGTGGCAGCCGGCGAGGCATTGCTCGCACCGACCGTCACCAAGCGCTTCATCGAGGAGTTCGCCCGGACCCGGCCCACGCGCAAGGACCGTTCCCCGCAGCTCAAGAGCCTGACGCCACGCGAGCTGGAGGTTCTGGAGCTCATCGCGCGCGGCCTGTCCAACCAGGAGATCGCCCAGAAGCTGGTCCTCGCCGAACAGACCGTGAAGACCCATATCGGCCGGGTGCTCGCGAAGGTGGGGCTGCGCGACCGGGCCCAGGCAGTGATCTTCGCGTACGAGTCCGGGCTCGTCACGCCCGGCGGGCAGTAGCGCCTGATACCCGAGTACTGCTTCCTCCCGGCCCACTCGACGCGCCACGCTCGTCCGCGCCTGTCCAACTACCCAGGTATCAGCGCTCCTTGCGAGTTCAGCGCTGTGCGGCCACGCCGCCCCCTACTGCGGAATGAGGTGCCGATACCTCGGTATCAGCCGCAAGTTGGCTCCGCAGTGTGACGTGCCGGCGCAGGCCGGCTTTCTACCTTCCCCTCGTCATGCCAACGGGTGGAGGGGAGACAGGCGATGGGCCTGGGTTCTTGGAAACGACGCGGACACCGCACCTTGATCGTCGCCGCGCTCACGACGACGATCGTCGCCGGCACCGCGGGCTGGGCTTCGGGCCATGAGCAGCGCCCGCTCACCGGCCCGCCACCGGGCACCGCGTCCTGGCGGGCGGACGACACCCTGAGGACCCCGTTGCCGGATCCGGCGACGACGGATCCGGCACAGATGGCCGCGTTCTTCCGCGGGTTGAGTGACGCGGAGCAGCACCGGCTGGCCGACCGGCATCCTTCGGTCGTCGGCAATCTGGACGGCGCACCGCTCGCCCTGCGCTACGAGGCGAACAAGCGGTCGTTGCGTGCCGAGGAGTCGCGGGCCCGGTCGACCGCACAGGACACGACGCTGCCGTCGCAGGCGCGGGCAACGGCACGCGCCCTCGCCGGACGCTACGCCGAACTCCTCGCCACCGATCGCCGGATACTCGCGTTCGATCCCCGTGGCCGTGGCCAAATCGCCGAGGTCTACGGGGATTTGGCGACCGCCCGGCATGTATCCGTGATCGTTCCCGGTTCCGACATCGACCTGGGTTCGTTCGACCGCGCCAAGGACGTGTACGGGACTCCGGCCGGAATGGCGAAGTCTCTGTACACGGCGGCCAAGGAGCGCACGGCCGTGGTGTCGTGGGTCGGATACACCACTCCGGTCGGCCTCGGTCCGGATGCCGCCACGGGACGGCTCGCCGAGGCGGGAGCGCCGCGTCTGGCCCGCTTCGTGCAGGGCCTCACCGCCGCGGGAACGCCGAGGCCGTCCGTCTTCTGTCACAGCTACGGGTCGGTGGTGTGCGGGATCGCCGCACCCGAACTGCCCGCGTCGGACCTGGTGATGGTCGCCTCCCCCGGACTGCGCGTGGACGACGTGTCCGCGTTGCACACCTCGGCCCGGGTGTGGGCGGCGCGGGACGACAGCGACTGGATCGCCAAGGTTCCCCATGTCGAGCTGCTCGGTCTGGGACACGGCGCCGATCCCACCGTCCCGTCCTTCGGGGCCCGCCGGGTGCCGGCCGAGCGCGCCGAAGGGCACACAGGTTACTTCGCGCCCGGTACGGACTCGCTGCGTGCCTTCACCGACATCGCCACCGGAGCGACCCGATGACCCTTACCACCCTGCGGGCCTCGGCCGCCTCTGCCGTCTCCGCGATCGATGCGAAGACCCCGGCCCACCGCGACCGGGCGGTGGACGGGCTGCGCGCCCTGGCACTGCTCGCCGTTCCGACCGGTCACTGGCTTCTCGGAGGCTTCACCCTGGACACTCAAGGTGCCCTGCACAACGCGAGTCCGCTGTCCGCCTTCGGCTTCTTCGCACCGCTGAGCTGGGTGTTGCAGATGCTCGGCGTCTTCTTCCTGGTGGGTGGATACGCGTCAGCGCTGTCGTACCGCCGGGCGCAGGAGCGCGGCACGTCCACGGTCCATTGGCTGCGGGGCCGGCTGGCCCGACTCGGCCGTCCTGTTCTGGGGGTGACCGCGGTCTGGGCGGCGATGATCCCGGTGCTGTACGCGCTCGGGGTACCGGGGGCGACGTTGCGCACCGGCGCCACGCTGGTGATACAGCCGCTCTGGTTCGTCGGTGTCTACACGGTGATCACCGCGTTCACGCCCTTCTGCATTCGGGCCGCCCGCAGGCTCGGCGCCTGGGCGGCGGCGCCACTCCTCGCCGTGGTCGCCACCGTCGACTTTCTTCGGTACGGCCCCTTCGCTACGGACATGCCGTCCTGGCTGAGCCTGCTGAACCTGCTGCCGGGTTGGATGTTCGCCTACCAACTGGGCGTCTGCTGGGCCCAGAAGAGGCTCGGCAGGCGTGGCGCATGGGTCCTTCTCGCCGGGGGAACCGCCCTGTTCGCGGCGCTACTGCTCGCCTTCCACTACCCCGCATCGATGGTCGGGGTGCCGGGCGAGGCCAGGACGAACTCCCATCCTCCGTCGCTCCTGGTCCTCGCCCTGGCGGCGGCGCAGAGCGGCGCGGCGATCCTGCTTCGCGAGCGCATCGGCCGTCTGTTGCGCCGTCCCGCGCTGTGGGCGCCGGTCGTGGTGATCAACCTGTCGGCGATGACGATCCTGTGCTGGCACCAGACGGCCATGCTCGCGGCGGCGGTCCCCGCTTCCTTCGCCGGGGCGATACCGGGCCTGACCGCAGGGCCGGACACACTGGCGTGGATAGCGGGCCGCCTCGCGTGGCTGCCAGTGTTCGCGGTGCTGCTCGGCCTGATAGGCCGCTACGCACGGGGCTTCGAGTCGCCGTGGGGCCGGGCGAGCCGAGGGATCCGGGCACTGGCGGCACTGTTCGCTGCCGGGTTCACGGTGTTCGCACTGGGGCTGGCATGAGGGCCCGGACCGGCCGCCGTCTGCGGATCGTGGCCGGTGCTTCTCGCCCTTCCCACGGTCGGGGCGCGGGGCCCGCCCGGTACTGCGTCGAGCGTCCGGCGCCCGACGGCGGTCGGCCGCCGGACGCCGGTCCTGCGACTATTCGCGGCCCGCCGAGGTGAAGGTCATGTCGGCGTAGCGGTCACCGGACACCTGGGAGGCGATGGGCTCGAGCAGCGCCAACTCCTCGTCGGTGAGGGCGATGTGCGTCGCCGCGGTGTTCTCCTCTACACGACTGCGCTTGCGCGTACCGGGGATCGCGACGACGGGCAGGCCGAAGGTCTGCGCCTGTCGCTGCACCCAGGCCAGGGCGACCTGCCCCGGCGTGGCACCGTGCGCCTCGGCGATCTGGCGGACCGGCGCGAGGAGGGCCGCGTTCACGGCGGCGTTGTCTCCGGTGAACCGGGGCTGCTGACGCCGGAAGTCGTTGGCGGACAGCTCCTTGTCGGCACTGACGAAGGCACCGGTGAGGAAGCCGCGGCCGAGCGGCGAGTAGGGGACGAGCGCCACACCGAGTTCCGCGGCGGTCGGCACCACCGACTGTTCGATGTCGCGGCTGAACAGTGACCACTCGGACTGGACGGCTGCGATCGGGTGGACGGCCTGGGCGGCGCGGAGTTCGTCGGCGGTGACCTCGCTCAGCCCGAGGTGTTTGACCTTGCCGGCGGCGACGAGTTCGGCCATCACGCCGACCGTTTCCTCGATGGGCACCTTCGGGTCCCTGCGGTGCATGTAGTACAGGTCGATCGAGTCGACGTCCAGGCGCTGGAGGCTGGCGTCGATGCAGGTCCGGATGTAAGCGGGGTCGTTGTTGATGGTGCGCTTCGTCGGGTCGCTCGGGTCGATCCCGAGGGCGAACTTGGTCGCGAGGACGACCTCGTCACGATGTGCCTTGACGAAAGGAGCAAGGAACTTCTCGTTCTCACCGGAACCGTAGGCGTCGGCGGTGTCGTACAGGGTGACGCCGAGTTCCAGGGCTCGCTCCAGGGTGGCCCGCGCCTCGTCGGCGTCCGTCGGACCGTAGGCGAAGCTCATGCCCATGCAGCCGAGTCCCTGAATGCCCACCACGGGCCCGTTGCTTCCCAACTCAACAGTGGAGATGCGCTGTTCGCCCGCCTGCGGCGTCCGTTCCGTGCTGGTCATGAACTTCAGACCCTCTCTGACGCCTGCTGGGCGCCCGCATAGAAATTGATCTTGTGGTCGAGCACAGCCAGAGTGTCCTGGAGTTCGGCCATGCGGTTCAGGACGTCGCGGCGGGTCGACTCCAGGAGTTCCTGACGCTCCTCGAAGGTCTCCTCGCCCAGTCGTACGAGTTCGGCGTAGCGGACCATGTGGGCGACCGGCATGCCGGTGAGCCGCAGCTTGCCGACGAAGGCGAGCCAGTCGAGGTCGCGATTGCTGTAGCGGCGTTGACCGGTGTGCGAGCGGTCGACGTCGGGCATCAGGCCGATCCGCTCGTACCAGCGCAGCGTGTGCGCGGTCAGTCCGGTGTAGGCGACCACCTCGCTGATCGTGTACCGGTCCTGACCGTCCGGGCGTGGATGGGCGCTCGGCGCCGAGGCGCAGCTGTCCACCTTGGTCCGGGTGGGTGCGGGCGTGGTCTCCATCACCGTCATGGTCTCCACGCTAGAACCTTGGAGTGCACTCCAAGCAAGCAGTCACGGGATTTTCCCGGCGACAACAGCATGGCGCCGCCGTTACCGTCTGGATCATGCCTTCCGTACGCCGCGCGATCCCCGGGGACGCCGAGGAACTCGTCCGCCTGCGCAAGATCATGCTCGATGCGATGAGCCCCAGTGCCGATGTGAGCTGGCAACCGGCCGCGACCGAGGCCCTGCGCACCCATCTCGCCGATCCGGACGGCGAGTTGACGGCTTTCGTTGTCGACGCGCCCTCGGGCGGCGGCCATCTCGCGGCCTGCGCGACGGGGGCGATCCACCAGGGTCTGGGCAGCCCCGGCAATCCGTCCGGTACATCCGGCCACATCTTCAACGTGTGCACCGACGCGGTCCACCGCCGTCAGGGATTCTCGCGTGCCTGCGTGGAGGCGCTCCTGGACTGGTACCGAGAGCGCGGCGTGCGCCGGATCGACCTGCACGCGACGGCGCAGGGCGAGCCGCTCTACAGCTCCCTCGGGTTCGCCCGCACCCCCGCGCCCGCCATGAGGCTGACGCTCTAGGCTCGTACCCATGCAGAGCCTCGCCTTGATCGAGAACTGGCCGGTCCCGACCGCCGCCGCAGCCGTCGTCCGTGCGGACGGCACCGTGTCGGGCACGCACGGCCCCACGGACCATCGTTTCCCGCTGGCCTCGGTCACCAAGCCGCTCGCCGCCTATGCGGCCCTCGTCGCGTACGAGGAGGGGGCCATCGAACTGGACGAGCCCGCCGGCCCCGAGGGTTCGACGGTGCGGCACCTGCTGGCGCACACCAGCGGGCTCGCTTTCGACGAGCACCGGACGACGTCGGAGCCGGGGACGCGGCGGCTGTACTCGAACGCGGGCTTCGAAGTGCTCGGGGACCACATCGCGAAGGCGGCGGACATGCCGTTCGCCGAGTACCTGCGGCAGGCCGTGTTCGAGCCCCTCGGCATGACCTCGACCACACTGGACGGCTCCCCCGCCAAGGACGGGGTGTCGACGGTGGACGACCTGGTGCGGTTCGCCGCGGAGGTGCAGGCACCCCGGCTGCTCGACCCGCGCACCGTGGCGGAGGCGATGACGGTGCAGTACCCGGGAACGAAGGGGGTACTGCCGGGGTACGGGCACCAGAACCCGAACGACTGGGGACTCGGGTTCGAGATCCGGGACCACAAGTCGCCGCACTGGACGGGGAGTTCTTCGTCACCGCGGACGTTCGGGCACTTCGGCCAGTCCGGCACGTTCCTGTGGGCGGACCCGGACGCCCGGGTGGCGTGCGTGGCGCTGACGGACCGGGCCTTCGGGCCGTGGGCGGCAGAGGTCTGGCCGGCGTTCACCGACGCGGTCCTCGCGGAGGTCTGACCGGGTGCCGTGATGGCCGGTCCGCGGCCGGATTCAGCCGGTCATCTCCCAGATCAGCACGTGCGCCGGTGTGGTCGCCACCATCTCCAGCCCGGCCTCGTCGGTGATCCGGGCGGCGTCCCCCTGCTCCCACTGCGCGTCCTGGCACCGCACCTCGCCGTGCACCACGTGGACGTAGACGTACGGGGCGGTCGGCAGTCCGGTGCGCTCGCCCGCCGCCAATCGCCGTACGTGCAGCATGGCGCCCGCCGCGGGGACGTCGTACGGGGTGGAGTCGGCGATCCCGTGGACCACCTCGTACGCAGGGTCGCCGCCGGGAGTTCGAGGGGCAAGCCACACCTGGAGGAAGGCGAGGGGCTCGGCGCCGTCGTTGCGTTCGACGTGGCGGACTCCGCCGCCGGAGCTGAGGCGCTGCACGTCACCGGGGCGCACGACGGACTCGTGGCCGGCCGAGTCGCGGTGGGTGAGTTCACCGGTGATGACCCAGGTGACGATCTCGGTGTGGCTGTGGGGGTGCTCGTCGAAACCGGCGCCAGGGGCGAGGTGTTCCTCGTTGCAGGCGAGGATCGCGCCGAAGCGCAGGTTGTCCGGGTCGTAGTGCGGACCGAAGGAGAACGCGTGGCGGGAGGTGATCCCGGCCCCGGGTTCGCCTCCGGGGTAGCGGTCGCCTGAGCGACGTACGTCAATCACGCCGTACACGGTAGCCGCCGTTTCCGGCCGTTCGCCGGGATCGCCTCGGACCCTCCACTCCGCCGGTCCCTTCCGATAAGGCAGTCTTGTTCCCGTGCCCCAATCGGAATCAGCGCAGCCCTCAGCGAACGAACCGGCGGACCGTCGCCCGAACCTGCACGCGGACCCCCCTGCGCACTCGGCGACCCTGAAGCGCCTGGAGAAGTCGTCCGGGGCCCTCGCGGCGCAGGCCATCACGCGCATGGACGAGACGCTGCCCTGGTACCGGGCGATGCCACCGGAGAACCGTTCGTGGATCGGGCTCGTGGCGCAGGCCGGTATCGCCGCGTTCACCGAGTGGTTCCGGCACCCGGACGCCCCGCAGGCCATCTCGACGGACGTCTTCGGCACCGCGCCCCGGGAGCTGACCCGGGCGATCACCCTGCGCCAGACCGTGGAGATGGTGCGCACGACGATCGAGGTCATGGAGTCGGCCATCGACGAGGTGGCCGCGCCGGGTGACGAGAGCGTGCTGCGGGAGGCGCTGCTCGTGTACGCACGGGAGATCGCGTTCGCGACCGCCCAGGTGTACGCGCAGGCGGCCGAGGCGCGGGGCGCGTGGGACGCGCGCCTCGAGTCCCTCGTGGTGAACGCCGTGCTGTCCGGGGAGGCCGACGAGGGCGCGGTGAGTCGGGCCGCGGCGCTCGGCTGGAACTCGCCGGAGCACGTGTGCGTGGTGCTCGGGACCGCGCCCGACGGCGACAGCGAGCTGACCGTGGAGGCGATCCGGCGGGCCTCGCGCCACGCCAAGCTGCAGGTCCTGACCGGTGTGCTCGGGGACCGGCTGGTCGTCATCGCGGGCGGCAGTGACAATCCGCTGGCCGTCGCCAAGTCGCTGATCGGGCCGTTCGCGGCCGGTCCTGTGGTCGCCGGCCCCGTCGTGCCCGACCTGCTGGCCGCCACCCGGTCCGCCCAGGCCGCGGCCGCCGGGCTCAAGGCCTGCGGGGCCTGGCAGGACGCTCCGCGGCCGGTCCTGGCGGACGACGTACTTCCGGAGCGTGCGATCGCGGGCGACCCGGCTGCGCGGGAGCAGTTGGTGGAGGAGATCTACAGACCGCTGGAGGAAGCCGGCTCGGCGCTCCTGGAGACGCTCAGCGTCTATCTGGAGCAGGCGAGCAGCTTGGAGGGCGCGGCCCGGATGCTCTTCGTACATCCGAACACCGTCCGCTACCGGCTGCGACGTGTGACCGACGTCACCGGCTGGTCGCCGTCGGATGTCCGCTCGGCGTTCACGCTGCGCATCGCGCTGATCCTGGGGCGTCTGGCCGACGGGGATCCCCAGTCGTAGGCTTTTGTAGGGGCTCTACAATTCCCCCTGCGGTTCTTCGTCCCTGTCCCCACGGGCGGCCCACACCGTCCACAAGAGAGAGTGTGAGAGTGCTCGTACTCGTCGCTCCCGGCCAAGGCGCCCAGACGCCCGGCTTCCTGACTCCCTGGCTCGACCTCCCCGGTGCCGCGGACCGCATCGCCGCGTGGTCCGACGCCATCGGACTCGACCTCGCCCACTACGGCACGCAGGCCGACGCGGACGCGATCCGCGACACGGCCGTGGCGCAGCCGCTCCTCGTCGCGGCCGGGCTCCTGTCGGCGTCCGCGCTCGGCGACATCACGCCGGGTGCGGTGGCGGGGCACAGCGTCGGCGAGATCACCGCGGCCGCGTTCGCGGGCGTGCTCGACGACGCCGCCGCTCTCCGGCTCGTGCGCACGCGCGGTCTGGCCATGGCGGAGGCCGCGAAGATCACGCAGACCGGCATGTCCGCGCTGCTCGGCGGTGACGTCGAGGTCACCGTCGCCCACCTGGAGAAGCTCGGCCTGACCCCGGCGAACGTGAACGGGGCGGGTCAGATCGTCGCCGCCGGCACGCTCGAGGAGCTGGCCGCGCTCGCCGACGACAAGCCCGAGGGCGTGCGCCGCGTGGTGCCGCTGAAGGTGGCCGGCGCGTTCCACACCCGGCACATGGCCCCCGCCGTGGCGACGCTGGAGGAGGCCGCGAAGGACCTGGCCCCCGCCGACCCCACGGTCACGTACGTCTCGAACAAGGACGGCAAGTCCGTCGCGACCGGCGCCGAAGTGATCTCCCGCCTCGTCGGCCAGGTGGCGAACCCGGTCCGCTGGGACCTGTGCATGGAGACGTTCCAGGAGCTCGGCGTCACCACGCTGATCGAGGTGTGCCCGGGCGGCACCCTCACCGGCATCGCCAAGCGCGCCCTTCCTGGCGTCAAGACGCTCGCCCTGAAGACCCCCGACGACCTCGACGCTGCCCGCGCCCTGATCGCCGAGTCCGCTGAAGCCACGGCCTGACAAGGAGATCCGAGCAGCATGTCGAAGATCAAGCCCAGCAAGGGTGCACCGTACGCGCGCATCCTCGGCGTCGGCGGGTACCGGCCGACGCGCGTCGTGCCGAACGAGGTGATCCTCGAGAAGATCGACTCGTCCGACGAGTGGATCCGTTCGCGCTCCGGCATCGCCACCCGCCACTGGGCCAATGACGAAGAGACCGTCGCCATGATGTCCATCGAGGCGTCCGGCAAGGCCATCGCCGACGCGGGGATCGGGGCCGAGCAGATCGGCGCCGTCGTCGTGTCGACGGTCTCGCACTTCTCGCAGACGCCGGCCATCGCGACGGAGATCGCGGACAAGCTGGGCACGCAGAAGGCCGCCGCGTTCGACATCTCGGCGGGCTGCGCCGGCTTCGGCTACGGCCTGACGCTGGCCAAGGGCATGATCGTCGAGGGCAGCGCCCAGTACGTGCTGGTCATCGGCGTGGAGCGGCTCTCGGACCTGACCGACCTGGAGGACCGCGCGACGGCCTTCCTGTTCGGCGACGGGGCCGGCGCCGTCATCGTCGGCCCGGCCACCGAGCCCGCGATCGGCCCCACCGTGTGGGGCTCCGAGGGCGACAAGGCCGGGACGATCAAGCAGACCGTGCCGTGGGACAAGTTCCACATCGGCGACGTGACGCAGTTGCCCCTGGACTCCGAGGGCAACGTCAAGTTCCCTGCGATCACGCAGGAGGGCCAGGCGGTGTTCCGCTGGGCCGTGTTCGAGATGGCGAAGGTCGCCCAGCAGGCGCTGGACGCGGCCGGGATCAGCCCGGACGACCTGGATGTCTTCATTCCCCACCAGGCCAACGAGCGGATCATCGACTCGATGGTGAAGACTCTGAAACTGCCGGAGCACGTCACGGTCGCCCGCGACGTGCGCACCACCGGCAACACGTCGGCCGCCTCGATTCCGCTCGCGATGGAGCGGCTCCTGGCGACCGGCGAGGCGAAGAGCGGCGACACCGCGCTCGTCATCGGCTTCGGGGCAGGTCTCGTGTACGCCGCCACGGTCGTTACCCTCCCCTAGGCATCCCGTACGGATCACCCGATCCGTACGGCTGTAACACCTGCCGCTCCGCGGCGGGCGCCACACCCTCTGGATACACACCGAAGGAGCGCCACAATGGCCGCCACTCAGGAAGAGATCGTCGCCGGTCTCGCCGAGATCGTGAACGAGATCGCCGGCATCCCGGTCGAGGACGTCCAGCTGGACAAGTCCTTCACCGACGACCTGGACGTCGACTCGCTGTCCATGGTCGAGGTCGTCGTCGCCGCCGAAGAGCGCTTCGACGTCAAGATCCCGGACGACGACGTCAAGAACCTCAAGACCGTCGGCGACGCCACGAAGTACATCCTCGACCACCAGGCCTGAGCCACAAGCTCGCACCTCAAGGTCAGTCGCTCCGCCACCCGGCGGTGGCGCCGCTGAATCCCTCGCATCCGTTGGAGAAAGAATTCCTGTGAGCCCGACCAATCGCACCGTGGTCGTCACCGGTATCGGCGCAACCTCACCGCTGGGTGGCGACGCGACGTCCACCTGGGAGGGTCTGATCGCCGGACGTTCCGGTGTCAAGCCCCTCGAACAGGAGTGGGCCGCCGAGCAGGCGGTCCGTATCGCGGCCCCGGCCGCCGTGGACCCGAGCGAGGTCATCCCTCGCCCGCAGGCCCGCAAGCTGGACCGCTCCGCGCAGTTCGCGCTGATCGCCGCCAAGGAAGCCTGGGCCGACGCCGGTTTCACCGACAAGGCCGGCGACGACCCGGCCGTCGACCCCGAGCGTCTGGGCGCCGTCATCGCGTCCGGCATCGGCGGCGTGACCACACTCCTCGACCAGTACGACGTGCTGAAGGAGAAGGGCGTCCGCCGCGTCTCCCCGCACACCGTGCCGATGCTGATGCCCAACGGCCCGTCCGCCAACGTGGGTCTCCTCGTGGGCGCCCGCGCCGGTGTGCACACGCCGGTCTCCGCCTGCGCCTCCGGCGCCGAGGCCATCGGCTACGCCATCGAGATGATCCGCACCGGCCGCGCCGACGTCGTCGTCTGCGGTGGCACCGAGGCGGCCATCCACCCGCTGCCCATCGCCGCGTTCGGCAACATGATGGCGATGTCCAAGAACAACGACGACCCGCAGGGTGCCTCGCGCCCCTACGACACCGCCCGGGACGGCTTCGTCCTCGGTGAGGGCGCGGGTGTCATCGTCCTGGAGTCGGCCGAGCACGCCGCGGCGCGTGGCGCCCGCGTCTACGCGGAGGCCGTCGGTCAGGGCATCTCCGCCGACAGCCACGACATCGTGCAGCCGGAGCCGGAGGGCCGCGGCATCGCGGCCGCCCTGCAGAACCTGCTGAACAACACGGACCTGGACCCGGCCGAGGTCGTGCACGTGAACGCGCACGCGACGTCGACGCCGGCCGGTGACGTGGCCGAGCTGAAGGCGCTGCGCAAGGTGTTCGGCGACGACACCGACCACATCGCCGTCTCCGCGACGAAGTCGATGACCGGGCACCTGCTCGGTGGCGCCGGTGGCGTCGAGACGGTGGCGTCGGTGCTCGCGCTGTACCACCGGGTGGCTCCGCCGACCATCAACGTGGAGAACCTGGACCCCGAGGCCGAGGCGGCCGCGGACATCGTCCGCGGCGAGGCGCGCAAGCTGCCCGTCGAAGGCCGGATCGCCGCGCTGAACGACTCGTTCGGCTTCGGTGGCCACAACGTGGTGCTGGCGTTCCGTTCGGTCTGAGTGCTCGGCTGACCGTTCGGTCGTACGCGAGAGTGGGCCCGCCCCGGGTTTCCGGGGCGGGCCCCCGCCGTTGCTCACGAGGCTCTCGGGGCCCTCTGATGCTCGGCTCGCGGGGTTCTCGAAGCCTCTCAAGACTCCCGAGGACCGCTACACCCCCTGCTCGGGGCCGCGACACCACCTGCTCGGGGCCGCGGCACCACCTGCTCGGGGCTGTTACACCACTTGGTGGAGCCAGCGCACGGGCGCGCCCTCGCCCGCGTAGCGGAAGGGCTCCAGTTCGTCGTCCCAGGGCTTGCCGAGGAGCTTGGCCAGCTCGGACTCCAGGTCCGTCTCGCCGCCCTTGGAGCGGGCCAGAGCGGCGCGCAGACGGTCCTCGGGGATGAGGATGTCGCCGTGGATGCCGGTGACGGCGTGGAAGATGCCGAGTTCGGGGGTGGCGCTGTAGCGCTCGCCCTCCGCTGCCGCGCAGGGTTCCGCCGTCACCTCGAAGCGCAGCAGCTGCCAGCCGCGCAGCGCGGAGGCCAGCTGGGCCGCGGTGCCCCCCTCACCCCGCCAGGAGAACTCCGATCTCCAGGTACCCGGCGCCGCGGGCTGCCGGATCCAGTCGAGGCTGACGCGCGCGCCGAGTACGCCCGCGACCGCCCATTCGACGTGCGGGCACAGCGCGCGCGGTGCGGAGTGCACGTACAGAACTCCACGTGTCGTCACCGGGACCTCCAGTGTGGGTCGAGGTTCGCCTTCCCCAGCGGCCTCGCGCCCGTGCCGAGCCTTCTTCCCTCTGCCCGGACCGACAAGCTCCAGACAAAAAGGGACACATCTGACGTGTTGTAATTTAGCGGAACCGGTACAGCGGGGTCTCACTGGGTCGACCGGGGACCCCGGGGCGAGGCTATCGCGCAGCGGTGCAAGGAGTGTGACGTACTGTCGGTCCCGGGGCGTACAAACGCCGACCTTTCACCCGGCGGGGCGCAACCCCGGCCCCACGTACGGCGTCAGCCTGGTCGGTACGGGTGCGAAAAGGCGACAGCGGGTGACGGAAGGGACGACGGGATGCGGAAGCGAAGGCACCGGTCAGCCGCCCCGCGCGGCGCGGTCCGGGCGACGGTGGCCACCGTGGCCGCGACCGTGCTCGGACTCACGGCGCTCACCGCGTGTGACGCCTCCGGTGACAACTCCCCCGGCCCCCAGGGCTCCACGGCCGCCGCGAAGCCGTCGCCGAAGCCCACTCCGACGTGGGACACGAGTCCGCGGTCGGTTGCCGCGGTGGGTGACTCGATCACGCGGGGATTCGACGCCTGCAGCGTGCTGTCGGACTGCCCCGAGGTGTCCTGGGCGACCGGCACCGACGCCCAGGTAAAGAGCCTGGCCGTGCGACTGCTCGGCAAGGGCCGCGCCAGGACGCACAGTTGGAACTACGCGCAGACCGGAGCGCGGATGGCCGATCTGCCGGGCCAGATGGAGCGGGCCGCGGCCGTGCGCCCCGAACTGGTGACGGTCATGGCCGGCGCGAACGACGCCTGCCGGTCGACGACCGACGCGATGACGTCCGTGGCCGGCTTCCGGGCCGACTTCGAGGAGGCGCTGCGGCAGTTGCGCGGCGAGGCGCCCACGACGCAGGTGTACGTGATGAGCGTGCCGGATCTGAAGCGCCTGTGGTCCGCGGGGCGCGGCAATCCGCTGGGCAAGCAGGTGTGGAAGCTGGGGATCTGCTCCTCGATGCTGGCCGATCCGGACGCCACCGACCTGGCGGCCACCGAGCGGCGCGACACGGTGCAGCGGCGCGTCGAGGCGTACAACGCCGTGCTGAAGGACGTGTGCGCGAAGGACAAGCGGTGCCGGTACGACGACGGGGCGGTCTTCGCCTACCGGTTCGGGGAGGGCGAGTTGAGCCACTGGGACTGGTTCCACCCCAGCAAGGGCGGGCAGGCGCGGCTGGCGACGCTGGCGTATCGCGGGGTGACCGCGAAGGAACCGGGCGCCTGACGGGGCCTGGGGCGGGCGTAGGGTCTCGATCATGCGCAGTGAACTCTTCGACGCCCTGTCCGACGGCACCGACGTCCACCGCTGGACCCTGGAGCGGGACGGGGTGCGCGTACGGGTCCTGACCTACGGGGGCATCCTGCAGTCGGTCGAGGCGCCCGACCGGGACGGGGCCGCGGGCGGGCTCGTGCTCGGGTTCGACGATCTGGCCGGGTATCTGGCCCGTCCGGAGCCCTACTTGGGCGCCCTGGTCGGGCGGTACGCGAACCGGATCGCGGGCGGCCGGTTCCCGCTCGACGAGCGGATCTACCACCTCGCGCAGAACAACGGCCGCAACGCGCTGCACGGCGGTGAGCGCGGTTTCGACAAGCGCGTGTGGGACGCCGAGGCGGTCGGCGAGCACGCGGTGCGTCTTCGCCGCGTCTCCCCGCACGGCGAGGAGGGCTACCCCGGGCGGCTGGAGGTCTCGGCGACGTACGCGCTGGAGGAGGGCGGGGCGCTGCGGATCTCGTACGAGGCGACGACCGACGCCCCGACGCTCGTGAACCTCACCAATCACAGCTACTGGAATCTGGGCGGGCCCGGCTCCGGGAACGCGACGGGCAGTCACACGGTGCGCATCGACGCCGGCCGGGTGACCGTGGTGGACGACGAGTTGATCCCGACGGGTGCGGCGGCGGAGGTCGCCGGGACGCGGTTCGACTTCCGGCAGAGCCGGAAGGCGGGGGCCGGGTACGACCACAACTACGTGCTCGACAAGGGCGTCACGGACCGGGCCGTGGGCGTCGCCGAGTTGCACCATCCCGGGTCGGGGCGGGTGCTGAGCGTGGCCACGACCGAACCGGGGCTGCAGTTCTACACGTCCGACCACTTCGACGAGACGCTGCCGTTCGCGCCGGGCGACGGGATCGCCCTGGAGACGCAGCACTTCCCCGATTCGCCGAACCGGCCCGACTTCCCGTCCACCGTGCTGCGGCCGGGCGAGGTCTACCGGTCGCAGACGGTGTACGGGTTCGGGGTGCGCGGCTGAGCGCGCGCGGCGGCTCACAGGGGCGGCGGGGTCAGGTGCCGCCGCCCCTGAGCAGGGGGGGCCGTCAGGCGATGAGCGTCTCGCTGACGCGCCCGTCGGTGAGCGAGCGCCCGGCGGTCAGTTCGTAGGGACCCGCCTGGTGCGCCCATGCGCCCGCGCTCTCGTCCCAGATCTCGAAGGCGCGGCGCGGGAGTTCGACGACGGCCTCGACCGCCTCGCCGGGGGCGGCGAAGACGCTGGTGAAGCCGGCCAGCCAGCGGGCCGGGCGGGCCGGGTCGGGCTCGCCCGGGGCCAGGTACAGCTGGACGGTCTCGCGGCCGGGGCGGGCGCCGGTGTTGCGGACCCGGACCGTCGCGGTCGTGCCGCTCACGTCGAGCGACTCGTACGTCCAGTCGGTGTAGCCGAGGCCGTGGCCGAACGGGTACGCGGGGGTGGCGCCGGCCCTGTCCCAGGCGCGGTAGCCGATGAACACGCCCTCGCTGTAGGCGAGTTCGCCGTCCGTCGGGGTGGTCCGCGTGACCGGTGCGGAGGCGAACGCGCCCCAGGTGGTGGGCAGTCGGCCGCCCGGCTCCTCGGCCCCGAGCAGGACGTCGGCGAGCGCGTCGCCGCCTTCCTGGCCGGGGAACCAGCTGAGCAGCACGGCCGCGACGTCGTCACGCCACGGGAGTTCCACCGGGGAGCCGGAGTTGACGACCACCACGGTGTTCGGGTTGGCGGCGGCGACGGCGCGCACCAAGTCGTCCTGGCGGCCCGGCAGTTGGAGGTCGACGCGGTCGAAGCCCTCGGACTCGACGCGCTCCGTGGTGGCGACCACGACGACCGCGACCTCGGCGCCGCGCGCGGCCTCGACGGCCTCGGCGATCAGCTCGTCCGCACCGCGGCGCGGGCCGAGGTGCGTGAAGGTGAACATGATGGCGGGCAGCGGCATGGCGAGGGACTTGTCCAGCGGGTGGAGCAGGGAGACCTCGACGGGCTTGCCCGCGTCCAGGTGCACCTTGCCGCGCTCCACCGGGGCGCCGAAGAACGCCTCGAAGGGGTCGGCCTCGTCGCCCATCGGCTGGACGCCGTCGTAGAGGACGGTGCCGTCGACGGTGAGCTTGTAGGCGCCGAGGCCGCGGGTGCCGAAGGCGTGGTCGCCGCTCTCGCGCGGGGTGAACGTGCCGGTGACCTCGATGCTGTGCAGGGCCTCGTGGGTGACCCCGGCGGGCAGGTCGTCGCCCAGCCACTGGACCTGGCCGTTGGGCAGGGAGCCTTCGCCGAGGACGGTGCCGTCGGCGTCGCGGCAGACGGCGCGCAGCACGAACCCCTTGTCGGCGGGGGCGAGTTCCTCGCTCGGGTCGGCGCCGACGCAGTAGGTGAGCGAGCCGTCAGGAAGAGCGGCGCCCAGGCCGTCGAGCGGGGAGACGATGCGGGCGGGGAAGACGGTGGCGGAGCCGCCGCCGAGGACGCGGGCGTCGCGGGCGGCCGCGCCGATGAGGGCGATCCGGGCGTCCGGACGCAGTGGCAGCACACCGGAGTTGCGCACGAGGACGAAGGCGCGGCGGGCGACCTCGCGGGCCAGGGCCTCGCCGTCGATCCCGGCCGGGGCCTCGGGGACGGCTGGCTCGGCGCCTTCGAGGACGCCGACGCGGGCGGCGAGGCGCAGCACGTTGCGCACGGCGTCGTCGACCTCGGACTCCTCGACGTCGCCGGCGCGGACGGCGGCGGCGAGCGCCGGACCGTAGACGGTCTGCGGTCCGGGCATCGCGACGTCCATGCCGCCCTTGATGTCGCCGACGGTCGAGCGGGCGGCCATCCAGTCGGAGACGTTGAAGCCGTCGAAGCCCCATTCGCCGCGCAGGACCTCGTTCACGAGGTAGCGGTGCTCGGTCATCGTCGTGCCGTTGACCTGGTTGTAGGCGGTCATGATGCCCCACGGGTGGGCGTTGGCGACGATCGCTTCGAAGGGGGCCAGGTACAGCTCGCGCAGGGCGCGTGGGGAGACGATGTTGTCGACGGTGAAGCGGTCGGTCTCCGCGTCGTTGGCGACGAAGTGCTTGACCGTGGTGCCGACGCCGCCGGACTGGACGCCCTGGACGTAGCCGGTGCCGATGGCGCCGGTCAGGTACGGGTCCTCGCTGTACGCCTCGAAGTGGCGGCCGCCGAGCGGGGACCGGTGCAGGTTCACGGTCGGCGCGAGCAGGACGTGGACGCCCTTGCGGCGGGCCTCCTGGGCGAGCAGCGCGCCGGCCCTGCGGGCGAGCGAGGGGTCCCAGGTCGCGGCCAGGGCGGTCGGGGACGGCAGGGCGATCGAGGGGTCGTCGGCGGTCCAGCGCACGCCGCGCACACCGATCGGGCCGTCGGACATGACCAGCGACGCCAGGCCGATCTCGGGGATCGCGGGCAGCGACCACATGTCCTGGCCGGCCAGCAGCCGCGCCTTGGTGTCGAGGTCGAGCTTGCCGAGCGCGGCCTCGACCACCGCCTCCCGCGCCTGCGCCTTCTCGTCGCCCACCTGGTTCGCCATGCCGGCACCTCCTCGTCGAAGTCTGAGCTCCTCCATCCTGCACCCGTTACCTGTAGAGTGGTAGGTTTCGTTATTTTGCCGTTATAAAAGCTGGCCGGGGGCGCCCCCGTGATGTCGTACGGTGACGGCATGAGCAGCACCAGAAGCGCCAGGAGCGAGGAACGCCGGGCCGAGATCCTGCGCGCCGCGCTCGAGGTGATCGCCGAGCGCGGCTACCGGGGCGCGAGTCTGGCGGCGGTCGCCGAGCGCGTGGGGCTCACCCAGCAGGGGCTGCTGCACCACTTCCCGACCAAGGAGGCGCTGCTCGTCGCGGTCCTGGAGGAGCGGGACCAGTGGGACGCGGTGCCGAACAGCCAGTGGCGGCTCGACCTGCTCGGCTCACTGGTGGAGTACAACGCGATGCGGCCCGGGATCGTGCAGACCTTCTCGGCGCTGCTCGGGGAGTCGGTCACCGAGGAGCATCCGGCGCGGGAGTTCTTCACGCGGCGCTACGCCGGGGTGCGGGCGTCGATGACGGAGGTGCTGCGCGCCGAGTACGGGGAGCGGCTGCCGGGCGGGCTCACGCCGGAGCGGGCCGCGCCGCTGCTGGTCGCGGTGATGGACGGGCTGCAGTTCCAGTGGCTGCTGGACCCGCAGGCCGTGGACATGCCCGGCGCGTTCCGGGACTTCCTCGACCTGCTCGCCGGCCGGGCTAGTACTGGTCCCAGCTGACGGCCAGCGCCTTGCTCACCGCGCACACCAGGGCGAGGACGACCGCCCAGACGTACGCGCCGGAGAGCGCCAGGGCCACGACTCCCGCGCCGAACCAGACGAGTTCGAAGCCGACGCGGGTCGCTCCGCGGGTCTTCCAGCGGGCCTTCGGGGAGCCGAAGAGGCCCCAGGTCGTGATCATGACCGCGAGCCCGGCGAGGCCGAGGAGCCAGGCCAGCGGGGCGGATACGTCGCGGGTGAAGCCGTAGGAGCCGACGGCCGCGAGGGCGGCGAGCTCCACGAGGAACAGGACGCCCATGTTCGCTGTCTTCATGCGGTCAGTCCTCGTGACGTCTCGTCCGCTCCGTCGGCGTGCGGCGCCGGGCGCGGGTCGTTCGTGGTGGCTCGGGTCGTCCCCCGCGCCCCCGGCGGCGCGTTCTCCTCCAGGTCGCGCACCATGAGCGTCGCCCCCGCCACCGCCCCCGGCATCAGGAACACCGCGACGAACGGCACGAGGAAGGACACCGCCAGCGGTGCGCCGAAGCCCCAGGCCAGGCCCTTGCGGGTCCTCAACAGGGCCAGCCGGTCGCGGAGTTGGACGCCGCGGCGCTGCAGCGCCACCGCCGTGAGCTCCTCCGTCAGGAAGAAGCCCGTGACGAAGAAGCCGAGGACCGGGACGACCGTCTGGCCGACGAAGGGCACGAAGCCGAGCGCGAACAGGAGGATGCCCCACAGACCGGCCCGGACCAGTACCCGCAGGCTGTCGCGGGCCGAGATCCACAGCTCGCGCCACAGGGGCAGGCCCGACTCGGGGGCGTCCCCGCCCTCCGCCCGGTCGACCTCCTCGGACAGCGACTCGTAGAAGGGCTGACCGATCAGGAGGGTCACGGCGGTGAAGGTGAGGACCGCGAGCAGCAGGGCCAGGGCGAACAGCACGACCGTCAGGAATCCGCGGAACAGGCCGGCCCACGGGGAGGTCCAGTCGTCGGCGAACGGGGTCGCCCAGGTGATGAAGTCGCTGCCCCACAGGGCGAGACAGACCAGGGCGGCCACGTACAGGACGAGGGTGATGAGTCCGGGCAGCAGGCTCCAGCCGTACCGCTTGCCGTGCCGGGCAACCCAGCGCTGCCCCTTCATCAGATAGCCGAAGCCCGCCCCGAGATCACGCATGGCGCAAACCTTACGGGACGGGCCGACGGCGTCCGACGGTCAGACGGAGAGCGTGACCGTGATGTTGCCGCGGGTCGCCTTGGAGTACGGGCAGACCTGGTGGGCCTTCTCGATCAGGGCCTGGGCGGTGGCCGCGTCGGCGCTCGGGATGTTCGCCGAGATCTCGACGATGAGGCCGAAGCCGTCGTCGTTCTTGCCGATGCCGACCTTCGCGGTGACGGTCGAACCGGTGATGTCGGCGCCCTCCTGGCGGGCGACGACGGCCAGGGCGCCCTGGAAGCAGGCGCTGTAGCCGGCCGCGAAGAGCTGCTCGGGGTTGGTGCCCGCGCCCGAACCGCCCTGCTCCTTGGGCGGGTTGACGACGACGTCGAGCTTGCCGTCGTCGGTGGAGACGCGACCGTCGCGGCCGTTCTCGGCGGTGGCTACGGCGGTGTAGACGACGTCGGACTGCGTGATGGCCATGACCGGCTCCCTCATACGCTTGATTTCGGTGGGCGGAATCAGGTTACCGAATCATGGAACCACGGGGTGTGACCGGGGTCACTGGCCCAGCTTCACGACCATCTTTCCGGTGTTGTCGCCGCGCAGTTGGCCCAGGAAGGCCTCCAGGTTGTTCTCGATGCCCTCGACGACCGTCTCGCGGTACTTGAGCTCGCCGGAGCGGACCCAGGCGCCGACCTCCTGCACGAACTGCGGCTGCAGGTCGTAGTGGTCGCCGACGAGGAAGCCCTCGATGCGGCCGCGGGTCTGGATCAGGCGGGAGAGGTTGCGCGGGCCGGGGGCCGGCTCCGTGTTGTTGTAGACGGAGATGGCGCCGCAGATGGCGATGCGGCCGTCGCGGTTCAGGCGGGCGATGGCGGCCTCCAGGTGGTCGCCGCCGACGTTGTCGAAGTAGACGTCGATGCCGCCGGGGGCCGCCTCCTTCAGCTGCGTGTGGACGTCGCCCGTCTTGTAGTTGAAGGCCGCGTCGAAGCCGTACTCCTCGATGAGGAGCTTGACCTTCTCGTCCGAACCGGCCGAGCCGATGACCCGCGAGGCGCCCTTCAGCTTGGCGATCTGGCCGACCTGGCCGCCGACCGCGCCCGCGGCGCCGGACACGAAGACGCTGTCGCCCTCCTTGAAGGAGAGCGTGCGCAGCAGGCCCGCGTACGCGGTGAGGCCGGTCATGCCGAGCACGCCGAGGTACGTCGACAGGGGCGCGGCCTCGGGGTCGACCTTCACGGCCTGCTTGGCGTCGAACGTCGCGAACTCGCGCCAGCCGAAGAAGTGCAGGACGTGGTCGCCGACCGCGACGCCCTCGTCGTTCGAGGCGATGACGACGCCGACCGCGCCGCCCTGCATGGCCTTGCCCAGCTCGTACGGCGCGACGTAGGACTTCGCGGCGCTCATCCGGCCGCGCATGTACGGGTCGACCGACACATAGAGGTTCTTGACCAGGACCTGGCCGGGGCCGGGCGCGGCCACCGGGGCCTCGCGCAGCGCGAAGTCCTCGGGCACGGGCCAGCCGACGGGGCGGCTGATCAGGGCCCACTCGCGGCCGGTGGCGGGGATCTGGGGGGTGTCGGCGGGCATGCGCTGGGTCCTTACCTCACGGGGTCACGACAGGGAAAAGTATTTCAGTACGTGAAACAACCATGCTCCTGAATATTTCACGATGTCAAGTAACTGGGTACGCTGGACGCCATGACCGCCACCCGTCCCCGCCGTACGGACCCGCTCACGCTCGAAGTGGTCGAGCTGATCGGGGACGTCGTCGCGCGCTACTACCAGGAGTACGAGGAAGCGGCCGCGCGGCACGGTCTGACCGGCGCGCAGGCGCGGGTGCTGAGCCTGCTGGCGCTGGACCCGCTGCCGATGCGGCAGGTCGCGCAGCGACTGAAGTGCGAGCCGTCGAACATCACGGGGATCGTGGACCGCCTGGAGGCGCGGGCCCTCGTGGAGCGCCGGCCCTCCCCCGGCGACCGGCGCGTGAAGGTGGCGGCGCTCACGACGGAGGGCGCGCGGGTGGCGCGCAGCCTGCGGGAGTCCCTGGACTTCGCGCGCGAACCGCTGGCCGGCCTCTCCCGGGACGAGCGTCTCGCGCTGCGGGACATGCTGCGGCGGATGGTCGGGGTGGACGGGGCCGCCTGAGACCGGCCTAGGTGCACCACCACAGGAAGCGGTCGCACGTCTCCGACGGGGAAGGGGACGCGGTCGGGGCGGAGGACGTCGGGCGCGGGGTCGTGCCGGCCGGGCTGGACGTCGACGGGGAGCCTTGGGGTGAACCGGCCCTGGAAGAGCGCGAGTTCACTGGGGCGGCCGAGCCGGTACCCGCGCCCTGCGACGGCTGCGCGCGGTGCCGCGCCGTCGGGGACGCCGAGGGCGACGCGGAGGCACTGGGCGGCGAGGAGAGGCTCGGCGCGGGCGCACCGGAGGACGG
>NZ_JAAGMG010000547.1 GCF_010548525.1 Streptomyces sp. SID14478
GCCGCTCTGCGGGGCGCCCGCGCCGCGCCGGCGCAGGAGCAGCAGGGCCACGTCGTCGTCGCCGCCGCGCACGTCGACGTCCTCGCACAGCCGGTCGGCGAGCCGGTCGATGTCGGAGGGGCCCGCGCCGATCATCGCGGTGAGGGCGTGCAGGCCGTCGTCGAGGTCGGTGCCGGGCTGCTCGACGAGGCCGTCCGTGCACAGCACCAGCATCTCCCCCGGGTCGAGTTCGACGGTGGCGACGGGGTATTCGAGCCGCCCGAACTCGGCGGACAGGCCCAGGGGGAGGCCGCCGTCGACGGGCACCTTGCGGCAGGTGCCGTCGGTGCGGCGCAGCAGCGGGTCGAGGTGTCCGGCCCGCACGAGCTGGACGACGCCCGTGGACAGGTCCGCCTCGGCGTACAGGCACGTCGCGAAGCGTTCGGTGTCGAGCTCGTGCAGGAAGACGGAGGCGCGGGCCATGACGGTCGCCGGGGTGTGCCCCTCGGCCGCGTACGCGCGCAGCACGATGCGCAGTTGGCCCATGACGGCGGCGGCGTGCGTGTCGTGCCCCTGGACGTCGCCGATGACGGCGCCGACGCGGCCGCCCGGCAGCGGGATGACGTCGTACCAGTCGCCGCCGATGTCGCGGCCGAGGGAGGCGGAGCGGTAGCGCACCGCGATGTCGGCGCCCGGCACGGACGGGATCGTGCGCGGCAGCATCGCCTGCTGCAGTCCTTGCGCGAGGTCCTTCTCCTGCTCGTAGAACATGGCGCGCTGCAGGCTCTGCGCGATGCTGCTGCCGAGGGCGACGAGGACGTTGCGCTCGGACTGCGTGAAGCCCTTGCGGTCGTGGTAGAGCAGGCCGACGGCGCCGATGGGGCGGGCCTGCGCGATGAGCGGCAGGTAGGCGGCCGAGCAGATGCCGAGGTGGGTGATGTGCGGCCACAGCAGCGGGTACGAGGCGGCGAAGTCCTCGGGCGACTCGATGAAGCGGGGCGTGAGCGTGCGCACGACCTCGCCCATCGGGTACGGGTCGTCGATGCGGGTGACGTGCGTACCGGGCACGAAGCTGCCGGAGGGGCCCTCGGCGACGAGGTGGATGCGGCCGGCCCGGACCAGGCCCATCACGAAGCTGGTCGCGCCGAGGTGCTCCACGCCGTGCGTCTCGCGCAGCACGTCGATGACCTCGTTGACGGTGCGGGCGTGCGCGAGGGCGGCGGTGGTGTTCTGTACGACGCTGGTCTCGCGGCGCCGCACGGCCTCGCGGGCGGCGCGTTCGTGCTGCACGGTGGCGTCGTTGAGTTCGTCGGTGGCGTCGCGCACGACGCCGAGGATGCGGCGCGGGCGGCCGGTGCCGTCGCGGCGGATGTAGCCGCGGGTGTGGGTCCAGCGCAGCTCCCCCGCGCGGGTGCGGATGCGGAAGTACGCGCCGTAGTTCTCCTCGCCGCTCTTGAGCGCCTGGGACACGAGCGTGTCGAGGCGGCCGCCCTCGCCGGGCGGGACGCGCAGGCCGAGGGTCTCGGGGTGGCCGTCGTACTCCTCGGGGAGGATGTCGAAGACGGCGTGCGCGTTGGCGTCCATGTGCATCAGGCCGGAGTCGAGGTCCCAGTCGAAACTGCCCATGCGCAGACCGCGCCCGTACGTCTCCAGAAAACCCCGCGGTGACTCTTCCGAGCCCTCCCCGCCCGGGGAGTCGCCGGGCGCCGTGCCGCCCCCGCTACCCGCGTCCATAGGGCCACGCTAGGCGCAGGGTCAGGGGGCCGCACGTGGGGCGGGAGCCCTTCAGGAGGCGTCCGTGGCGTCCGGGATCAGGCCGCCGCCGTCGGGCTGGTCCGGGCTGTCGGGGACGGTGTCGGGGCCTGTCTCCTCGCCCGTCGTGCCGGTGTCGTCGGACGGGACGTCCTCGGAGGAGGTGTCCAGCGAGGGGATCTCCTCGGACGGTGTGTCCTCGGACGGTGTGTCCTGCGTCGGGGTGTCCTCCTGCGTCGGGTCGTCCGGGGGCACGACGGTCGAGGTGGACGGGCTGGGGCAACCGGACGGCCAGGGGGTCGGGGTCGGGCTGTCCGTGGCGCCGGGCGTCGGGCACGCCGTGCCGGAGTCGCTCTCCGTCGGCGTCGCCGAGTCGGAGTCCGGGTCCGTGGGCGAGGCCGACGTGGGGGTGCCGTCGGGGGTCGGCGTGGGCGTAGGAGTGGGCGTGGGCGTGGGCGTGGGCGGGGGTGTCGGCTTGGGCGGCGGGACCGTGCGGTCCTTGTCGCCCTCGTCGCCGATCGTCCGCTCGATCCAGGTGTTGTTGACGATGTTGATGATCGTGATGTTCTGGATGATCTGCGGCGCGGGCTTCACGATCACGACCTGATTCGGCCGGTACCCGCTCCAGGCCTGGCCCTGCTGCCCCGGCACCGTCTTGAAGGCGACCGGTCCGCCGAGCGGGTTGCCGCAGGCGCAGCGCACGCGCGGCATGCCGTGGCCGTCGACCAGCACGGCCGTTCCGGACTGCAGCACCGACTGGAAGCTCGTGGCCCGGCCGTCGCGGTAGCCGTGGTTGGTGACGCGGGTGTCGGCGCGCAGCACGACCGGGGTGAGCCCGCGCAGATAGCCCGCGATGCCGGCCGAGGAGACGCCGGCGGCCTCGCCGAACGCGCCGGCCTTGGCCTGGTCGGAGGTGAGGAAGCGGATCTGCTGCTCGACGTCGCAGCTGCCGACGGAGTGCGTGCCGCCGTACAGGCCGGGCGTCGCGCCGGAGTACGAGGCGAGCGCCTCGGCCGAGCCGGAGCCCGTCGGGGCCGGTTGCGGCGTTCGGGTGACGGGCGGGGGGCTCGCGTCGGAGGTGGCGGTGGAGTCGGTGAAGGGGTCGGGGCCCTGTGCGGCGACGGGCTGGAGGAACAGTTCGCCCTTGCCGTCGGCCGCGTTCTTGTCGCCGCCCCCGGAGCATCCGGCGAGCACGAGGGCCGCCGATATCCCGAGAGCCGTGACGTACGTCCTGGTCCTGTTCCGTGCGCGCACCTGATCTCCCACCTGCGTACCGGCACTGTGCACCTATTGTCCGGAGTGTCGGACCGGGGACCGCAAGTCGTGACCTCGGGGAGCGCGCGGGGACACACTGAGGACGTGCACTGGTTCGGCGCCCCCGAGTACTGGCTGAGCCGCCTGGTCCTCCAGCGCGGTCTGGCCGCGCTGTATCTCGTCGCGTTCGTCGGGGCGGCGCTGCAGTTCCGGGCGCTGATCGGGGCGCGCGGCATGCTGCCCGTGCCTGCTCACCTGGCCCGGGTGCCGTGGCGGCGGGCGCCGACGCTGTTCCGGCTGCACTACTCGGACCGGTTCTTCGCGGGCTGCGCGTGGACCGGCGCGGCGGTGGCCGCGGCGCTGCTCGCGGGCGCGGACGGGCTGGTGCCGTTGTGGGGCGCGATGCTGCTGTGGCTGGTCCCGTGGGGCCTGTACCTGTCGATCGTGAACGTCGGGCAGACCTGGTACGGCTTCGGCTGGGAGTCGCTGCTGCTGGAGGTCGGGTTCCTCGCGGTGTTCCTCGGCAACGACGAGGTGGCGCCGCCGGTGCTCGTGCTGTTCCTGCTGCGCTGGGTGCTGTTCCGCGTCGAGTTCGGCGCGGGGCTCATCAAGCTCCGCGGCGACAGATGCTGGCGGAATCTGACGTGTCTGTACTTCCATCACGAGACGCAGCCGATGCCGGGCCCGCTGAGCTGGTTCTTCCACCGGCTGCCGCGCCCCCTGCACCGGGCGGAGGCGGCGGCCAACCACGTGACCCAACTCGCCGTCCCCTTCCTCCTGTTCACCCCGCAGCCGGTCGCCTCTGCAGCGGCCGCGCTGATGATCGTCACCCAGGCGTGGCTGATCCTGTCGGGGAACTTCGCGTGGCTGAACTGGCTGACGGTCGTGCTCGCCGTCGGCGCCCTCGACCTCACTGCCCTGCACGCGCCGCCCGCGCTGCCCGCCGCCCCGCTCTGGTACGAGGCCCTCACCCTGGGGCTGACCGCGTTGGTGGCGGCCCTGAGCGTGCGCCCGGCGCGCAATCTGCTGTCCCGCAGGCAGGCCATGAACCGCTCGTACGACTCACTGCACCTGGTCAACACGTACGGGGCGTTCGGCACCATCGGCCGCGTCCGGCAGGAGATCGTGATCGAGGGCACGGCGGACCCGGCGCCGGGCCCCGCGTCCCAGTGGCGGGCCTACGAGTTCAAGGGGAAGCCGGGCGATCCGCGCCGTCCGCCCCGGCAGTTCGCGCCCTACCACCTGCGGCTCGACTGGATGATGTGGTTCGCCGCGCTGTCGCCCGCGTACGCCCGCCCGTGGTTCGACGGGCTGGTGGAGCGACTGCTGGCGGGCGACCGGGACACGCTGCGGCTGCTGCGCCGGTGCCCGTTCCCCGACGCGCCGCCCGTGCACGTCCGGGCGCGCGTGTACCGCTACCGGTACACGACCTGGCGCGAGCTGCGCGCGACGGGGGCATGGTGGGAGCGGACCTACGTGCGGGAGTTCCGGGCGCCGACCCGGCTGAGATAGACGCGTCGGGCGGTCCCGCCGAACACCTCCTCGTCCTGGCCGCCGACCAACTCCCGGGCCGCATGCAGTACTTGTTCGTACGACGCGGCGAGGGTGCACACCGGCCAGTCGGAGCCGAACATCACGCGGCCCGGGCCGAATGCCTCCAGGACCGTGTCCGCGTACGGCCGCAGCGCGTCGACGGTCCACGCCGCCCAGTCCGCCTCGGTGACCATCCCGGACAGTTTGCACACCGTGTTCGGCAACTGGGCGAGCGCGCGCACCTGGGAGCTCCAGGGCTCCAGGGCTTTGGACGCGATCGGCGGCTTCCCCAAGTGGTCCAGAACGAAGGTGAGTTCGGGATGCTCGGCGGCGACCCGCACGGCGGCGTCCAACTGCTGCGGGCGCACCAGCAGGTCGTAGACGAGTCCGGCCTCGGCGACCGCGCGCAGGCCGGTCCGGACGTCACGGCGCAGCAGCCACTCGGGGTCGGGCTCGCCCTGTACCGGGTGCCTGATGCCCACCAGGTACTGCCCGCCGGGGAGGCGGCGCAGTCCGGCGAGGGTGTCGGCCACGTCGGGGCGGGTCAGGTCGGTCCAGCCGACGACGGCACCGACGAGATCCGCCCCGTCGGCGAGCGCGAGGAACTCGGGGGTCTCCTCGGCGACGGGGACGGTCTGGACGATGACGGTGGCCTCGACACCCGCGGCCCGCACGTCAGGGAGGAGGTCATCGAGCCCGAAGTTCCGCCGGATGGGGGCGAGTTCGGGGCCGGTGATCCAGTCCTGGTCACGGACGGACAGGTCCCACACGTGGTGGTGGGCGTCGATGACTCCTGGGGCCGGCGACGTCATGGCAGCTCCCAGACGACGGGCAGGCCCGCGCCCGCGCCGTCCGCCGAGTAGTCGTGCGCGACGTCGAGGAGTTCGTCCATCCGGGCCTGCCAGGTGATGTTCACGGGGAGGCGCTCCAGTTCGGCGAGCATCGCGGCGTAGTCCGTGCACTCCAGGACGTGGAAGAGGTCCGTGCCGCTGCGCCAGATCGTCCACCGCGTGGCCCCGGCCGCCCGGATGGCGGCGACCAGCTCGGCGGGGACCTCGCGGTGGGCGGCTTCGTACTCCTCGATGCGGTCGGCACGGACCTTGGTGTGCAGGGCGACTCTCATGCGCGGTTCTCCTGTCCGTGGGCAGAAGGGGTGGGGACGTCGGCGGCGAGCAGGTCCAGGGCGCGGGCCTCGGCCCAGAAGTCCGCGGGCACGGGAGTGGTGAACTGCTGCGCGGTGTCGGTGACTTCGGCCGCCGAGCGGGTCCCGACGAGGACACCGGCGACGGCCGGGTGCGCGAAAGGGAAGGCGAGTGCGGCGGCGCGCAGGGTGGTGCCGTGCCGCTGCGCCAGCTCCTTGAGAGCGAGGGCCCTTTCCACCGCGGCCGGCGGGGCGGGGGCGTAGTCGAAGGTGGCGCCCTGCTTCGGGTCGGCGAGCAGCCCCGAGTTGAAGACGCCGCCGACGACGACCCCGACCCCGCGTGCGGCCGCCGCGGGCAGCAGGGCGCTCAGGGCCGCCTGGTCGAGCAGGCTGTAGCGCCCGGCGCACAGGACCACGTCCACATCGGTGTCGCGGACGAACCGGGCCAGCATCCCCGCCTGGTTCATGCCCGCGCCGATGGCGTCCACGAGCCCTTCGCCGCGCAGTCGCTCCAGCTCCGGGTACGCCTCGCCGAAGGCCTGCTCGGCGTGGTCGTCGGGGTCGTGCAGGTACGCCACGTCGATCTTGTCGACGCCGAGCCGGCCGAGGCTGTCCTCGATCGAGCGCCGCACTCCGGCGGCGCTGAAGTCCCAGACGCGGCGGTGGGTGGCGGGCACGGCGAAGCCGTGTGCCAGGTCGTCTCCCCCGCCGTCGTGCGGCGCGAGGATCCTGCCGACCTTGGTGGACAGGGTGTACGAGGACGCGGGCCGGGTGCGCAGATACGCGCCGACGCGCCGCTCGGACAGGCCGATGCCGTAGTGCGGGGCCGTGTCGAAGTAACGGATGCCGGCGTCCCAGGCGGCGTCGAGGGCGGCGTACGCCTCGTCGTCGTGGACCGGGGTGAACAGGTTGCCGACGGCGGCGGCGCCGAAGCCGAGCTCGGTGACCGGTACGCCGCTGCGGCCGAGGGTGCGGGTGCGCACGGCCGTCACTGTCCCGCGGGCCGCAGGCGCAGGCCCTGCATGCCGCCGTCGACGGCGAGGGAGGTGCCGGTGGTCGCGCCGGACAGCGGGCTCGCCAAGTAGGCGACGGCGCCCGCGACCTCGTCGGCGCGGACGAGGCGCCCGGTGGGCTGGCGGGCTTCGAGGGCGGCGCGTTCGGCGGCCGGGTCGTCGGCCTTGTCGAGGAGCCGGCCGATCCACGGGGTGTCCGCGGTGCCGGGGTTGACGCAGTTGACGCGGATGCCCTCGCGTATGTGGTCGGCCGCCATGGCGAGGGTGAGGGAGTACACGGCGCCCTTGGACGCGGAGTACAGGGCGCGCTGCGGCAGGCCCGCGGTGGCGGCGATGGAGCAGGTGTTGACGATCGCGGCGTGTTCCGAAGCGCGCAGCGCGGGCAGTGCGGCGCGGGCGGCGCGGACCATGCCGACCACGTTGACGTCGAGGACGCGGTGCCATTCGGCGTCGTCGTTGTCGGCGACGGTGCCCTGGGCGCCGATGCCCGCGTTGTTGACCAGGATGTCGAGTCCGCCGAGGTCGGCGACGGCGGCGGCCACGGCGGCCCGCACCGTCTCGTCGTCGGTGACGTCGGCGGCGTATCCGCGCAGCGGCTTGTCCACGGCGGTGATGTCACGGTCGAGGACGGCGACGTCGGCGCCGCGCGCGAGCAGCAGGTCGGCGGTGGCGCGGCCGAGACCGGAGGCTCCGCCGGTGACGAGGGCCTTGAGCCCGGCGAAGTCCTGGAGGCTGGCGCTGTCGGTCATGCTGCGGCTCCGTTCGTGTGGGGCGGTTGGTGCCCGGCCAGGTCCGTGCGCCAGAACTCCCCGTCGGGGTAGGTGAATTCCGCGATGGACTGCGGCCGCATGGTGGCGGAGAAGCCGGGTGCGGTCGGGGCCGTGTAGTGACCCTGGCGCAGGACGACCGGGTCGAGGAAGTGGTCGTGCAGGTGGTCGACGTACTCGATGACGCGGTCCTCGGTGGTGCCGGTCAGCGCGACGTAGTCGAACATGGACAGGTGCTGGACGAGTTCGCACAGGCCGACGCCGCCGGCGTGCGGGCAGACGGGGACGCCGAACTTGGCGGCGAGCAGCAGGATCGCGAGGTTCTCGTTGACACCGCCGACGCGCGCCGCGTCGATCTGCAGGACGTCGATGGCCTCGGCCTGCAGCAGCTGCTTGAAGACGATGCGGTTCTGGACGTGTTCGCCGGTGGCGACCTTGACGGGGCCCACCGCCTTGCGGATCGCGGCGTGGCCGAGGACGTCGTCGGGGCTGGTGGGCTCCTCGACCCAGTACGGCGCGAACTCGGCGAGGGCGCGGGTCCACGTGACGGCCTCGTCGACGTTCCAGCGCTGGTTGGCGTCGATGGCCATGCGGATGTCCGGGCCGATGACCTCCCGCGCGGTGCGGCAGCGGCGGATGTCGTCGTCGAGGTCGGCGCCGACCTTCAGCTTGATCTGGGTGAAGCCGTCGGCGACGGCCTGCCGGGCGAGCCGGCTCAGCTTCTCGTCGGAGTAGCCGAGCCAGCCCGGCGAGGTGGTGTAGCCCGGGTAGCCGCGCTCCAGGAGGCGGCCGGTGCGTTCGGCGGCTCCCTCGCGGCCCGACCGCAACAGGTCCAGGGCTTCTTCGGGGGTGAGCGCGTCCGCGATGTAGCGGAAGTCGATCTGCCGTACGAGCCACTCGGGTTCCGCCTCGGCGAGCAGGCGCCACAGGGGCTTGCCGGCCCGCTTGGCGGTGAGGTCCCACGCCGCGTTGACGACGGCGCCGATCGCCATGTGCATCACGCCCTTCTCGGGCCCCAGCCACCGCAGTTGGCTGTCGCCGATCAGGTCGCGGTTGAGGCTGCCCGGGTCGGCGCACAGCTCGTCGAGGGGCCGGCCGACGACGTGGTGGCTCAGCGCCCGGATCGCGGCGACCTGGACGTCGTTGCCGCGGCCGATGGTGAACGTGAAGCCGTGCCCCTCGTGTCCGTCGGCGGCGTCCGTGCGCAGGACGACGTACGCGGCCGAGTAGTCGGGGTCGGGATTCATGGCGTCGGAGCCGTCCAGTTCCCGGGAGGTCGGGAACCGGATGTCGTAGGTGTCGACCGCGGTGACGCAGGGGGTGGTTGCGGACACGTGTTGCCTTTCGGGCAGGTGTGGGGCTCGGGTCAATCCTGGGCGCGGCCGGTGGTGACGCGGGCGATCATCAGGGCGAGCAGGATGATGCCGCCGTAGATGGCCTGGATCCAGAAGGACGGCACCTGGGCGAGGGTGAGCAGGTTCTGTACGACGCCGAGCAGCAGGACGCCGGTGAGCGCGCCGAACATGGTGCCCTTGCCGCCGTCGAGGCTGATGCCGCCGATGACCGCCGCGGCGAACACCGTGAAGATCATGTTGTTGCCCTGGTTGGCGCTGATCGCCCCGACGTACCCGGTCTGCATGATGCCGCCGACCGAGGCGAGGACGCCCGCCACGATGAAGACGCCGAGCATGATGCGCTCGACCCGGATGCCGGCGGCGCGCGCGGCGTCGGCGTTGCCGCCGATCGCGTACAGGGCGCGGCCCACGCGGTGGTACTTGAGGATCAGTCCGGCGACGCCGAACGCGACGGCGGCGAGCCACACCGACATCGGGATGCGCAGGAACGTGGTGGTGGCCAGGGAGAAGAACGAGTCCGGCATGCCGAACAGGGTCTTGCCCTTGGTGGCGCCGACGAGCAGGCCGCGCAGCACGATCAGCATCGCCAGCGTGACGATGAACGCGTTGAGCTTGAACTTGACGACGAGGATGCCGTTGAAGGCGCCGATGGCGCCGCCCACCACGAGGATCGCGAGCATCGCGAGGACGGCCGGGAACTCGGTGCCCCAGCCCGACTGGGCCACCGGCAGCACCAGCAGGGCGCCCACGGCGGGCGCGATGCCCACGACCGATTCGAGGGAGAGGTCGAACTTGCCGGTGATCAGGACGAGGGACTCGGCGAGCACGACCATCGCGAGGGCGGCGGACGCGCCGAGGATGGAGATGAGGTTGCGCTCGGTGAGGAAGGAGTCGTTGACGATCGCGCCGAGGATCAGGAGGAGTACCAGGGCTGGTACCAGGGCCAGTTCACGTGCGCGGCGCAGCAGTACGGTCTTCGCGGTGGTCGTCCCCGCGGTGTGTGCGGGGGTCTTGGCGGCCGGGGCCGACGGGGCCCGGGTATCAGCCATGGTGGGCTCCTTGGTCGGGGCGACGGCTCGGCCCCTGGTGTCAGTCACGGTCGACGCCCTCGATGGAGGCGATGAGGTCGTGGTCGTTCCAGCCCGCGGCGTGCTCGGCGACGACCCGGCCGTGGAAGAGGACCAGCACGCGGTCGCAGCGGCGCAGGTCGTCGAGTTCGTCGGAGACGACGAGGACGGCGGTGCCGTCGTCGCGGGCGCTGTCGACGCGGCGCAGCAGTGACTCCTTGGACTTCACGTCGACGCCGGCCGTGGGATTGATGAGGACGAGAAGGTGCGGGTCCGAGGCCAACGCCCGTGCCATGACGACCTTTTGGGCGTTGCCGCCGGAGAGGTCGGACACGGGCTGGTCGGGGCCCTCGGCGTGGATGTCGAGGCGCTCGATGAGGTCGCGGGCGAAGCCGCGCTTGCGGTCGGTGCCGACGAAGCCGTAGCGGCCCAGGCGCCCGAGCACCGTCATCGTCGCGTTGTCGCCGATGGTCATGCCGGTGACGAGGCCCTGGTCGTGCCGGTCCCGGGGAACGCAGCCCACCCCGGCGGCGAGCGCCGCGGACACGTCGCCGAACGGCAGCTGTTCGCCGTCCAGTCGGGCCGTGCCGGAGGTCGGCGTGTGCAGCCCGGCCAGCGACTCGGCCAGGGTGATCTTGCCGCTGCCGCTGGACCCGGCGAGTCCGACGACCTCGCCGCGGCGCACGGTCAGGTCGACGTTCTCGTACGTGTCCGAGGTCAGCGCCTCGACGTCGAGGACGACCGGCGCGTCCACCCCGTCCTGCTCCACGACGGCCTCGGCCGCGGCGGCCGCCTGTTCGGCGATCACCTCGCCGGCCATCGCCTCGACGAGTGCGGGGCGGGGCAGTTCGGCGACCGGCGCGGTGGTGATCCAGCGGGCGTCGCGCAGCACGGTGACCGTCTGGCAGACCTCGTACACCTCCTGGAGGTGGTGCGAGATGAACAGGAAGGTGACACCGGAGTCCTGCAGGCCGCGCATCCGGTCGAAGAGCCGCTCGATCTCGCGGTTGTCGAGCTGGGCGGTCGGCTCGTCGAGGACGATGAACCGGGCGCCGCCGCTCAACGCCCGTGCGATCTCGACCATTTGGCGGTCCTCGACCTTGAGGTCGGCGGTGCGCGCCTCCGGGTCGACGCGGATGTCCCAGGTCTCCAGCAGTCCCGCCGCCTCGGCGTGCAGCTTCTTCCAGCTGAAGAAGCCGCGCCGGGCGCCGGGCTGCCGGTTGATGAACAGGTTCTCCGCGACCGTCAACTCCGGTACCACGGTGGGCTTCTGGTAGACGCAGGCCACCTTGGAGCGCCACGCCTCCCGGTCGCCGAGCGGCGGCGCGGGCTCGCCGTCGAAGAGCAGCGTGCCCGCGTCCGGCGCCTGGAGCCCGGTGAGGACGGTGACGAGGGTGGACTTGCCCGCGCCGTTGCGGCCGACCAGCGCGTGGGACTCGCCCGCGCGCACGGTCAGCCGTCCGTCGGCGAGGGCGACCGTGGGCCCGTACCGTTTGGCGATGCCGGTGGCCTCCACCAACGGCGGGGCCAACTGGTGTGTGGTGTCCGTCATTTGACCGTGTTTCCCCAGAGCTTGGGGTCGTCGACGTTGTCCTTGGTGACCAGCGGCGCGGGCAGCTGGTCCTCGAGGATGCCGCTGGGCAGCTTGACGATCTCCGAGTCGTGGTCGGTCGGGCCCGGCTTGAACGTCTTGCCCTGCATCGCCGCCTTGATGTAGTACATCCCGTACTTGGCGTACGCGTCGGCGGGCTGCGAGACGGTCGCGTCGATCTGGCCCTTGCGGATCGCGTCGAACTCCTGCGGGATGCCGTCGTTCGAGACGATCGCGATGTGCCCGGCCTTGCCCGCCGTCTTCAGCATGCCCTTGGACTTGAGGGTCTGCAGGGTCGGCGCGAGGTAGACGCCGCCCGCCTGCATGTAGATCCCCTTGATGTCGGGGTTGGCGTTGAGCAGGGTGTCCAGCTTGGAGGCGGCGGTGTCCGACTCCCACTTGGCGGGGATCTCCAGGACCTTCAGCTTCGGGTAGGTGGACTTGACGCAGTCGCGGAACGCCTTGGACCGCTCACGGCCGTTGACGGAGGCCAGGTCGCCCATGATCTGCACGACCTTGCCGGTCTTGACCTGCTTGCCCAGGTACTCGCAGGCCTTCTCGCCGTACGCCACGTTGTTGGCGCGCACGACCATGGCGACCTTGCCCTTCTCGGGCGCGACGTCCACGGCGACGACCGGGACGCCCTTGCGCTCGGCCTGGTCGAGGCCCGCGGCGATGGCGGCGCTGTCCAGGGGCGCGACGACGAGGCCCTTCACGCCCTGGTTGAGCTGGTTGTTGATGTCGGTGATCTGCTGCGAGGGGTCGCTGTTGGAGTTGACCGTCTTCAGCGCGTCGACACCCTCGGACTTCGCCATCTTCGGCACGTAGTCGTTGTACGACTGCCAGAACGGCGAGGTCAGCAGGGGCAGAATGACGCCGACCTTGCCCTTGCCGTCACCGCCCGCCGCACCGCCGGACCCGGCGGTGTCGTCCTTGGTGCTGCCGCATGCGCTGAGGGCGAGGGCGGCGCACCCCAGCAGGGCCGCCATGCGCAGCGCTCCCGCTCTCGAACTCTTCGTGCGCTTCGTGGTGCCAGTCATCGGACCGCTCCTCGGCTCCGGAAGTCATGGGCTCGCGACCGGGTCCTGCCGTCCTTCTACCTGGCCGCGCCGAGATATTTATCAGACCACTTCGCTCCGCCAACACCCTTCGGCGCCAAGTTTTCTCGGCTTTTACGCCTCCGAGACCTCAGAAAGGTCCGACCACCTCGGTAGTGGTCGGACCACATTGCTGATTAGACTGCGCCGCATCCGGCCGTAGGAGGACGTCATCGTGGAGCAGACCGCCCCCCAGAAGGGCACCGTCACGGAGCGGGCGATCGAGCAGATCAAGGCGATGATCGGCGGCGGCAGCCTGGAGCCCGGCCAACGCCTGCCCACCGAGCGGGACCTCGCCGTCCAGCTCGGCATCTCGCGCTCGTCGATGCGCGAGGCCATCCGGGCGCTGACCGTGCTCGGGGTGCTGGAGGCCCGCCACGGCTCCGGCATCTACGTCACCCAGCTGGAGGCCGGCGACCTCCTGGAGACCTTCGGGGTGGTCGCGGACCTGTCGCGCGGGCCGCGTCTGGTGGAGCTCCTCGAAGTGCGCCGCATCCTGGAGTCGACCGCGACGGCGCTGGCGGCCGCACGCATCACCCGCACCCAACTCGCCGCGGTGGAGGAGCACTTGGCGGCGATGGAGGCCACCGACGACCCGGAAGAGATCCTCTCCCACGACCTCGCGTTCCACCGCGCGATCGTGGCCGCGGCGGGCAACGACACGATGGCGGCGATCCTGGAGGGCCTGTCGTCGCGGACCTTCCGGGCGCGGGTGTGGCGCGGCTACCAGGAGGAGGGCGCGTTCGAGCGCACCCGCCGCGAACACTCCCGCATCCACCGGGCGTTGGTCGCTCACGACCCGGAGGCGGCCCGGGCCGCGGCAGCGGCGCACGTCGGCGAGGTCGAGGAGTGGCTGCGCTCCCAGCTGGACTGAGCGCGTGACAGGATCGCCGCCCGCGCCACGCGCAAGGGGGGCGTCCGCCGTGTCCGACCCCGACGGCCGGGCCGCGCACCGGGATGAGGGGCACTCCGCGGCCGATCCGCAGTTCCCGGCCCGTAAAAGCACAGCCGCCCGAGCCCCGCTCAGCCCGGCGCCGCCGCCACCAGAGCCGCGAGCAGCAGGTCCAGGGCCGTCTCGAAGGAGCTGCCCGCCATGAGAGGCAACTGCGCGCGCACCACGGCCAGTTGGGGGTGGGTAGCGGTGGGCAGCCGGGCGTACTCCTGCGTCCAGGCGCGGTCGTCCGCCGCTCTGCGCTCCACCGGCAGCGCGAGATGCGCCGCGTCCAGCGCCGCGTGCCCGAGCACGGTGTCGACGAACGCCGCGTAGTACCGCACCGCCGTCGCGTCGTCGAACCCCGCGCGCCGCAGCAGCCCGATCCCGGTGTCCACTGCCCGGAACTCGTTGAGGCGCCGGGTCACCCGGTACGCGGCCATCGCGGCCACCCGCGGGTGCGCGCGGTAGCAGCCGTGGATGCGCAGGGCCATCTCGCGCAGGCCCTCGGCCCAGGGCATGTCCGTCGGGTCGAAGCCTGCCTGGGCGTCGCCGATGAGCCGGTCGGCGAGCGCGAGCAGCAGGTCGTCCGTGTTGTGGAAGTACCGGTACAGCGCGCTGGGGTCGCAGCCGAGGGCCGCGCCGAGCCGCCGCACGCTCAGTGCGTCGGGCCCGTGCTGCCCGACCAGCCGCAGCGCACAGTCGACGATCACGTCCTCGGACAGCAGCACGCCCGACCGGGTCGGCTTGCGCCGCCGCCGCTGCGCCGGGATCCGTCCGTCGCTCACCCCGCACCACCCCTTCTCCGCAACCCCTGCACCCTTATGTCAACACCATTGACGCAACGTTGACAAGGCCGGTTTGATCGCAGCCTCCCGCTCGGCTTCTCCCTCTCATCCGTTCCAGGAGTCTGCCCATGACTAGCGAACCTCCAGGTCTGCGCCGTTCCCTAGGCGTCGTCGACGGTGTCGCGATCGCCGCGTCCAGCACGGCGGCCACCACCAGCATCGGCATCGGAATGGGCTCCCTCGCCGCGACCGTGGGGCTGCAGGCACCGGCCGTGCTGCTCGTCGCGTTCCTGCCGATCCTCGGCATCGCGACGGCGTACGCGCGCCTGAACCGGGTCGAGCCGAACATGGGCAGCGGCTACGTGTGGGTCGCCGGCTCGCTCGGGCCCTGGCTCGGCTTCCTCACCGGCTGGGTCACCCTCATCGGCACCGTCATCTTCATGGCGTACACGAGCGCGGTGACCGGCTCGGTCTTCCTGCAGTTCGCCAACAAGGCGCACCTGCACGCCCTGTGGGGGCTGGACCTGGACCCGAACTCGACGGCGCTGAGCACGGTCGTGGGCCTGCTGGTGCTCGCCGTCGTCACCGTCACCGCGGTCACGGGGGTGCGCAAGGCGACGCGTCTGCAGGCGTGGCTGCTGGTCTTCGAGTACGCGGTCCTGCTCGGGTTCTGCGGCTGGTCCCTGGTCACCGGCGGCCACGCCTTCCAGTGGTCGTGGCTGAACCCCTTCGCGATCCACGACGGCACGGCGTTCGCCCAGGGCCTGGTCCTCGCCGTGTTCTTCTTCTGGGGCTGGGACGCCGCGTTCAGCGTCACCGAGGAGACGAAGAACGTCCGGGACGTGGGCCGCGGCGGCTTCATCGCCCTGTTCACGATGCTCGCCCTGTTCCTGTACGGGTCCGTGGCCTTCCAGCGCGAGATGTCGCTGACCGAACTGATCGAGCAGGGACCGCAGGCACTCACGTACCTCGGCGCGAAGCTGGCCGACGAACCGGTGGCGAGCCTGCCGCTGCTCGCGCTGCTGTTCTCCGCGGTGGCCTCGCTGCAGTCCAGCGTCATCCCGACGGCGCGCGGCCTGTACGCGATGGGCCGGGACCGCACGATGGGCCGCGCGTGGACGCGGATCAGTCCGCGCTACGGCTCCCCCGCCCTCGGCACGGTGCTCGTCATGGCCGTCGCGGCGGGGGTCGCCCTGCTGGCCCTCGCCATTCCGAAGCTGAACGAGATGATCCTCGCGGCCGTCAACTCCATCGGGCTGACCGTCGCCCTGTACTACGGCCTCACGGCGCTCGCCTGCGCCGTCCGCTTCCGTTCGGCCCTGCGCACCTCGCCCGCCCAGGCACTGCGCGCGGTCGTCGCTCCCGGGGTCAGCGCGCTGGCGCTGCTCGGCGTCGGGGTCTACCTCGGCCGCGACTACGCCACGATGAGCGACCACTTCGCGCTCAGCCCGGACAACGGCTGGTTCATGCTGGCGATACCGGTCCTGACCGTCGCCTCCGGGTTCGCGATGGCGGCCGTCGCCAAGTACCGGCGCCGCTCGCCCTACTTCACGACCCGGCGCGGCACGGACGCGGACGCGGCCCCACCCGCAGCACTCGAAGTTCCTTAGCACGCCCGCCCGTTCACTCCTTTCCCGCTGTTCCCTCAGTTCCCTCTGTTCCGCCTGCTCAAGGAGTTGCCCCCCATGCCCGACACCGCACCCGCCGACCTCGTCCTCACCGGCGGTCCGGTCCACACCGGCTCCCCCGCGCGCAGCCGCGCCACCTCGGTGGCCGTGCGCGGCGAACGGATCGTCGCCGTCGGCCACGACGAGGTGCGCGAGCTGATCGGCCCGCGCACCGAAGTCGTCGACCTGGCGGGGAAGTTGCTGATCCCCTCCTTCCAGGACGCGCACGCGCATCCGGTCGGCGGCGGGATGGAGCTGGGCCAGTGCGACCTCAGCGGGGCGCTCACCCTCGCCGACTACCGCGAGCTGATAGCCGCCTACGCCCGCAGCCAGCCCGATCTGGAGTGGATCACCGGCGGCGGCTGGTCGATGGAGGCGTTCCCCGGCGGGCTGCCCACGGCCGCCGAGCTCGACGCACTGGTGCCGGACCGGCCGGTGTACCTCGTCAACCGTGACCACCACGGCGCGTGGGTCAACTCCCTCGCCCTGCGGCGCGCGGGCATCGACGCGCGCACCCCCGACCCCCGCGACGGCCGCATCGAGCGGGACGCGGACGGGGCGCCCACCGGCATGCTCCAGGAGGGCGCCGCGAACCTCGTCACCGCACTGCTCCCGCCGGTGACGCGCGAGGAGCGGATCGCCGGGCTGCTGCGCGCCCAGGAACTGCTCCACTCGCTCGGCATCACGGCCTGGCAGGACGCGCTGCTCGGCTCGCACGCCAATCTCACCGACCCGACGGACGCGTATCTGGCGTGCGGGGACGACGGCAGTCTCACGGCCCGGGTGGTGGGCGCGCTGTGGTGGGACCGGGCGCGCGGCACCGAGCAGATCGAGGAGCTGCTCGCCCGGCGGGCAGCGGGCACCCGGGGCCGCCTGCGCTCGACGACCGTCAAGATCATGCAGGACGGGGTCGCGGAGAACGGCACGGCGGCGCTGCTCGGCCCCTATCTCGACGGCTGCGGCTGCCGCACGGACAACAGCGGCATCAGCTTCGTACCGCCCGAGGACCTGAAGACGTACGTGACGGCGCTGGACGCACACGACTTCCAGGTGCACTTCCACGCGCTCGGCGACCGTGCCGTGCGCGAGGCCCTCGACGCGGTGGAGGCGGCGCGGCGCGCCAACGGCTGGTCCGGCACGCGGCCGCACCTCGCCCACCTCCAGGTCGTGCACCCGGACGACGTCGGCCGGTTCCGGGCACTCGGCGCGAGCGCGAACATGCAGCCGCTGTGGGCCGCGCACGAGCCGCAGATGGACGAGCTGACGATTCCCTTCCTCGGCGAGGAGCGGGCGGGGTGGCAGTACCCGTTCGGGGATCTGCTGCGCTCCGGCGCGACCCTCGCCGCGGGCAGCGACTGGCCGGTGAGCAGCCCCGATCCACTGCAGGGCATCCACGTCGCGGTGAACAGGGTGGCGCCGGACGCGCCCGCCGGGACACCGCAGTTCCTGCCCGCGCAGCGCATCGGGCTGCATGACGCGCTGGCGGCGTACACGGCGGGCAGCGCGTACGTGAACCACCTGGACGCGGAGACCGGGACGATCGCCGCCGGGTACCTGGCGGACCTGGTCGTCCTGGACCGGGACCCGTTCGCGGGTCCGGCGCAGGAGATCGGGGCGACGAAGGTGGAGCAGACGTTCGTCGGGGGGCGGCGGGTGTTCGGCTGACCGGCCGGTCCGCGCTCAGGTGTCGGCCGCGCAGCGGAACCCGCAGTTGCCGCTGCTGGAGTCCGGCGTGTTGGCCGTGCGGGCCGCGACCCGGTAGCGGTTGCAGTACGAGTCGTGGCACATGTAGGAGCCGCCGCGCATGACGCGGTTCGCGCCCTCGGCGGGCCCCCGCGGATCGGTGGTCGCAGCGGCGGTGTGGGTGGCGGTGAAGCGGTCGGCGACCCACTCCCACACGTTGCCGACGGTGTTGTGCAGGCCGTACGCGTTGGGCCGGTACGCGTCGACGGGGGCCGTGCCCACGTGGCCGTCCTCGCCGGTGTTGACGACGGGGAACTCGCCCTGCCAGATGTTGCAGCGCCAGTGGCCGCGCGGGGTCAGCTCGTCGCCCCACGGGTAGCGGGCCCCCTCCAGGTTGCCGCGGGCCGCGTACTCCCACTCGGCCTCGGTCGGCAGCCGCTTGCCCGCCCAGGCGGCGTACGCGCTCGCGTCGTCCCAGCTGACGTGGACGACGGGGTGGCGGGCCCGGTCGCCGATGCCGGAGCCGGGGCCTTCGGGGGCCCGCCAGGTCGCGCCCTCGACGCCG
>NZ_JAAGMG010000595.1 GCF_010548525.1 Streptomyces sp. SID14478
TAGGCCGCGCCGCCCGCGCCCTGCGGCACCGCCCGCAGCGGGGCCGCGTCGATCAGCCGCTGCACCCCGCCCTGCGCGCCCGAGTACGCGAGCGTCGGCCGGTCGAACTGGCGCAGCAGCTCCAGATCCGTCTCCCGTGCGCTGCGCACCGGCCCCACGACCTCGGGAAGCCGCGACCCGAACACCGCCATGAGCCGGCTCAGACCGCCCTCGACCTGCTCCGCGTACACGATGTCGGCGTCCTGGAGGCCTGTCTGCGGCCGCGCGGCGCCCACGTTGTCGATCTTCACCGCGAGCAGTGCGGCGCGCGCCGCCGCATCCGCGGAGCCCTTCCCGCCGGGCTTACAGGCCCCCGCGAACACCCCGAGCGCACCGGCCAGCACCGCACGCCTGCGTATCCCGTCCACGGACACTGCCTACCCGCCCGGGGCCCGGTCACCCCCAGTCCAGCGCGTTGGGCAGGCCGAGCCGGTAGCGGGTGCGGTCGTGCCGCTTGAGGAGTTCGAGCGCCGGCTCGCGGTGCAGCGAGGTCACGGTGCAGCGGGCCGCGTCCGAACCGGCCCTGTCCAAAAGGGCGTTGACCGCGAGCCGCGCCGAGGAGTGCGCGCCCTCCATCGTCGCCAGGCCGATGGGCACGCTGACGTAGGTACAGGTTCGGGATCGCGGTGCGCGCCGAGGGGCATGGGGGCGTCACCCCGCACCCGGAAGACCCACGCGTCCCGGTCGGCCGAAAACCCCGCCGGGGCCGCTCAGCGCAGCACGTCGGCCAGGTCGAACTTCATCGGCTCCTCCAGCTGCGCGTACGTGCAGCTCGCGGGCTCGCGGTCCGGGCGCCAGCGCCGGAAGCGGGCCGTGTGCCGAAAGCGTGCCCCGTTCTCCATGTGCTCGTACGCCACCTCGGCCACCCGCTCCGGGCGCAGGGCCACCCACGACAGGTCCTTCTTGCCCGTCCAGCGGCTGGTCGCGCCCGGCATCCGGGACGTCGCGTGCGCGGCCTCGTCCGTCCACGCCGCCCACGGGTGCCCCTCGGCGGAGTCCATGCGCAGCGGCTCCAGCTCGGCGATGAGTTCCGTGCGCCGCTTCATCGTGAACGCCGCGCAGACCCCCACGTGCTGCAGGGTGCCCGCGTCGTCGTACAGGCCGAGCAGCAGGGAGCCGACGACCGGGCCGCTCTTGTGGAAGCGGTACCCGGCGACCACGCAGTCCGCCGTCCGCTCGTGCTTGACCTTGATCATGAGGCGCTCGTCCTGGCGGTAGCGCAGGTCCAGCGGCTTGGCCACGACGCCGTCCAGGCCCGCGCCCTCGTACTGCTCGAACCAGCGTCCCGCCACCTCCGCGTCCGTCGTCGCGGGTGCCACGTGCACCGGGGCAAAGGTGTGTGCGAGTGCTTCCTCCAGGCGCCGGCGGCGCTCGGTCAGCGGTGCGTCGACCAGCGACTCGTCGCCGAGGGCCAGCACGTCGAACGCCACGAACGAGGCAGGGGTGCGCTCCGCCAGGGTCCGCACGCGCGAGGCCGCCGGATGGATCCGCTCGGTCAGCGCGTCGAAATCGAGCCGCCCGTCCCGCGCGATCACGATCTCCCCGTCGAGCACGCAGCGCTGCGGCAACCGCTCGGCGAGCGCGGCCACCAGCTCGGGAAAATACCTGGTCAGCGATTTGGTGGAGCGGCTGCCCAGCTCGATCTCGGCCCCGTCGCGAAAGACGATCGCCCGGAAGCCGTCCCACTTCGCCTCGTAGTGCATCCCGGTGGGGATCCTGGCTGCGGACTTGGCGAGCATGGGGCGCACCGGCGGCATCACGGGAAGATCCATGCATCGATTCTGTCCCGTATGCACGAGAGTCGCCCGGTATGCGGGCAAAGTCCGACCGGCCTAGCGTGGGCGCATGGGAAGCAAGGGCGCGGCAGTGGAGCTGGACGCGGGCGGACGGCCGGTGCGGTTGTCCAGTCCCGACAAGGTGTTCTTCCCCGAGGGGAGGGTGGCGCCGTACACCAAGCTGGACCTCGCGCGCTATTTCCTCGCTGTCGGTGACGGCATCGTCCGCGCCCTGCGGGACCGGCCCACGACGCTGGAGCGCTACCCCGACGGCGTCACCGGCGAGTCCTTCTACCAGAAGCGGGCGCCCAAGAACCTGCCCGACTGGATCCCCACCGCCACCATCACCTTCCCCTCGGGCCGTACCGCCGACGAGATGTGCCCGACCGAGGTCGCCGCGGTCGTCTGGGCCGCCCAGTACGGCACCCTCACCTTCCACCCGTGGCCGGTGCGGCGCGAGGACCCCGACCACCCCGACGAACTGCGCATCGACCTCGACCCGCAGCCCGGCACGGAGTACTCCGACGCCGTGCACGCCGCGCGCGAACTGCGGTCGGTACTGCACGACTTCGGCGGTCTGCGCGGCTGGCCCAAGACCTCGGGCGGCCGCGGCCTGCACGTCTTCGTGCCGATCGAGCCGCGCTGGACCTTCACCGAGGTGCGCCGCGCCGCCATCGCCTGCGGGCGCGAACTGGAGCGCAGGATGCCGCGCTCCGTCACCACCGCCTGGTGGAAGGAGGAGCGCGGGGAGCGCATCTTCGTCGACTTCAACCAGACGGCCCGCGACCGCACCATCGCGTCCGCCTACTCGGTGCGCGCCCGCCCGCACGCGCCCGTCTCCGCCCCGCTCACCTGGGACGAACTCGGCGACGCGCTGCCCCGCGACTTCGACATCGCCACGATGCCGGCGCGCTACGCCGCACTCGGCGACGTGCACGCGGACATGGACGACGAGCGGCACTCCCTCGACGCCCTCCTCGAACTCGCCGACAAGGACGAGCAGGACCGCGGTCTCGGCGACCTGCCCTACCCGCCGGAGTACCCGAAGATGCCGGGCGAGCCCAAGCGCGTACAGCCAAGCCGCGCCCGGCACGAGGACTGACCGCAGGCGCTTTCGCAGGAGCCTCTTGCCACGCTCTAAATAAAATGATTCATTCGGCTTGATCAATGAATGAATTCATGCTGAGCAGGAGGGGCGCCGTGGCCGCCGACGAGATCACCGCTGTCACCCTGGGCCAGGAGCCGATCACCGTCGAACAGTTCGTCGCGGTGGCCCGGCACGGCGCCCGGGTCGAGTTCGCGGCGACGTACGTCGACCGGGTGCGCAAGTCCCGCGCACTGGTGGAGCGCTTCCTCGTGGAGAACCGCCTGGTGTACGGGGTGACCACCGGATTCGGCGACAACGTCACGACCGTGATCGCGCCGGCGGACGCCGAGGAACTGCAGCGCAACATCGTCCGCTCGCACGCCGTGTCGGTCGGCGAACCCCTTGCGACGGAGCTCGTCCGCGCCATCGCGCTCATGGAGCTGGTCGGTCTCGGCGAGGGCTATTCCGGCATCCGGATCGAGACCCTGGAGCTGATCCGGCACCTGCTCAACTCCCGGGTCACACCGCACGTCCCCGGCGAGGGCTCCGTCGGCTACCTCGCGCCCGAGGCGCACATGGCCCTGGTCCTGCTCGGCGAGGGCCGGGCCTGGTACGGCGACGAACTGCTGCCCGGGGCCGAGGCGCTGGCCCGCAGCGGCGCGGAGCCGACCCGGCTCGCCTGCAAGGAAGGCCTCTCGCTCACCAACGGAACGCACTCGGTCACCGCGATAGCCGTCCTGGCCGCCCACGACGCCGGACTCGCGGCGGCCACCGCCGACGTCGCCGCGAGTCTTTCCGTGCAGGCGCTCAAGGGGACCGTCCGCGCCTACGACGCCCGGCTGCACGCGCGCAAGCGCCACCCCGAGCAGGCGGCGGTCGCCGAGAACCTGCGGCGGCTGACCGGATCCAGCGCCCTCAGCGAGGAGTTCCTCGACCACCGGCTCCAGGACGGCCTGGCGCTGCGCGCCGTTCCGCAGATGCACGGCGGTGCGAAGCGGGCGCTCGCGCAGGCCCGCGAGGTCATCGTCGAGGAACTGCACTCGGTGGGCGACAACCCGGTCATCCACCCCGAGGGACCCGACGGGCAGGACGGGGTCGCGCTGATGGGGGCGAACTGCGACAGCACCTACGTCGGCATCCAGGCCGACTCCATGGTGAACGCGATGACGGTGCTGGCCAAGGTGTCCGAGCGCCGCACCGACCGCCTGGTCAACAGCAACTTCAGCGAGCTGCCCGCCTTCCTGGCGCCCCGGCCCGGACTCAACAGCGGCTACATGATCGCGCAGTACACGGCCGCCGGCCTGACCATGGAACTGCGCGGCATGGCGGTGCCCGCGTCCGCCGACAACATCACCACCTCGGCCAACCAGGAGGACACGGTCAGCAACGCCTACCTGGCGGCGCTCAAGGCCTACCGGGCGGCCCGCAAGCTGGCCTACGTCCTTGCGATCGAGGTGATGTGCGCCGTGCAGGCCCTCGACCTGCTGGCGCCGCGCCTGCCCTCCCCGGCCACGCAGGCCCTGCGCGCCAGGATCCGGGAATCCGTACCGGCCGCCGACGACGACCGCTTCTTCCACGACGACATGGAGCACATCGCCGGGCTCGTGCGCAGCGGGGAGGCGCTGCGGGTGGTCGAGGACGTGGTGGGCCCGCTGGCCCGCTGAGACACGGCGGAGCCGGGCCGGTCACGAGGACCGACCCGGCTCGGCTCAACTCACCTGACTGTCAGGGGAGTTCCTTCACGCGCACGTCCCGGTACGAGATGACGTCCGAGGTGCTGTGCACCTGGAGCCCGACGTACCCCTCGGTGTAGCGCCGGCCGTCCGTGCCCGGGTCGTCGCCCCGCGGGGGTTCGAAGACCTGGCCACCGGTGTTGTCGAACTCGTTGATCAGCACACCGTTGCGGTAGATCGAGAAGTGCTGGTCCACGACCTTGATCTCGTAGTCGTTCCACGTGCCCTTCTGGGTGACGCCCGCGCCCGCGAGCCCGACCCGGTCGAAGCCGTACACCGAACCGGTCTTGTACATGTCGCCGTCGGGACGGTCCAGCATCTGGATCTCGTGCCCGTACTTGATGGCGACCCACTCCGGGTTGGGCTCCTCGGGGTTGCCGTGCACCCACGGGAAGCGGACGAAGGCGCCGCCGTTGGCGTTGCCCGTGCCCGGGGCGTCGTCACGCCACTGCAGCTTCAGCGAGAAGTCGCCGTACTTGCGCTGCGGGAACCACAGCATGCCCATGCCGTCCACGGACGTGCTGCTGGTGATCGAACCGTCGGCGTTCAGCGTGAACTTGCCGCCGCCGACCTGCTCCCACTTGGCGAACTGCTCCTGCGTGCCGTCCATGATCTTGGTGTAGCCGTCGGTCTGGCCCGGCGTACCGATCGGGGACTGCCGCGCCGCCTTGTTGACCTTGTTGTACTCGCGCTGGTCGACGACGCCTTCCTTGAGGAGCTTGTCGGTGACCGTCTTCACGTGCTTGACGAACAGCGCGTGCGACGTCCACTCCTTCTCGTCCTCGATCAACTCGCCGATCCGGCACCGGTTGTTGGTGACCCGGTTCGGGATGCCGGTGTCCGTCGTGCCGACGAAGACGGTGGAACGCTCGTCCAGCTCCGGGCAGTTGGGCGCCGGAACGCCGCCGCCCGAGGCCACCGCGAACACGAACGTCTGCGCCTCGGCGGCGTTGCCCGCCTTGTCGCTCGCCCGGTACGCCACCGAGTGCGCGCCGACCCGGTCCACCACCACGGGGGCGGTGTACGCGAGATAGGGCCCGCCGTCGAGGGAGTACTCGATCGTGTCGACGCCCGACATGTCATCGGTCGCCGTCACCGTCAGCTTGGCGTTGTTGATGTACGCGCCGTCGGAGTTCTTGTCCCCGCCGACCGCCAGCGACACCGTCGGAGGCGTCGTGTCCTGGACGGGCGGCGCCACGACCGTGAAGTCGAGCGACTTCTCGGCGGCGGCGTTGCCCGCCTTGTCGGCGGCCCGGTAGCGCACCGTGTAGGCGCCCGCGTCGTGGAACATCACCGGGGCGGTGTACGGCTGCCAGGCGCCGTCGGCGCCGACCGCGTACTCGATGGTGTTGACCCCGGAGCCGGCGTCCGACGCGGAGACCGTCACCGTGGCCATGCCGACGTACGCGCCGGCGTCGTCCTTGTCGCCGGTCACCGTCGCCGAGGTCTCCGGCGCCGTCGTGTCGTCCGTCGGCGGCGCGACCACCGTGAAGTCGAGCGACTTCTCGGCGGCGGCGTTGCCCGCCTTGTCGGTCGCCTTGTACTTCACGGTGTGCGCGCCGACCTGGTCGACGACCACCGGCGCCGTGTACGGCGTGTACGCGCCGCCGTCGAGGGAGTACTCGATCTTGTCGACGCCCGCACCCGCGTCGGTCGCGGTGACCGAGACGGACGCGGACCCGACGAACGCGCCGTCGGCGTTGGTCTGCCCCTCGGCCTTCGCCGAGGTCTCCGGAGCGGTCGTGTCGTCACCGCCGCCACCGTCCGTCACCGTCAGGACCCCCGTCATGCTGGTGTGCCCGGGGATCGTGCAGTGATAGCGGTACGTGCCGGGGGAGAGGGTGACCTCGGCCGTGTGCTTGCCGCCCTGGTCGTCGTTCGGGTTGGCCAGGATGTTCAGCGGCACGTCGTTGTTGTACTCGGGGTCCGACACGTCGAACGTCAGCGTATGCGGCATCCCCGTGGTGTTGCCGGTCGCCGCACTGTTCTCGAAGACGATCGTCGCCTTGCCCGCGACGGCCGTCTGCGGCGCCGACGCGTACTTGGTGATGTCGTCGCCGGCCGTCCAGGTCAGCACCTGGTCGGCCGCCGCCTCGGGCGCGGGCGCCGCGGTCGCGGCGGGCAGTGCGCCGAGGCCGAGACACATCAGCATCGCGGCGAGCAGCACGGTCAGGAACCTGTGTCTGCGCACGGGGCGCATCAGTCGCGTGGATCGCATGTGATCAGCCCTTCCTGGCCAGCTGATCGGCGGCCGGGGTCGCCTCGCCGCCGGTGTACGTGACCTTCCACAGCGCCGACTTGGAGTCGGAGGTGAAGAAGCCGCGTCCGTAGTCGAGGACGTACAGCGCACCGTCGGGACCGAACTTCCAGTCCATGAGGTTCTTGATACCGTCGTTGCCGATCGGAATGATCTTCTTCAACGACTCCGAGTGGACCGGGATCGATCCGTCGCCGTGCGTCTTCGGGTCGGTGAGGACCGCGTTGCGCGGCTGGTCGGCGTCGTAGAAGTCACCGACGAACCACTTGCCGTCCCAGTAGCTCGGCCACTTGTCCGCGTTCGGGATCGACGCGTCGTAGCGGTAGACGGGCCCGTCCATCGCGGCCTGGCCGCCGCCCTTGAGCCACGGCAGCAGGTAGGTGGCCTCCTCCGCCTTGTACGAGGGAACGCCGTTGGCGTCCCGCGGGTAGTCCGGAGCGCCGCCCTGCGGGGAGTACCAGATGTTGTTGGGCGTCATCGGCGGCAGGTTGACGAGGCCGTCGTTGTTCGGCGACTCGTTCTTCAGGTGGTCGCAGTCGTACCAGCCCAACGGCTTCGTCGGGTCGGGCAGGTTGCGGTCGCGATAGGGCTGCTTGTTGCCCATGCAGTAGGGCCAACCGCGGTTGCTCGCCTTGGTGATGACGGCGAACTGGTCGTACTTGGCCGGGCCCCACGTCGTGGACGGCTCGCCCGCGTCGGGTCCGACCCACCCCGCGTACAGGGTGTCCGTCTTCTTGTCGATCGAGATGCGCGCCGGGTTGCGCACGCCCATCACGTAGATCTCGCCGCGCGTCTTGCCGCCGCCCTCGTCCGATTCCTTGCCGGTGAAGAGGTTGCCCTCCGGCAGGGTGTACGTCCCGTCGGCCTCCGGGTGGATGCGCAGGATCTTGCCGTTCAGGTTGTTCGTGTTGCCCGCGGTGCGGCGCGCGTCCGCGAACGAGACGCCCTTGTAGTTCGGCTCCGGGTTGTTGCCCGAGTAACCGTCGCTGAACTGCGAGGAGTTGTTGTCACCGGTCGCGATGTACAGGTTCCCCTTGGAGTCCCAGGCCATCCCGCCACCGGCGTGGCAGCAACTGTGCACCTGCACGGGCCACTTGAGCAGCACCTTCTCGCTGCTCAGGTCCAGCTTGTTCGTGGCGAGGTCGAGCGTGAAGCGGGAGACCTGGCGCTGGGCCATCTGCTTGTCGCGGTCGAGCCCCGAGTGCGGCGTGTAGTGCAGGTACACGTACCCGTTCTGCTCGAACTTCGGGTCGAGCGCGATGCCGAGCAGGCCCTCCTCGACCTTGACCAGCTCGTCCCCGCCGCCCTTGTTGCCGAAGACGGTCAGCGCCCCCGCGAGGGTCACCTTCTTCGTCCTCGGGTCGTAGACGTGGATCTGCCCGGTGCCCTTGCCGACGTCGGGGTCGTTCCAGTCGGTGATCACCGGCTGGGACGCGTCCGCGCCGCCGCGCCCGATGTAGAGCACGCGCCCGTCGGGAGCGGTGACGAGCCCGTGCGGCTCGCCGATCTGGTCGTTCTGGCCGGCCTGATTGGCCTGGGTCAGCCGCTCCGCCTTGTAGTTGGCGTCGATCGCGGCCTTGCAGTCGGCGCGCACGAGGCGCGTCGTCCACAGCAGCGCCCCGCGCAGGTGGTCACGGAAGTCCACCTCGTCGTACGAGGAGGCGGTGCCGCCCATGCCGGTGTAGAAGGACCGTCCGCCGTCGTAGTCACGGCACCAACTCACCGGGTGGTCGGCGCCGTTGGCGCCCTCGCCCGGCTTGTACGTGGTCTCGTTGACCCGCGCGACCGTGTGTACGTCGCCGGACGGGTTCGCCGCCCAGTTCAGCCACTGGTCGGCGCGCTTCCACTGCACCGGCAGGTCCTTCGTCGCCGGGTTCTGCCGGTCGCCCACCTCGACCGTCGCGCGCTGCGCGGCGGTGGGCGACGACGCCGCGGGCCGGGCCCCGATCAGACCGGTGAACCAGTCCGAGTACGGCTCGGCGCGGGCCGCGTCATGGACGCCGACGAAACCGCCGCCCGCCTCCATGTACGCCTCCAGGCCGGCCTCCTGGTCGGGGTCGAGGACGTCGCCCCCGCCGGTCAGGAAGACGACCGAGTTGAAACGGCCCAGCTTCGTGGCGTTCGTGAACACGGAGGCGTCGTCGGTCGCCGTGATCGTGAAGCGCTGGGCCTCGGGCCCGGACCGGCCGATCTTCTCGATCGCCTCGATGCCCGCGTTGACCGTCGGCGATTCGTCGCCGCCGGCCGCGGACCCGTAGAACACCAGGACCCGGACGTTCGCGCCGCCGGGCGGCGACTTGACGGACATCGTTGTCGCGGACGGCTCAGGCGCCGGGCGCGCGCTCGCGGCGGGCCCGCTCAGCAGCCCGGCGGCCACGGCTCCCGCGGCGACACCGGTAGCCCAGACGCGGGTGCGTCTGGTCCGGTTCGCTCTGAACTCTCGTACGGGCAACGGCTTTTGATGCGTCAACCGACGCATGTGTTCACCCACCCCTCGTCGGACACAGCAACAGCGCGGTGAAAACTAGACCTCTTTTCATGGCGCGCCAATAGGTATGACCGGGATGACACAAACTTTGTCCTGAGTGTGGATAAACGAAGATCAGGTGGCTACGGTGCTCAGCGCGACGTGAAAGTCCGTACGAGGCTGGGGAGTTGGCAGTGGCAGAGCACGACGCACCTCGCGACGAGTCGAACCGGGCGAGTGAGCAGGACCGGCGCGCGCTCAGCCGGCGCATGCTGATCGGCGGCGCCGTGGCCGCGACGGCCGGGGTGACATCGTTGTCCATCGGCGCGTCCGCCGGACCGGCAGCCGGGGCGGACGCCCCGCCGCGCACCGCTCCCGCGGGCGGCGAGGTCAGACGCCTGACGCTGTACGCGGAGAAGCTCGCGGACGGACAGCTCGGCTACGGCTTCGAGAAGGGCAAGGCGTCCGTGCCCGGCCCGCTGATCGAACTCAACGAGGGCGACACGGCCCACATCGAGTTCCACAACCTCACGGACGTCGACGCGAGCCTGCACGTGCACGGCATGGACTACGAGATCTCCAGCGACGGCACGCGGATGAACCGCAGCCACGTCGAACCCGGCGGCACCCGCACCTACACCTGGCGCACGCACGCGCCGGGTCGCAGGGCGGACGGCACCTGGCGGGCCGGCACCGCCGGCTACTGGCACTACCACGACCACGTCGTCGGCACGGACCACGGCACGGGCGGCATCCGCCAGGGCCTGTACGGCCCGGTGATCGTGCGCCGCAAGGGCGACATCCTGCCCGACCCGGGCAAGACCTTCACGATCGTCTTCAACGACATGACGATCAACAACAAGGCGGCTCACGAAGCGCCCAACTTCGAGGCCACGGTGGGCGATCGCGTCGAGATCGTGATGATCACGCACGGCGAGTACTACCACACGTTCCACATGCACGGTCACCGCTGGGCGGACAACCGCACGGGCATGCTCACGGGCCCCGACGACCCGACCCAGGTCCTCGACAACAAGATCTGCGGCCCGGCCGACTCGTTCGGGTTCCAGATCATCGCGGGCGAGGGGGTCGGGGCCGGGGCGTGGATGTACCACTGCCACGTCCAGAGCCACTCGGACATGGGGATGGCGGGCCTGTTCCTGGTGAAGAAGGCGGACGGCACCATCCCGCCCTACGACGCCCCCCACCACTGAGCGGGCCGGACAGGTCCTAGACGTCGGCGGCGCGGTGGGTCACCCGCCCGCCGACCACCGTCAACTGCACGGCCACGTCAGCCAATTCGGTCGCGTCCGTGGCGACCGGGTCCTGCGCGAACGCCGAGAGGTCGGCCCGGAACCCGACCGCGAGACGCCCCGCGTCCCGTTCCTCACCGGCGGCGTACGCCGCGTTGACCGTCATCCCGCGCAGCGCCTCGATCCCGGTCAGCGCCTGCTCGGGGCCGTGCGGCGGCAGGGACAGATCGCGGCCGGGGCGGCGGTGCCGGGCGCCGGCCATGACGGCGAGCGGCGGGTACGGCGCGATCGGCCAGTCGGAGCCGAGCGCGACCGTCGCCCCGGCGTCCCACAGGTCGCGGCAGCGCCAGGCCCGCCCGGCCCGCTCCTCGCCGAGCCGCCGCGACCAGTTGTCGGTGTGGTCGGCCCGGGTGAAGTCGCAGCAGTGCGTGGGCTGCATCGAGGCGATGACGTCGAGCGCGGCGAACCGGCGCACCGTGTCGTCCGGCACCGTCTCGATGTGCTCGACACGGTGCCGTACCCCGGGGCCGCCGTCGCCCCGCGCCTTCTCGACGGAGTCGAGGACGTGCCGCACCGCCGCGTCACCGATGGCGTGCGTCGCGGTCGGCACCCCGGCCCGGTGCAACTCCCCGATGACATGGGTGTACGCGGCCGGGTCGGGCCAGAACGCGTGCGTCGACTCGCCGTGGCAGTCGGGCCGCTCCAGCCACGCCGTGCCGTTGTCGATGGTGCCGTCCATGAACAGCTTCACCCCGGCCGTGCGCCACAACGTCCCGCCCGAGCCTTGGAGTTCGACCAGGGCACGCAGCGCCTGCGCGTCGGCGCCGGGCTGGCACCACGGGGCGACCCGTAGCCGCAGGGGGAGTTCACCGGCCGCGTCCAGCGCGGCGTACAGGGCGAGGCTGTCCCCGTTCGCGTCCATGGCGTGCCCGCCGGTGAGGCCGGCCGCCGCCATCCCGCGCAGCGCCCGCGCGAGCCGTTCGCGTTGCTCCTCGCGGGTGGGTCGAGGAGCGGCCCGCTCGACGAGCTCGCACGCGGCCTCCTCCAGCAGCAGCCCGGTCGGCCGCCCCTGCGCGTCGCACACGACCTCGGCGGCCTGGTCGAAGGCGCGCGGGCCGTCGACACCGGCGAGCTCCAGGGCGCGGGGGCTGGCCAGCATCGAGTGGGCGTCGAAGAGCTGGAGCAGCGCGGGGACGTCGTCGAGCACGGGGGAGAGGGCGGCGGCCGTCAGGGGCCGGTCGCCGAACGCGTTCGGATCGAGTCCCCAGGCGTGCAGCCACGCCCCGGGGGCGAGGTCGCGGCGGGCCCGGGCGAGGGCGTCGCGGACGGCGTCCAGGTCGGCGCAGCCGGAGAGGTCGAGGCCGTCGGTCAGTTCGGCGCCGTGCACCGGATGCAGATGGGCGTCGACGAGCCCCGGGGTCACGGTGGCGCCCTCCAGGCCGAGGACGGGGGTGCCGGGGCCGGCCAGCGCGCGGATCTCGCGGTCGTCACCGAGGGCGCTGATCCGCCCGTCCGTCACGGCGAGCGCGGTGTCCGGCAGGAACCCGCCGGTGGCCGGGTCGAGGAGGCGGGCGTCGAGCAGGACCAGTTCGGGGCGGCGGGGTGTGCTGTGCATGCGGGTGCTCCTGATCTCCAGTGCGGTCAGTCGTCGGCGGGGCCGGACGCGGGGCCCAACACCCCGTGCTCCAGCCCCAGTTCGCGCTCGGCGAGGTCCAGCGCCATCCGCGCCACCGCGGGCGGCAGTGCGTGCGCGTCGGCGCCCGCGTCGGCCCCGAGCCCGTCCAGGACGACCAGGATCTGCTGCGCCACGACCGAGGCGTCCCGGGTGCGGAACTCGCCGCGCGCGACGCCGTCCGCGATGAGCCCGGTCAGCCGGCCCTGCCAGGCGCTCTCCTGGTGGACGACGCGCTCGCGCAGGGCCGGCCGGTAGCGGGTCAGGTGCCGGGCGTTGATCCACAGCCGGCTGACGTCGTTCCAGGCAGGACCTGAGGTACGGGCGAAGAAGTCGGCGAGGCGCTCCGTCGCCGTGCGCTCGGGCGCCTCGGCCGGGACCAGCGCGTCGAGTTCGCCCGTGGCCGCGCTGCCGAACGCCTCCGCGACCAGGTCCTCCGCGGACGGGAAGTAGTGACTGACGAGCCCCGGACGCACGTCAAGTTCCTCGCCGATGCGCCGCAGCGTGATGCACTCCAGACCTTCGGAAAGCGCAATCTCGGCGGCCTTCGCAACGATTTCCGCACGTCTGGCGGCCGGAGATTTTCGGATTCGCTTGCGCTGAACGCTTGACGACATGCCTGTCACGTTATTGAGTGTGCGACCAATAAGCAAGCAGGTGGGTTGGTCACGGACCGACCGGCATCCCGGAGGGCCCATGGCATCCACGCTTCCCGACCCGCACCAGGACACCGAGGCCGGCACGGCGCCGCCCCAGGACCGGCCGGGCGGCCGGATCGAGGCCCACGGCATCGACCACATCCCGGACTCCGAACGGCGCGGCCGCGCCCGCGAGTTGCTCCCGGTCTGGGCGGCGGCCAACGTCAACTACCTGAGCCTGGTGATCGGCGGCGCCCTGATCCTGATGGGCCTGACCGTGTGGCAGGCCCTCGCCGTCCTGGTCGTCGGCAACCTGTTCTGGGTCCTCACCGGTCTGCTCGCCGTCTCCGGTCCGGCCGCGGGCGCACCCAGCGAAGTGATCACGCGGGCCCTGTACGGGGTCATCGGCAACCGCGTGAACAACGCCGTCACCGGCTGGACGATCTCCGTCTGCTACTTCGCGCTGAACCTCTCCGCCGCGTCGGTGGCGGCGTTCTCCCTCGTGGAGAAGGCCGGGATCACCGCCGGCACGGGCGTGCAGGTCGTCGTGGTCGTCGCCATCGCCGCGCTCACGCTCACCATCAGCGTCTACGGCCACGCGGTGATCGTGAAGCTCTACCCCGCGATCACCCTTGCGCTCGCCGCGGCCTTCGCCGTGGTCGCGGTCAGCGTGATCCGGCACGCCGACTTCTCCTACGTCCCCGAACACCCCCTGAGCGGCCTCGACCTGTGGGCCACCGTCCTCGGCGGCGTCACCCTCATCGCCGCCGGCCCCCTCTCCTACACCACCAGCGCCGACTTCTCCCGCTATCTGCCGCGCACCGCCTCGAAGCGGGCGGTCCTCGGCTGGACCGCGCTCGGCGGCTTCCTGCCCAGCATGGTGGTCTGCTCGCTGGGTGTGTTCGCGGCGACCGTCGTCGACATGACCGACCCGCAGTCGGCCCTGGAGTCGATCCTGCCCGCCTGGTTCACGCCCGTCTTCCTGCTGGCGCTCGTCCTCGGCACCGTCGCCATCAACGCCCTGACCGCGTACAGCGCCGGACTCGCCCTCCAGGCCGTCGGCCTGCGCATCCGGCGCTCCGTGAGCGTCCTGTTCGACGGCACGGCGGCGGTCGCCCTCACCCTGTACGGCCTGCTCGTCTCGAACTTCCTCGACACGGTCAACAACGTCCTGCAGCTGACCGTCGTCCTGCTCGGCCCCAGCATGGCGATCTACGCCACCGACATCGTCCTGCGCCGTAACCGCTACGACGGGGTCGCGCTCGGCGACGAGAGTCCGCAGAGCCCCTTCTGGTACCGCGGCGGCGTCAACTGGTCCGGTGCGGGCGCCGTGCTGGTCGGCGCGACGGTGTCCGGCCTGTGCGTGAACACCCTCTACACCGGCCCGATCGCCGGCGCCCTGGGCGGACTCGACCTCGCGCTGCCGGTCGGCATGGTGCTGGCCTCCGCGTACTACGCCCTGACGTCCCCGCGGCTGCGCCGCGCCGCCTCGATGTGAGCGAACCGGGCCCGACCTCCCGCGGCCGGGTGTAGACCTGCGGTACCACGTGTACGCGTCAACACGTCGCCGAGGGAGAGCCGAGTTGAGCAAGGACCGCACGTACGACTACGTCATCGTCGGGGCCGGGTCCGCCGGCTGCGTGCTCGCAGGCCGGCTGAGCGAGGACCCGTCCGTCCGGGTCGCGCTCGTCGAGTCCGGGCCGCGGGACCGCAGGACGGAGATCCGGATACCGGCCGCGTTCCCGAAACTCTTCAAGACGCCGTATGACTGGGACTACCGCACCACGGAGCAGCGCGCCCTGGGCGACCGGGAGCTGTACTGGCCGCGCGGGCACGTGCTCGGCGGCTCCTCGTCGCTCAACGCCATGATGTGGGTGCGCGGGCACCGAGACGACTACGACGCCTGGGGCGAGGCCGCCGGGCCCGAGTGGGCGTACGAGCAGTTCGTGCGGTACTTCCAGCGCGCCGAGCGTTGGGGCGGCGCCCGGGGCGAGAAGTCCGTGTACGGCACGCTCGGCCCGCTGCACATCTCCCCGCAGCGCGCCCCGAACGCCACGACCTCCGCGTTCCTCGACGCCTGCCGCGCCCAAGGCCTGCGGGAACCGGGCGAGTTGAACGAGGCCGACCACACCGGTTTCGCCGCCACCCCCGTCACCCAGTACCGGGGCCGGCGGTGGAGCGCCGCCGACGGCTACCTCAAACCCGCCGCGCGCCGTCCCAACCTCGACGTCTACACCGACGCCCGCGTCACCCGCCTCGACTTCGACGGCACCCGCGCCGCGGGCGTCGTCGCCGCCGGCGTGTCCGCGGGGACGCTGCGCGCCACCCGCGAGGTGATCCTCGCCGCGGGGGCCATCGGCTCCCCGCACCTGTTGCAGCAGGCGGGCATCGGCGACCCGGACACCCTCGCCGCGGCGGGCATCGACACCTTCGTCGCCTCCCCCGACGTCGGCCGTCACCTCCAGGATCACCTCTCCTACGCCGTCACCGTCCGCTGCCCGCGCCCCCTGTCGCTCACCGGCGCGGACACCCCCGCCAACCTCGCCCGCTTCCTGCTCGGCGGCCGCGGACCGCTCACCTCGAACATCGGCGAGGCCGTCGCCTTCCTCACCACGCGGCCCGAACTAGCCGCCCCGGACATCGAGTTGCTCTTCGCTCCGGTGCCGTTCGTCGACCACGGCCTCGTCCCGCCGACCGAGCACGGCTTCACCGTCGGCGTGGTCCTCCTCCAGCCGCGCAGCGCGGGGCGGATCACGCCGACGGGGCCGGGCGCCGGAACACGCCCCCGGATCGACCCCGGCTACCTGACCGACGACGCGGACCTGCGCACCCTCGTCGCGGGCGTGCGCCGCGCCGAGGAACTGCTCGCCGACCCCGCGCTGCGGCCCCTGCACGAGGGGCCCATGGCCGGCTACCCGGGCGTCGTCGACGACGAGACGCTCGCCCGTGCGATCCGGACCTCCGCGCAGACCCTCTACCACCCCGTCGGCACCTGCCGGATGGGCAACGACGACGGTGCGGTCACCGACCCGAGGCTCAGGGTGCGGGGCACCGAGGCGCTGCGGGTCGTCGACGCCTCCGTCATGCCGCACATCACCCGCGGTCACACGCACGCGCCGACGGTCGCCCTCGCGGAGAAGGCCGTGGAACTGATCCGCGAGGACGCCCGCATCTGACGACGACGTGTCACGTCGCCTGTACGGAGGGGGAGCCGGTCACGCGCCGACGCTCAGCGTGAAGCGGCGCGGGTTGCCGTCGTTGGCCGCGCCCGACACGTCCGGCTCCCCGTCGGGACGCACGTCGTCGTACGGGAACGCGTACCCGATGGGCGAGTTGGCGTGCACGATCCGCGACCAGTGGTTCGTCGTGGCGTCCTGGTAGTAGTCGGCGGAACCGGCGCCGTTGGGCTGCTCGGGGTGCGTGAGCATGATGCTGCGGTTGAAACCGGCGGCGAGCCTGGCCAGCAGGCCCTTCTTGTCGTCGGAGTCCGCCGGGTTGTTGGCGAAGGGGCCGTAGTTGCAGGTGAAGATGTCCTTCGCGGACGGCTTGGTGAAGGTGTGCCCGCCGTTGAAGGTGAGGGTGTCACCGCTGACCCGGCCGGTGAACACGCCCCGGCCGCCCTGGAGGTCGATCTTCAGGTCGGTGGCGGCGTACTTGCTCCAGACCTGGTCGACGTAGCCGTTCCACACGTCGCGGAACGGCATCTCGTCGGGCCGGTCGAAGTACGGGGCCATCAGGTTCTGCGGCGAGATGACGCGCAGCACCTTCCCGTCGCCGGCCTTGATGACGAGCTTGTCCCAGGGCTGCCCGTCCTTGGCGGCCTGCGCCGCGAGATCCGACGCGATCCTGTCGACGGCGCCGTCCGGCAGCGGGGCCACGGTGTGCGTGGCGTCGCCCTCCAGCTTCAGTCCGATCGGCAGCGCGGTCACCAGGTCGACGTAGCTGATGTTCGCGTACAACTGGTCCGAGTTGAAGGTGAATTCGGCGAACGACCAGGTCTTGCCGTAGTTCGCGTCGGTGGGGGTCGCGAAGGCCGGCTCGACCAGGCCGGGGCCCGGGTTGAGGAAGAAGTCCAGTGTGTCGTCCCGGACGAAGTAGACGCGTGCGCCGTACATCTGAGGCAGCGTCACCACCTTGGCCGCGGAGCCGGCCGCGCCGAGCGGGATCGCGCAGTCGACGGGCAGCGGGGTCTGCGGGGCGCTCGGCGACTCGGGGCGGTAGACGCTGCCGTCGGCGCGCAGCAGCACCCAGTTGCCGGTGGCGCCTTCGTGGCCGGTGACGTACGCCCGCACGGTGCCGGGCAACGACTTGTTCTCCAGGGCCAGTTCGCACGTGGCGGGCGCGGCGCCCGCGCTCCAGGACGGAAGGGCCAGTGATGCGGCGGCAGTTGCCGCGGTCGCCCCGGCGCCGGCGAGGAACTTCCTGCGCGATATCACGATCGGCACTCCTGAGATGTGGGGGGTGAGTGGGGTGCCCCACTGTGGCGAGGGGGGAATCGACCGTCAAGACTTGCGGCAGGGAGCGCTCCCACAAAATGTTTCCGTTCAATTGTTGAAGTCGGGGAGAGACGGCCGATTGGTCCGGACCTTCCCTGGTCAGCGCGGTGCGACGGCGATTGTCAGTGCGCGGTGGAAGACTCGGCAGTCCGGGAAGAGAAACCCTCGACGAGGAGGGCAAGACCATGATCACCACGGATTTCGTGAACGGTGCACCGACCTGGCTGGACCTCGGCACCCCCGATCTGGACGGTGCGATCGCGTTCTACGGAGGTGTCCTCGGCTGGCAGTTCCAGGCCGGCGGCCCCGAGACCGGCGGCTACGGAATGTTCCGGATCGACGGCAAGGCGGTGGCGGGCGGCATGACCGTCACCCCCGACCAGGGCCCCTCCGCCTGGACGGTCTACTTCGGGAGCGCGGACGCGGACGCCACGGCCAAGGCCGTCGAGCAGGCCGGCGGCAGCGCGGTCCTGCCGCCCATGGACGTCCTGGACCAGGGGCGCATGGCGCTCTTCACCGACCCGGCGGGCGCGGCGTTCGGTGTCTGGCAGCCCGGGCAGCACAAGGGCTTCGGCTACGTGACACAGGACGGCGGGCTGAACTGGGTGGAGCTCAGCACCCCCGACGTGGCCGCCGCGAAGGAGTTCTACGGCGCGGCCCTCGGCTGGGGCGCGTACGACGTGGAGTTCCCCGGTGGCTCGTACACGAGCGTCAACCCGGCGGGCACGGACGAGAACGGGATGTTCGGCGGGATCGTCCCGCTGGACAGGGACCCGGCCGAGGCCGGGGCGGGCCCGCACTGGACGCCGTACGTGCACGTCGCGGACGTGGACGCCACGGCCGCCAAGACCCAGGAGCTGGGCGGCACGGTGGGCTCCGCGCCGGTCAGCATCCCCGGAGTGGGCCGGATCGCGAAGCTGGTGGATCCCTTCGGCGCCGGTTTCGCCGTGATCAAGGGTGACCCGGACCAGCAGTAGCCGCGGGCCGTCACCGCCGCCCGGTGCGCCGCGTTGATCGCGCGTTGATCGAATGTTTCGCGCCGGGCGGCACCATCGTCGCCATGCACGCGAACACGACCCTCACGCCCGCCGGCCCCACCTGGCAGGACCAGGCCCTGTGTGCCCAGACCGGCGGAGACTTCTTCTTCCCCGAACCGGGCAGCTCCGTCCGCGAGGCCAAGCAGATCTGCACGATGTGCGAGATCCGCCCGGCCTGTCTGGAGTACGCGCTCCGCAACGACGAGCGCTTCGGTGTCTGGGGCGGCCTCTCCGAGAAGGAACGGCACCACCTGCGGCGCAGCTGATCCGCGGCGCCGGGCCGCACCTGCCACGGCGTACCGGTGCACGGGGCCGCCGGAACGGCGCGCCCGGGTATCGCCGGAACGGGCCTCGGGCCTGTCTTTGAAGACAGGTCTAGAGGGGGGCGAAGCATCTCCACCCCGGGTTCCACCCCTGGGTCCAGGTGCAAAAGCCCTCGTCGCAGCAGTCTTGAGGCATGACAACGACCGAGTGGATCACAGACATCGCGCTTCTCCTCGTCGTCTTCCGGCAGCTGCGGGAGGGACGACTCGACCTCAGGTCCTTCCTGATCCCGCTGGGGATCGTGGCCTTCGTCGCCTACTCCTACCTCGACACCATCCCGACCGGTGGCAACGACCTGGTGCTGATCGGCACCCTGGTGGCCGTGGGCGCCGCGCTCGGCATCGCCGGCGGCATCTACACCCGCATCCGGTCCGCGGGCGGGCACCTCCTGATCAAGGCCGGTGCGGTCTCGGCGACCCTGTGGGTGCTCGGCATGGGCGCCCGGATGGCCTTCCAGCTGTGGACCGAGCACGGCGGCGGCGCCGACACCGTGGCGCGCTTCAGCATCACCCACCACATCACCAGCGATCAGGCCTGGGTCGCGGCGTTCGTCCTGATGGCGCTGACCGAGGTCGTCACGCGGCTGGCGACGATCTACCTCCGCAGCCGCCGTGTGCCCGCCGGGGCGCCGGTCGCCACGGCCACGGCCGTCCCCGGCCGAGCGGTACGACCGTGAGCTATGGTCTGGCCGTGGCCGCAACCGAGACCCCTCCGCCGTCCGGGCCGGCCCCCTCCCACGGGGTCGGCCCGCGGCCGGTTCCCGGCCGGGAACCCTGGATGGTGTGGGTCCTGAACATCGGCGTCGTCGTCGCCGGCGCCCTGACCATCCGCCCCATGGGCCTCAGCGGCCGCGGCCTGGCGGTCACCGTCCTGTACCTGCTGTGCTGCGTGGCACTGCTCGCCAGGGCCGTGCCCGAGGACAAGGTCCCCCCGCGCGTCGCCCTCGTCTGGCTGACGTGCGGCATCGTCGTCTCGGCCGCCCTGATCGGCGTCAGCCGCAGCGGTTCGGGATACCTGTTCGCGTTCTTCCTCGCCGGGCACATCGGATTCCGCCTCCCCGCGCGGGCGGCGCTCACCCTCGCGCTGCTGTGCAGCCTGCTGTGCGGCGGCGCCCTGTACCTGAGCCTCGGCCCCGGTCACCCCTCGCAGTGGGCGTTCGGCCTCCTCACCGGCACGCCCGTCCTGGCCGGCATCCTCAACCGCAGCAGGCGGCGGGCCGTGGAGGCGGCGATCTTCGCCGCCGAGTCCGCCGAGCGCGCCGCCCGCGCCGAGGCCCAGGCCGCCGTGCTGACCGAGCGCAGCCGGATCGCCCGCGACGTGCACGACGTCCTGGCGCACTCCCTGGCCGGGATCAACATGCAACTGGAGCTGGCCGACGCGCTGCTCGACACCGGCGACCTGGACAAGGTCCGCGAGGCCAACGACAAGGCGCACAGCATGGTCAAGGAGAGCCTGAAGCAGGCCCAGTGGACCGTGCACGCGCTGCGCGAGGACGCCCTGCCGCTGCTGGAGAGCCTGACCGCGATGCTGGACTCGTCCGGCCACCGCGACGTGCTCACCGTCACCGGGGACGTGCGTCAGGTGCCGTCCCGGGTGGCCCAGAACCTGCTGCGGATCGCCCAGGAGTCCCTGACCAACGCGGCGCGGCACGCCCCCGGCGGCGAGGTCGCGGTGGAGCTGGCGTTCGCCCCCGCGTCGACCGCGCTGCGGATCGTCAACGGCCCCGCCACCCGTGAGGTGGCCGCGGGCATCGGCAGCGGCATGGGCCTGATCGGCATGCGGGAGCGCGTCGCCCTGCTGGGTGGCACGATCACCGCGGGCCCCGTCACCGAGGGGCCGCACGAAGGCGGCTGGCGAGTGGAGGCAGTGATCCCGGATGAGTGACCGCACGAGTGAACAGACGGAGCGGCGCGAGCAGTTGAGAGTGATCGTCGCCGACGACCAGGCCGCCGTCCGCGAGCCCCTGGCCGCGGTGCTCGGGATGACCGAGGACATCGACGTCGTCGCGTCCGCCGCGGACGGCACCGATGTGCTCGCCGCCGTGGCCGGGGCGCCGGTCGACGTGGTGCTCATGGACCTGCGCATGCCGGTCATGGACGGGATCGAGGCGACCCGCAGGCTGGGCGAGGAGTACCCGGAGGTGGCCGTGGTCGTCCTGACCACCTTCGCCGACGACGACTCGATCCTGGCCGCGCTGAGCGCCGGGGCCCGCGGCTACCTCACCAAGAACGCCGGCCGTCAGGACATCGTCCGGGCCATCCGGGCGGCCGCCGCCGGGCAGTCCGTGCTCGACCGCGAGGTCCAGGACCGGCTGCTCGCCACGGTCCGCACCAAACCGTCGGCGCCGGGCCGGCCGCTGCCCGACGACCTGACTCCGCGCGAGCGCGAGGTGCTCGCCCTCATCGGCCAGGGCCTGCCGAACAGGGCGATCGCCGAGAAGCTGTTCATCAGCGAGGCCACGGTGAAGACCCACATCAACAACCTGTTCGCCAAGGCCGGCATCCGCGACCGGGCCGACGCGGTGCGCCGCGCCCTGGCGGCGGGGCTGGCCTGACGTCCGCGGCGCAGGACGACGGTCTCCCGTACGCGACGATCCCTCCTTGTGCCCCGTCAAAGGCGGCGGGGGCACAAGGAGGGACCGGACCCCGCGTAAGCGGAACGACGCAGTGGTCGCTGCGCGTCAGACCTGCGCGGCCCGCGCCGCCAGTCGCGCCTTGCGCGCGGCGAGCTTCTCGTCGAACTTGGCGGCCTCGGTGTCGAGCCCGTTCATGAACAGTCCGAGCTCCTCCTGGGCCTTGAGTCCCTCGGGGCCGAGCCCGTCGATCTCCATGATCTTGAGGAAGCGCAGCACCGGCTGGATCACGTCGTCGTGGTGGATGCGCAGGTTGTAGACCTCGCCGATGGCCATCTGCGCGGCTGCCCGCTCGAAGCCGGGGATGCCGTGGCCCGGCATGCGGAAGTCGACGACGACGTCGCGCACGGCGCGCATCGTCAGGTCGGGCGCGATCTCGAAGGCGGCCTTCAGCAGATTGCGATAGAAGACCATGTGCAGGTTCTCGTCGGTCGCGATGCGCGCCAGCATCCGGTCGCAGACCGGGTCGCCGGACTGGTGTCCGGTGTTGCGGTGCGAGACCCGGGTGGCCAGCTCCTGGAAGGCGACGTACGCGACCGAGTGCAGCATCGAGTGGCTGTTGTCCGACTCGTAGCCCTCGCTCATGTGCGACATGCGGAAGGCTTCCAGCTTGTCCGGGTCGACGGCGCGCGACGCGAGGAGGTAGTCGCGCATCACGATGCCGTGCCGGCCCTCCTCGGCGGTCCAGCGGTGCACCCAGGTGCCCCAGGCGCCGTCGCGGCCGAAGAGCGTCGCGATCTCGTGGTGGTAGCTGGGGAGGTTGTCCTCGGTCAGCAGGTTGACGATCAGCGCGGTCCGGCCGACCTCGGTGACCTTCGACTGCTCCTTGTCCCAGGCTTCGCCGTCCTCGAAGAAGCCGGGGAAGTTGCGGGCGTCGGACCAGGGCACGTACTCGTGCGGCATCCAGTCCTTGGCGACCTTGAGGTGCCGGTTCAGCTCCTGCTCGACCACTTCCTCCAGCGCGTGCAGCAGGCGGGCGTCGGTCCACGTGGTCGACGAGCCGAGGCGGGGGGAGATGACGGTCACGGGGGCTCCTGGGGGACGGAGGTACAGCGAGCGGACTTACCTACGGTGTCGTAGGTTACGTTGCCGTAGGTTAAGCGCTCGGTAAAGGGCTCCGCTCACGCGTAGAGGCCTCGGAGCCGGACTGAGAGGCACGTCACACAGCCTTCGAGCTTCTCGAACTCCGAAATGTCCACCAGTACGGGGTCGTAACCGAGGTTCGCGAACAGCTCCGCCGACTTCGGCGCACTCGCCGCCATGAGCAGCCGGTCGCCGCCGAGCAGCACCACGTGAGCGCCCGCCTCCTCGGGCACGGGCAGGAAGCGCGGGAAGAGCGACGCGGCGTCCACCAGGGGCTCGTACCCGATGACGGTGCCGTCGGGCAGCGCCGTCACCGCCGACTTCAGGTGCAGCACGGTGCTGACCGGAACCGCCACCACGCGCGCGCCGAGCGGCTCGAAGACGGCCCGCAGCTGCTGCACGCCGGCCGCGTTCGTGCGCCCGCCGCGGCCCACGTAGAGGGTGTCGCCCACCTTCAGTACGTCGCCGCCGTCGAGGGTGCCGGGTTCCCACACCCAGTTGACGGAGCAGCCGAGCCGCGCCACGGCCTCCTCGACGCCTGCCGTCTCGCCGCGCCGGGACGCGGCGCCCGGGCGGGCGATCAGTGCCACGTTGCGGAAGGCCACCACCGTGTCCTCGACGAACACCGCGTCCGGGCAGTCGTCGGCCGGCTCCACCAGGAACGTCTCCCAGCCGTGCGCCTCCAGCACGCCGACGTACTCCTGCCACTGCGCGGCGGCCTGCCCGGCATCGACCGGCGTGCGCTCCACATGCGTGACGAGCCCCTCGGCTATGCGCGGTCCGGGGCGGCGGACGAGGGCCTTCTTGCTCGGCACGGGTGAACTCCATGGCTGGTACGGGGTGCGGCGCTCATCATGCACAGGCCATGGGGCGCTGCGGAATCCCCTGTTACGCGGCCGTCACCTCCCCCTCACCCGGCCCCTGCACGGCGCCGACCGCCCGGCGCAGGTGATCCGCGGTGAACGAACCGTGCGCGTCGAGGAGTTGGCCGGGCGTGCCCTCGAAGATCACCTGCCCGCCGTGCCGCCCGCCCTCGGGGCCCAGGTCGATGACCCAGTCGGCCCGCCGGACCACGTCGAGGTTGTGCTCGACGACGACCACCGTGTTGCCCGCGTCGACCAAGCGGTCCAGCAGCGCCACGAGCCCGTCGACGTCCGCCATGTGCAGGCCGGTGGTCGGCTCGTCCAGCACGTACGTCGCCGCGGTGCGGTGCAGCTGGGTGGCGAGTTTGATGCGCTGGCGCTCGCCGCCCGACAGCGTGCTCAGCGGCTGGCCGAGCGTGAGGTAGGTGAGCCCGACGTCGTGCAGGGCGCGCAGCCGGCGGCCCACCGACGCCTCGCCGAGGTCGGCGAAGAATTCCAGCGCCTGCCCGGCCGTCATGTCGAGCACGTCCGCGACGCTGCGGCCGCGCACGGTCAGCCGCAGCACCTCGTCGCTGAAGCGCCGCCCGCCGCACGCCTCGCACACCGTGGTCACCGGATCCATGAACGCGAGGTCGCTGAACACGACTCCGCGCCCCTCGCAACTGCCGCACGCACCGGCCGAGTTGAAGCTGAACAGGCCCGCCTGCGTGCCGGTCTCGCGGGCGAAGGTCCTGCGCACCGTGTCCATGATCCCGAGGTAGGTCGCCGGGGTGGAGCGGCCCGAGATCCCGATGGACGACTGGTCGACGACTACCGCCTCCGGGTGCGCGGCGCACAGCGCGCCCGAGACCAGCGAGCTCTTGCCGGAGCCGGCCACCCCGGTCACCGCGGTGAGCACCCCGGCCGGTACGCGCACGGTGACGTCCCTGAGGTTGTGCAGGCGCGCCTTCTCGATCCGCACGCCGCCGGTGGCCCGGCGCGGGTGCTCCTTGACGCCGCCGGAGCGGCGCAGACAGCGGCCGGTGAGCGTGTCGGCCCGACGCAGCCCGTCCGGCGTCCCCTCGTACACGACGTGTCCGCCGCCCGCGCCGCCCGTCGGCCCCATGTCGACCACGTGGTCGGCGACGGCGATGACATCGGGGTCGTGCTCGACGACGAGCACCGTGTTCCCCTTGTCGCGCAGGCGCAGCAGCAGGTCGTTGAGGCGTCCCACGTCGCGCGGGTGCAGGCCCACGCTCGGCTCGTCGAAGATGTACGTCATCCCGGTCAGGCTCGACCCCAGGTGCCGGACGGTCTTGAGGCGCTGGCCCTCGCCGCCGGAGAGCGTCGCGGTCTGCCGGTCGAGGCTGAGGTAGCCGAGCCCGATCGCCTCGATCCGCTCCAGTGCGGTGACGGCGGCCGCGGCGATCGGCCCGGCGACGGGGTCGGCGGCGTCCTCGATGCGGCGCAGGAACGGGATCAGCTCGTCGACCTCCATGGCCGTGCAGTCGGCGATGCCCAGTCCGTCGATGCGGGTGGCGAGCGCGGCGGCGTTGAGCCGGGCCCCGCCGCACTGCGGGCAGGGGCCCTGCGTCAGGTACTGCTGCACCATGTCGCGGGTGCGCTGGCTCAACGTCGACAGGTCCCGCTTCAGGTACAGCCGCTCGAACCGGTCGGCGAGCCCTTCGAAGGGGATGTCGCGGCTGCCGCCGGTGTTGTCGACGTTGACCTGGGTGCCGCGCCCCCGCAGGAGGAACTCCCGCTCGGCGGTGGTGAAGTCACCCACCGGCTTGGTGGTGTCGAGGTCCGTGGTGTTCGTGTACGTCTGGCCCTGCCAGGTGCCGGCGGCGAACGGCGGGAACACCACCGCACCGTCCGCGAGCGACTTCTCGGGGTCGAGGATGCGGTCGTAGTCGGGCCGCACGGTCCGCCCGAGGCCGTCGCAGTGCGGGCACATGCCGCTCGGGTCGTTGAACGAGTACGCGGTCGCCGGGCCCGCGCTGGGCGTCCCGTGCCGGGAGAACAGCACGCGGATCACCGCGTAGATGTCCGTCATCGTGCCGACGGTGGAGCGCGTGTGCCCGCCGATCGGCTTCTGGTCGACGACGACCGCGGGGGACAGGCCCTCCAGCGCGTCCGCGTGCGGCCGCTCGTACTTCGGCAGCCGGTTGCGCACGTACGAGGTGAACGTCTCGTTCAGCTGGCGCTGCGACTCGACCGCGATGGTGTCGAAGACCACCGACGACTTCCCCGAGCCGCTCACCCCGGTGAACACGGTGAGGCGGTCCTTGGGGATGCGCAGGGTCACGTCCTTGAGGTTGTTCTCGCGGGCGCCGACGATGTGCAGCGAGGGCTGGTGGGATGCGTGGTTGCTCGGCATATTTCGACGGTAGGCCGCATACCGGACACCTGCTGTCGGGTTTTCGCGGCCTCCGGAAATGCCCGCGGCTCGGGAAGCCCGTGTCCCGGACGTGCCGCGGTCGCGTCCGCTCATGTGGCGAGCGGACGCGACCGCGGGTCCTGTGTGGCGCAGCGCGCGGCTCTCCGCGCCCATTACGGGGCCGGGACGTCCCGCAGGCAGCCGTCCAGCTCCAGCCACCGCGTGACCCCGATCGACTCCAGGAACGGCAGATCGTGGCTCGCCACGATTAGTGCGCCCTCGTACGACTCCAGGGCCGACGTCAGCTGCCGGGCACTGGCCATGTCGAGGTTGTTCGTCGGCTCGTCGAGCAGGAGCAGCTGCGGCGCCGGCTCGGCGAGCATCAGGGCGGCGAGCGTCGCGCGGAAGCGTTCGCCGCCGGACAGCGTCGCGGCCCGCTGATCGGCCCGCGCCCCCTTGAACAGGAAGCGGGCGAGACGGGCCCGGATCCGGTTGTTGGTGGCGTCCGGCGCGAACCGCGCGACGTTCTCCGCGACGCTCAGCTCCTCGTCGAGCACGTCGAGTCGCTGCGGCAGGAACCGCAGCGGCACGTGCGCGCTCGCCTCGCCGTCGACCGCCGCGAGTTCACCGGCGATCGTGCGCAGCAGCGTCGTCTTGCCCGCGCCGTTGCGCCCCACCAGTGCGATGCGTTCGGGGCCGCGCAGCTCGAACTCGCCCTCCACGCGCGCCCCGTAGGCGAGCCGGAGTCCGCTCAGCGTGAGCACGGAACGGCCCGGCGGGACCGCCGTGTACGGCAGGTCGACGCGGATCTCGTCGTCGTCGCGCACCGCCTCCACGGCCTCGTCGAGCCGTTCGCGTGCCTCGTCGAGCTTCTCCTCGTGCATGATGCGGTGCTTGCCGGCGGAGACCTGCGCCGAGCGCTTGCGCAGCTTCATCACGGCCCGCGGTTCGCGCTTGGTGTCGTACATCTTCTGCGCGTACCGCTTGCGCCGTGCCAACTTGACGTGGGCGTCGGCGAGTTCGCGTTTCTGCTTCTTCAGGTCGGACTCGGCGACCCGCACCATCCGCTCGGCGGCCTCCTGTTCGGCGGCGAGCGCCTCCTCGTACGCGGAGAAGTTGCCGCCGAACCAGGTCACCTCGCCGCCGCGCAGATCCGCGATCTGATCGACGCGTTCGAGCAGTTCCCGGTCGTGGCTGACCACGATCATCACCCCCGACCAGCCCTCCACGGCCGCGTACAGCCGCTGCCGGGCGTACAGGTCGAGGTTGTTCGTCGGCTCGTCGAGGAGCAGCACCTCGGGGCGGCTCAGGAGCAGCGCGGCGAGCCGCAGCAGCACCGACTCGCCGCCGGAGACCTCGCCGATCGTGCGGTCGAGGCCGATGTCGCCCAGACCCAGCGACGAGAGCATGGCGAGCGCCCGCTCCTCGACGTCCCAGTCGTCGCCGACGGCGCTGAAGTGCTCCTCGCTCACGTCGCCCGCCTCGATGGCGTGCAGCGCGCTGCGGGTTCCCGCGATGCCGAGCGCCTCGTCGACCCGGATCGTGGTGTCGAGCGTGACGTTCTGCGGCAGGTAGCCGACCTCGCCGGACACCCGCACGGTGCCCTCGGCCGGTTTCAGTTCACCGGCGATGAGCTTCAACAGGGTTGATTTTCCTGACCCGTTGATGCCGATCAGGCCGGTGCGGCCCGGCCCGACGGCCAGTTGCAGCCCGTCGAAGACGCCGGTGCCGTCCGGCCAGGCGTAGGAGAGCGAGGCGACGGCGACGGAGGTCGGGGCGGAGTGGGAGTAAGGGGAGGAAAGTGACATACAGGCCTCGCGGTTGCTCGGTGCGAACGGTGACGGGGGCAACGCGTTCGAGACACCGCGGAGGTCACAGGCAACAAAAAAGGCCTGTACCGGCGGGGAGGACGGCTCGGATGCCGAGGTCTCGCACGGCGACATGGACGCGGCGTGGGCACGTAAACGAACGTGCGCGGGCGTGACATGCGCGGTGTCTCAGGACCTCAGACGAGCAACGTCCTTCTCCGATCGACGGCAACAGAACCGCTATACACCGTACGAGGGTGTTCTCCGGGCTGTCAACCCATTACCGTGGCGTCCGTGCCCCATGGCTCCCTCTCCTTGCCCGCCCGTCTCCTCCTCCTGGCGTACGACACCGGCAAGGACCGGGTCGCCGGCGCCCCCGACCTGCGCCTGGCCGTCCGCGCCGCGGCTCTCGCCGCGCTCGCGGACCGCGACCTGATCCACGAGGTCAACGGCACCGTGACGCCGGTGCCCGGCGCCCGTGCCGACGATCCCGTCCTCGACCAACTCCTGGAGATCATCGAGGAGTCGAGGCCGCGGAAGTGGCGCGGCTGGATCACCCACAGTGCCCGCGCCACCCACGCGCTGGTGCGGCACGGCCTGGTCGCGGACGGCTATCTGCGCCCCGAGCGCCGCCGCTTCCTCGGCCTCCTGCCGGGCACGCACTACGCGTTGGAACGATCCGGCTACGTCGAGGTGCTGCGCGCGGAGGTCCTCGGCGCGGTGACCAGGGCCACGCCGCCGGACGCGGTGGCGCGGGATGACGCGACCCTGGCGGTCCTGGCCGCCGCGGGCCACCTCCGCGCGCTGATCCCGGCCCGCGAAC
>NZ_JAAGMG010000627.1 GCF_010548525.1 Streptomyces sp. SID14478
CTCTTGCCGCGTTTCTTGCCGAACACGCTCCACCAGCGGTTGTCGCGGCAGATCCGCCACGCGGTCCGGTCGGCCATGCCAGATCCCATGGCGCGGGCCTCGTCGGCCAGGAACCGGTAGCCGAACTCAGGGTCCTCGCGGTGGGCGTCGAACAGAGCGTTAGCCCGGGCGGCCTGTGCGAACTCGGCGTCGGTAACCGGCCGTTCAAGCCATCGGTAGTAGGGCTGTCTGGCGAGCTTCAGGACCCGGCACGTCACCGTGACGGGCACCCCGCCTGCGGCCAGCTCTTTCACGAGCGGGTAGATCATTTTCCCGGCAGGTTCGCCTGGGACAGGTAGGCAGCGGCCCGGCGCAGGACCTCGTTCTCCTGCTCCAGCAGCTTGATCCGCCGACGTGCTTCGCGGAGTTCCGTACTCTCCTGGCTGGTCGTTCCGGGCCTGGTCCCGTCGTCGATATCCGCGCGGCGCATCCACTTCCACAGCGTCATCGCGTGGACGCCGAAATCGGCGGCCACCTGCTCGACGGGTCTGATGCACGATCGGGTGACATCTTGACCTGACCCTGTCCCGGGTTCCTGAACGACCTCGCGAACATCGGACTGGCCCCACTCGCCGGAGCTCTGCAGAACACCGGAACGTCGTAGCGCAGGGCATCACCACCCCTTACAACTCCAAGGTCAACAAAGGCCGCTTCACCGACGTCAAGCTTCAGAAACGGATCATGGCCGGGCGTGCTGGCGCCCCGCTCCCCCGCCACCGCGTCGTCCTGGTGACCCACATTCGCCGACGCTCTGCGAACCGGTCGGTCATCTCACCGAGATGATCTCCGCCTACGAAAATCTTGTCAGAGCCACCTAGAACGTGTCCGATGGGTCGTGTGACGCTGCCGCTGGGGCTCGTTCCGTGGGTCATGGGGCGGGGAGATCTTTCGGATGAAGAGTGGGCCCTGTTGGAGCCGCACTTGCCAAGGAATCGTGGGCGGGGTGGACGCTGGCAATGCCACCGTCGTGTGATCAACGGGATCCTGTTCCGGCAGCAGACCGGCCTTCCCTGGCGGGACCTTCCTTCCTGGACAAGGAGCGAGGTCGGGTCAGCGCCCACTACTTCGTGGTCACCAACCCAGTTCTGCAGTGGCTCTGCTGGCCCACAGAATCACTCGCCCGCCTCATCGAGAGCCGAGGTTAAACGACAAGCTAAGACGATGTCTCGATTCACAGGCGGCGGCCTACTGCTGGCTGTGGTTAGTGTCGTTTTCGCGCTCGGAGTAGCCGATTAAGCGCTCTCGGTTCGCGATAGGGGCCCGACCATAACTTGGGGCCCCCGTCTCGACCATCGTCAGTCTTTGTTCTTCCTCCGTTTCTGATCCCGGAAAAACGCCCAGACGGCGACGGCAACAACTACGACGAAAATGAGTGCCGTGGCCAAGGGGCTTCCTTTGACTCCTGTACCCATCACCAGGAGGGTGATCGTCATTCTGTCCCCTTTTCAGAGCCAGAGACTGCTGATTACCGCGCCTGCAGTCAAGGCGATGCCAGCCGTAATAGACCTCGAAGCGACACCGAGCGCCGTCCCAGCCTTCGACAGCCCCTCTCCCCAACCGTCGATCCTGGAAAAGAATTCTGTCCGAGCCCGACCCCTCACGCCAGGGGGAACCGGCAAGTCCGTTCGGCGTTCTACTTCTTTATCATCTTGATCCTTTTTTCGTACCTGGACCAGGAGAATGCACTGATCACCACAACCAGGGTGAGCATTATTGCTCCTGTAGGCCAGAAACCATTCACGGCACTCCTTCCGATTTGCGGACGATTACGTCCAGTCTCAATCACCGATCGCCGCACCACCGGCACAAACGGCTTGGTAGCCAATGTCAGTAATTTTTGCTGCCGTGCACCCAACTTCGGCGGCTGCCATTGTAGTTCCAACTCCTCCGCCAGCTGCGCTAAGAATGCCCGTAGCCGCAATCTGTCCGGGAGAATCGCCCTCGGGTCCATGGGGTTGATGGGGGCGCCGACTGCGTAGGCGTAGAGGTTGGATTCCTTGCCGGAGGGGTCGGGCTGGGCGAAGCGGTCGAGTTGGCGGCCCTACTAACGGCTCCATCTATCTGTACGAGGCGAGGTGTAGGTATGACACGGCGCGATCGTGCCGCTCGGCGATAACTGGCGAGCAAACGCCGTGAAGCCCCTCGCAGGTGAGTGGTCTGGTGAGCACTCGTCCGCGAGGAGCTTCACGGCATTGCACTACTGGCCCAGCGCTATTGTCGCGCGCCGGAGCAAGTCAGAGGAGGCTCTATGAGTCAGCGCCTCCGCTTACGCGTCGAACGCCCATAAATGATCATCGCGATGACGACTGCTATCGCCACCAGGAAAATGATCAACCCCGCGTTCCCGTCGGGCATGAGCCGTCCGCTATTCGCGAGCGGAATCTGTCCGAACTGCTTCATAGCTCTCCTCTGCTGCGCACTACGCCTACGACCAGGCGTCAGTTGCAGAACTCTCGACTTCGTTACCAATGTACTCAGCCCCTGTGAAGCAGGCTGCGCCTACAACAAAGGCGCCTGCTCCCATGGTCGGAGCACCCGCAAGCGCAGCCCCTGCAACGCAGGCGTCTTCAGCCATGAAAGAAACGGCCTCACCAGCCGCAATGGCCGCAACCTGGCCCCAGTCACCATCCTGGGCGGCAACAGCCGCCTTCCCGAGGGAATAGATTCCCGTGACCTTCCCGGCACCATCCAACATTCCCTTCATCGCGCCCTCAACGGACCAATTTCCGCTCGGGTCGATGCGGTTGACGGGGTCTCCAGCCGCGTAGGAGTACAGGTTGCTTTCCTTGCCGGAGGGGTCGGGCTGGGAGAAGCGGCCGAGTTGGGGGTCGTAGTAGCGAGCGCCCATCTTGTAGAGGCCGGACGGGTCCAGATAGGTGCCGGTATAGCGGTAGGGCTGGTTCGTACCGCTGGTGGTGCGGGCTTCGCCGTAGGGGCCATAGCTGTAGGTCGCCGTGCGCTTGCCGCTCGCGTCGACCAGGCCGATGACGCTGCCCTGGACATCGGTGAGGTAGTACTGGCTCGCCCCGCCGCTCGTCATGGCTGTCAGCGTGCCCGAGGCTTCCCGGACGAAACCGGTCGTGCCCTCACGGGTCATGCCGGTCGCGGCATTGGTGAAGGTCGAACTGCCCCGAGTGAGTCGGTCGTTGTTGTCGACGCCGGCGTAGCCGTACGTGGAGGCCGTCCCGGAAGCCGTCAGCGCGGACAGCTGGGCGTACGGCGTCCACTGGCCGCCCGAGCGGGTGCCGGTGGGCGAAGCGGCGGAGGTCTCGTTGCCGTCGCCGTCGTAGGTGAAACCGGTGTTGCCGCCCAGCGAGGTGAGTTCGTTCGCGTTGTTGTACTCGCGGGCGGACTGGGTGTCGGCGCACGCGGGGAGGCTGGTGCCGGTGGAGCGGCCGGTCATGTTGCCGGCCTTGTCGTAGCAGTAGGCCCAACCCGCGGTCGTGGCACTGTCCTTGGTCTCCACGGCCTTGGTCAGGCGGCCCTTGGAGTCGTAGGTGTAGGCGGTGGCGGCGCCGTCGACGGTGCGCTTGTTGATCTTGTCGGAGTCCTTGCCGGACTTGTTGTAGTCGTAGGAGATCGTGGACAGAACGGTGGAGCCGTTCTTGACCTCGATCTTCTGGGCGCGGCTGGACTTGTCGTAGTCCGTCTTCTGCACCGTGCCGCCCGGGTACGTGGTGGTGGTGCGGTCGCCGTTCTTGTCATAGTCGTAGGTGGTCTTGGCGCCGCCGGGCTGGGTGAGGGTGGTGAGTTGGTTGGCGTCGTTGTAGTCGTAGGTGAGGGTGCCGCCCGCGTCGGTGGCGGTCTTGACGTTGCCGGCCGCGTCGTAGGTCACCGAGCTCGCGCCGCCCGCCGGCAGGCTGCGGGTGCGCTCGCGGCTCTGCTCGTCATAGGTGTACGTGCTCGTGCCGGTGGGCGAGGTGCGGGTCTTGATGTTGCCGTCGGCGTCGTAGACGAACGTCGTGGTCTTGCCGTCGCTGGTCTGCGTCTTGAGGCGGTCGCGCTTGTCGTAGGTGTAGACCGTCTTGATGCCGCGGCCGTCGGTAACGGTGTCGGTACGGCCCAGGGCGTCGTAGGTGTAGGTGATGTCCTCCTGCGCGGAGGGGCGGTCGACCTTGGCCAGATTGCCCTTGGGGTCGTAGGTGAACGACGTCTTGTTGCCCTCGGGGTCGGTGGCCGCACAGCGCTGGCCGGGCAGGCCTTCGCAGTCCATGGCGCCGGACTTCGGGTTGTAGTCGTAGGTCCACTTCGCGCCGTCGGAACCGGAGGTGGTGTCGGTCTGCGACATCATGTTGCCGGAAGTGTCGTAGCCGTTGGTGACCTTGTCACCGCTCGCGGAGGTCAGCGTCTCGGGGTAATGGCCGCCGGACTTCTGGGTCCAGGCCGCGGTCGACTGCGCCCCGGTGGGCTGGGTGGCGGTCTTGGGGTTGAAGGAGTCGTCGTAGTCGAACTTGACGGTGTTGCCCGCGGTGGAGCCTGTGCCCATGCCGTCGACAGCGCTGGTGACGTTGTTGTCCGGCCCCCACGACTTGGAGCGCTCGCGGCCGAGAGGATCGGTGGTCTTCTTCAGGCGCCAGCGGGCGTCGACCGTCTTCTCGGTGTTCTTGCCCCGCGGGTCGGTGACACGGACCACGCCTTCGCCCTCGCTGCCGGGCTGCGGCAGGATGTAGCGGAAGGCCGTGGTGGCGCCGGTGCCGGCGGTCTTGTCGACGACCCGGGTGATCGACGCGAGAAGGTTGGTGTTCCAGGTGAACCGCGTCTCGCGGCCCTCCGGCGTGGTCACCTTCGTCATCCGGTGCGAGGTGTCGTACTCGAAGGCCGTGGTCTTGCCGTCGGTGTCGGTGAACGTCTTGAGGTCGTTGCCCGACCACGTGTACGACGCGTAGCGGCCGGTGTTGTCGGTGACCTTGGTGATCTGCTTGCCGTCATTCCCGAAGTTCAGAGTGCGGCCCGACGCGGAAGTGATCTTCGAGGTGAACGCGCCGGAGTAGCTGATCGTGGTGGCGTTGCCGTTCTTGTCCTCGACCTTGCTCACGCGCGCGTCACCGGTCGTGCCCGAGCGGGTGAAGGTCGTCTTCTGCCCGTTCTTGCGCGAGGTCAGCGTGAACGACTTCTTGTCCGAGGACTGCGTGAGGTCCTGCTTGTAGCCGGGGGCCGGGGTGAACTTGGAGCCGTCGCGCTCGAACACGGCGATCGTGCCGGACGGACCCTGCACATAGACCGACGTGGGGTTCGGCTCGTGGATCAGGTAGTCGCTGCCGGTGGTCGCCTTCCAGCTGGTGTTCAGCCCGTTGTAGGCGAGACCGAAGGACAGGCCGGGGCCGGCGTCGGCGATGTCGAAGGCGTTCGCGGAGACCAGCAGGTTCCCGTTGCCGTAGTTGACCTGCGCGCCGACCGAGTCCGACAGCGGCGCCGCGAAGAACTCCGACCAGGGGACCTGGCCGGTGCCCAACCCCTGGAACGTGGACTGGAGGATGCCTTCCTGGACCAGCTTGCGGTCCTTGCCCGGAATCCCGATCGGGGTACTCTTCGGGGCCTTGGTCTGTCCCACGGGCGACGCGGTGAGCCGGGGCGAGGCGGGTCGGTCGGCGGCGGGCGCGGCCGACGCCTGGGCCGGGATCAGGGCAGCGAGCAGCGCCGTCCCGGCTGCGGCGGCGACCACTGCCGCGGCGGCAGAGCGTTTGCCACGTCTGGCTCGCCGGTTTTCGGGCATGACAGAGTGCACGAGGAACTCTCCTTGGATCAACAGGCTTCACGGGCCATGTGGTTGAGGAGCGGGACCCGGCGGGTGGCGGCCGGTGGGCGGCTGCCACCCGCGCACATCAGGTATGGGTCACGGCGCAGAGGGCCGCGAGGTCCCGTCGTGGAAGCCGGCGCGGGGCAGTCGCCCGCGCCGACGTCGGGTCAGCAGCGCTTGGACGACCTGCCGCTGTAAGCGCCCTCCTCGTCGGCGATGGTCAGTTTGCCGTCGCCGGAGGTGCAGTCGTCGACCGAGTCGGCGCCGTTGCCCCAGAACTCCTGGGACAACGAGTCATAGACGCGGCGCTCTCCTTGCAGCACCTCACGGTCGTAGTTCCAGACACCGACCTGGAGGTCGAACTTGATCTTCTTGTCCAGGAACGACTTCCACACCCACACGTAGCCGTAGTTCTGCTTGCACTTCGGCGAGTAGAACTGCTTCACCGAGGCGATCGTCTCGGTGCCCCGGTAGGCATAGGCCGTCGTGCCGATCTGGTAGGCGTCGGAGCACACGCCGGCCGCCGTCGCCGCTGCGGTGGCAGGGTTTCCGGCCTCCGAAGGAGCGCTCGAGGCCGGCGGCTTCGCGCCGGGAGCGGGGACGGGCCCCGTACCGGCGGATGCCGTGCCCGCTGCGGCCAGCGTCAGGGCGAACGCCCCCGACGCGGCGGCCGCACAGGCCAGCGTTCTCAGATTCTTCTGGGCGCGCGAAATCCGCGCACCGTTGGTGCGTCGCATCAAGACTTCCCCCCACAGGAAGACAGACCTCGCAGACCCCTGCGGTCACGAGGAGCCCACAACCTGTCACGGGACCTACACAAGCCGATGGTTGTGCCCTCGAACATCTGCACCACACGGGCCAGAACAAGCCCCTCCGCATCACAGGTTCCAGACAGGAACGCACGTGTCACCGGCCCGCATGTCGACGGAAGCCGGTCACAGGCCCGTCAAGTACCGGCAAAACATGACTGAAAACGATTGTTTGCGCTGCTCGAAGTGCGCGAGTGGTTATTCAACCGCGCCATTCGAGCCAGGTGTAGACCATGCTTATGGCGCTCTTGTCCCGGTATGCTGTCCGTTTTGCCACGTCCTGGGGAGAGTTGAGGACGCAACGAAAATGGCGTCAGGCATGAGCCGCTCACCGAAACCCATTTGACAAGCGCTTTCTCTCGCGAGAGCACCGCCACCTGTTCCGTCAGCCGGTGAGCAGCCCGATGCGCAGGGCCGTGACCGTCGGTGTGTCCACGCCCGCGAAGGGCACCTGGACGTGCCACGCCAGCATGCCGAGGAGCTCCCGGTCCGCCTTGCCGGGCCCGCCGTTTCGGCGTGCGAGACCATCCGCGCGAACACTGTCCTGGTCGATCCGGGGATGTGTGGGGCTACGGATCGCGAACGTACGTAGGCGCGCAGGCAAGCTCACCCACCAACGACGTACGGCACGGGACAAGTTGGGCATGCGCAGGTGAACGGCCAGAAATCGGCGAGGCTGGTGAGGGGGTTTTGGGGCGAGTACAGGGGCGCTTTGAGACGGGGGTTTCCGTTCAGGCAACACCATGACAGCCCGTTGCAACCTGCCTACAAGAAGATTGCAAGTGTCATGCGGCATGCTCCTCAGCGCCCGGCCTCCCGGCCCGGCAAAACCCAAAGAGCCGATAGAGCATCCTGAAATACGGGACTGCCTTCCACGGCAACCTGCCTACACGAGACATAAAACATGCGGGGGGAAATGAAAACGCGAAATCTCATTGTCACCGGAATTCTCAGCATAGCTGCGTTGGCGCTCTCCATGGGGCCGGCGAGTGCGGGCGAGAGCGTGTCTGTGAGCGTGACGCATCCTGACTGCCCAGCACTTCTCCATGTTGCCGCGGAGGGAAGCTTCACCAACAATGGTGACCTTTTCTACGCGTACGACGTCTGCACCGATGGGCATTCTGCGGTGTTGCAGGTGGACGCATCCCCGTTCTCCACGGATCCCAATCATTATGACTGGAAGATGCAGGTCAGTTCGGGCGCAGGGGAATCGGCCTACAAGACGCACAACTACACTGAGGGTACTCGGATAGCAATTCGTTCCTGCGTCTACGAGGGGGCCACCAGACTCCGTTGCAGTGGCTGGGAATTCGGAACCGCATAAACGCGGCAGGAAACGCAGAGACCCAGGTCCATGACCTGGGTCTCTGCGTTTCCCGGTAATCTCAACCTTTCACGCTCAAAGAGCTCGTAACAGGATCTTGCTGAAACAGGTTGGTGGGGCGTTACCGGTGTGACGATTCGGCCGTTCGTGATGGTGTGGGTACTCGACCGTGGATCGTGGACGACGAGTTGTGGGCGCAGATCGAGCCGTTGCTTCCGCCATGGCCGGAGCGGTCGCCGGCGCCGCGGCCAGTATCGGACCGGCTCTGTCTCCAGGGCATCCACTTCGTTCTCTACAACGACATAGCCTGGCAACTCCTGCCCCTGGAGAAGGGTTTCGGCTCGGGACAGACATGCTGGCGCCGCCTGGACCGGTGGCAGCAGGCAGGGGTCTTCGACCGGCTGCACCAGCTCCTGCTCGCCAAGCTGAACGTGGCCGGCGAACTCGACTGGTCACGCGCGTGCGTGGATGGTTCACACGTCCGCACGAAAAAGGGGGACCCGACATCGGTCCGTCGCCGGTCGACCGGCGGAAGACGGGCAGCAAACATCACCTGATCTGCGACGGACGCGGCACACCGCTGAAGGTCATCACGACCGCAGCCAACGTGAACGACGTCACCCAGACCCTTGCTCTGGTGGATGGGATCCCGCCCGTCGCCACGGCTCCAACCCGAACCGAGGCGAACTGCGCAAGCGCCGGATCCCGCCTGTCATCTCCCGCATTCGCCCAACTCGGCGCCGGGTTCTCGATATCGCAGGCCACCGCCTGGCGCTACGTGGACGAGGCCCTGGAGGTGCTGGTTCCTGGGCCCCGGGCCTCCACGAAGCCCTTACCGGCCTCGGTGACGGCGACCACGTCATTGTTGACGGCACGCTGATCCCCACCGACCGCGTCCGCGCCGATCAGCCGTACTGCTCACAGAAGAACAAGAAGCACGGCATGAACGTGTAGGTCATCCCCCGCCCGGACGGCACACCGTTGCGGTTCTCCCGCGCGACACCCGGCCGCACACACGACCTGGCCTCCGCCCGCGCCCACGGCATCGTCCAGGCCTGCCTGACCAGGCAGATCCTCGTCCTCGCGGACCGCGCCTACAAGAGCGCCGGCGCCACCTTCCGCACACCGTACTACCACCACAGCGAACAGCCCGAGCACTACCAGCAGTTCAACCGTGACCACGCCCGACTCCGAGCTCCCGGCGAACGGGCCTTCGCCCAACTCAAGTCCTGGCGCATCATGCGCAGAGCACGCTCCTCCCCCGCCGCATCAGCCGCACCGCCCAAGCCATCCACACGCTCCTGACATGCGACTACTCAGGATGAAAGAGGTTCAGTCAGAATGTCTCTCTACTTCTTTTCACGCTTGAGGCGCCAGTAGAGCAGGGCGAACGCCACCACCATGACTATCGCTCCGAGGATGACGGTGGCTGCTGTGTTGTCCCCGATCCCAATGCCCACTACTGCTAGGTCCACTTGCTTTCACCTTTCAGAGCCATCCGCCCGTTATTCCTGCACCGTCGAAGTAACCCAATGCGGTGTACTCGAGGTCAACCCCCAGGTCTGTTTTCCCCCTATACCAGCCAGCTTTGTCGCGGCTCCGACGCCACCCGTCCCTAGTTCCAGGAGTCCGACCGCTGCGGTTTCCCCTGCAGAATTCCCGATGCGATGGAACCCGCAACACTCAAGCCAGTGCCCACTGCGGCCGCTCCGATTGCCGCGGGCACCGATACCGAGGCCAGGGCGACAAGTCCGACTACGGTCCCTGCCAGGCCGAGGCCTTCGCCCGGTGAGAGTAGTCCGCTGAGGTCGGCGCGGTTAACGGGGTCCCCGGCGGCGTAGGCGTAGAGGTTTACGGTCATCCAACCGCTTACGCCCCCGCAATGAGGCGGGAGGCGGGCAGCAGCGGCCGGGCGAACTCCCCTCTGTATCGGACAGTTCATGACGACGTATCACCTGATCATGGTCCACCACGCAAGATCAGCATTTGACCCCACCCCCTAGGGGTGAGTGCGACCGAAGGCGTACAGCTAAATGCCGTGAAGAATGACGATATCCGGATTTAGGAGCGAAAGAATGTGAGTACGAAGAGATCGACGTCCCCGCGTGACAGTAGACGGGGACGCATGTGAACAGGAGAGAACATGCGTGGCGTTTTGATTGGCGTCCTGGGGGCCGTGGCAGTGGTCGGAGTCGCGGCGGCGGTCGCCGTGCCCGCGGCCGAGCACTGGTATGACGGGCGCCATGAGCAGACGTCCACCTACGCCTCGGGCAAGGAGGCGAAGGAGCAGCGGGAGAGTGTTCCCCGGTGGCTCCCGGACGACGCCACGTCGGTGACCTACGCGATGAGGACCACCGGAGGCGAACGCATCCTCAAAGCGACGCTTGGCGAGAGCCGCCTGCCCGCGCAGTGTCAGCCGCTCGGCGGCAGGACCGCCCCGCCGCCCGAGATCAGCGCCTCATGGTTCCCCGCGGACGCCGACGATACCGCGAAGGGACGCTGTGGCTCCTACTACGTCTCGCTGGACAGCAACACCTTGTATGCCTGGCAGACGAACAAGGACTGGGTGGCAAAGAACCACGGGACGGAGGAGTAGTCCCCGTCTGCGCTGCCGCTCCCGCCCCACCGGTCCCGCCCCGCGTTGACACTCGCGCGGCCCACGCCCCCTGAGGTTCTCCGTGCTCGCATTCGCTCCGCCGGCCGTTCTTCTGCTCTGGTTCTGCTGGGGCGTCCGCCAGGACCGCCGCCAGTTCCGCAACGCCGTGCTGCTCGGCCTGACCGTGCTGAGCCTCTCGCTCGCTCTGCTCACTCAGGTGGACCGCCTGCCGCACCGGCTGGCCGTGCCGGTGTACTCGCTGGTCTTCCTCGTGCCGGTACTCGCCGTCATCGTTCTCGGCGGCTTCCTCGTCGCCAACGGTCTCACCATGGTCCGCAAAGAGGGCCGCAGACCGGCGAACCTTCTCTCAGGGCTGGCCGGGACCGGCATCTTCGCCGTCCTCATTCTGGTGATGACGGCCGACTACGTGGGCGACTCGAAGGGCTACCGGGCTTTCATCCTGGCCGTCGTGTTCGTCACGGGTTACCTCGCGTTCCTCTTCCTGTGCTTCCTCGGATACGCCTTCCTGTACGGGCGTATCCGGGTACGGGGCGACGTGGACTTCGTAGTGATGCTGGGTTCGGGGCTCATCGGCGGTGAGCGCGTGCCGCCGCTGCTCGCCTCCCGGCTGCGGGCCGGGCTGACGATCCACGCACAGCAGGCGGCGCGGGGCGCGAAGCCTCCGGTGCTGCTGGTCTCCGGCGGCCAGGGACCGGACGAACAGCTCCCGGAGGCCCGGGCGATGGGCCGTTGGCTGATCGACCAGGGAGCTGACCCCGCACTCGTCCTCGAGGAGCCGCGGTCCCGTACGACATCGCAGAACCTGCGCTTCAGCCGCGCGATGATGGAGGAGGCCGACGAACGGTACGTGTGCGTCGTAGTCACCAACAACTTCCATGCGTTCCGCGCGGCCATGACCGCCCGCCGGGAGGGGGTGCGCGGACAGGTCCTGGGATCTCCCACCGCTTCCTATTTCTGGCCCAGCGCCACGATCCGGGAGTTCGTCGCCGTGTTCTGGGAGCACCGCAGGACAAACGCCGTCCTGTGTGTACTGCTGGTGGCCCTCGCCGTGGTGCTGGGAATGGGCCTATAAGTCCCGGCGCATCGGTGCGCGTTCAGGTCGATACCGGACGGCGCCGACCCGACCCCGGCGCACCGGTGAGAGTTCGAGCTCGGGACCGGCCGGCTCGGACCCGCTGCCTGTCACCGGGACAGCGGGACACCACACCGAACGGACCACACGAAACCACCCCGGGCATGTGGACCGTCAGCCACCCGTCCGCGAACGCCGCGAACGACCGGCCGACATACGAGGCCCGGCGCAATCACGGCGGGGAAAGGCGCCTACAGGCCGGAACACGATGTCGGCCACTCCCCCGGCATGGCCGTTCACCATCCAGAGCTCGTTCCCCTCGGTGCCCGGACACCGGTGCAGGGCGTCGCCATGCCGGGTCACCGCGAAGAGAGCGTCGTCGCGCCGCGAAGCCGACGTCGCCCCAGCAGCAGGCCGGGTACCGGCCCGTTAGCACCGACGTCAATCACTCGGTACCGGCGCTGGCGCCCACCAGCACACGGGCCGTCTCTCCGGCCTCGGCCACCAGGTCGTCGTCGGCACCCGCGACCCCGAGGCCACCCTGGCCCGCACCGAGCCCGACATGATGGGCACCGAACCCTTCGCCGCCTTCCACGCCGCCCACCCCGAGCTGACACTGGCTCCCTTCACCGAAGCCGACGGTGCAGCCAAGGACGTGTTCTAACCATCGCGTCCAGGCAGGAGTCGCCCGCCGAGTAGCACCGTGCAGGCCCCGACGGTCAGCAACCCGCCAGCAAGGAAGGTGCCACGCACGCCGGCGAGCGGCAGGACCAGTCCCCCGACCGCGGCGCCCACCGCGATGCCGGCGTTGTAAGCGCCGGAGTTCGCCGCAAGCGCCATATCGGTGCGGCCCGGCGCGCAATGCAGCATCTCGTTCTGGGTGGTCATGAACACCGGCCCGAGTGCACCGCCCATCAGCGCCAGGAACACCACCGCCGCCACCGGATGGGTGCCTGCCGCGTACAGGCCGAGCATGCCCACCGCCTGTGTGGCCACGGCAGTGGTCAGCGCGGACTGCGCGAAGCGGTCCAGCACCGCCCCGGTGATGCTCACCCCGGCCAGACAGGCAACACCGAAAACCACGAACAGGGCGCTGACCGCGCTCGAGGAGAACCCGCTCACGTCGCCCAGGAACTTCACGATGTAGGTATATCCCGCGAACGCCCCAGTCGCGGACAGGGTTCCTGCCGCCAGCACGATCCCGAACCTGCGGGTGTCGGGACTGGTTCCGTAGGCGGCGGGCTCTTCTTCCGGGCGTGAGCTCGGCAGCAGAACGGCGATCGTCACGAGGGAGATGAGCCCCAGAGCCGCCAGCATGGCGACTGGCACCTTCCAGTTGCTCTGCTGGCCAAGCCAGGTACCAGCGGGAACACCGAGCACGAGGGCGAGCGAACCGGCAACGGACAGCGCCCCGACTACACGTCCGCGGACCGCACGCACGAACAGGCCCACCGCGACAGGGCCCATCACAGCCCAGAACAGCGCCTGAGCGAGCGCGGTCAGCAGCCGCGCCACAAGGAGCAGCCAATAGGAGGTGGCCGACGCCGCAACGAGGCTGGACACCACCAGCGCGGCCAGTAGCCCCGTGAGCACATGGCGTCGGGGCACGGCCCGCACGGCGTGGGCCAGCGGCAAAGACGCCACTGCCACCGTCACGCCATAACCGGTGACCAAGAGACCGACCGCTGACACGGACACTCGCAGGCTTTCGGAGATGAGCTCCAGAAGGCCGACCGGCAGATTCTCCGCAGTGTTGAAGGTGAACGCAGCCAGCATCAGCGCTACGAGCACTGCCAACCTGTGCCATGGAGCCGGTCGCGGCGTGACCCTTCGGTCTCGTCCTGAGCTCGTCCGTTGAGCCTGTTCCGTGGCACCGTCCATAAATGCACCTCACCGGGCTCACATGTCCCGCCGCAACCGAATTTTTCTGTCATGTGGGGACGCTCAAATGATCGAGCGTTGGCTTCGAAGCCGCCCACTCCTGGGTTCGAAACTGCCCCACTCAAGAACGCCAACAAGCTGGAGAAGAAAGGGAACAGTGCACGGTCGGAATAACCCCCTCCCGCCAGTAGTGGCCGCTCTGCACAGCGGCTGCCGCCCCGACCCTCAGCCGGACAGCGCCAGCAAGAGGATCGCGGCCCTGCGCGAGTCTGGTCCTGGCCGTACCGGGCGACGGCCAGTGGGCCTATTCCTCGGCTGCGGCCCGCCGTGTCTGTGCGGTGTCGGTCCGCTTGCTGCAGCTGGCGGACCCACTCCCGCGAGATGCCGATGGCCTCGGCGGTCGCCGGGCCGTCTGACGTTCCAGCTGCCGTATGCCATGCCCGAGGAGCGACATCCGCGCTCTCCAGCTCGACAGTTACGCCACCGCGAACCGACTACGGTCCTGGCGAAAGCAGTTGAGCCGCCACGAACGAACCTGGGCCCGTAGCCGCGCTCCTGCCGCCCAATGTGGTCTACCGGTCCAGGACTGCGTGGACCTTCGTCTCTGTCCGGTTTCGCCGTGCGGCCCGGTACTGCTGGATCAGTGTCTTCATAATGGCTGGCAGGGACACATCGGCGCCTCCGTCCACCAGGTTGCCACCCGCCTGCTGCACTGCGTCCAGCTTGAGATGCTGCATACGGCACAGCGCCGCGACAAAGGGGCGCGTCGCAGGGGCGACGAGCTGGGGAAGCTGGTCGGCCACGCGCAGCTGATCCTGTGCCAGGGCGGTCTGCTCCTGCACGAGCGCGGCCAGCGAGCGTCGTACATCGGCCGTGGGCTGGACGATGCCGTTCACGGTCAGCTGATGCCGGTCGAGGTCCTGCTGGGGGATGCCGACGACGCCGCCGGCCGCATCCTCTGCGAGATCGTCGAGCCAGTCCAAGCGCTGCATCGACTCGATGAGTGCTCGGCATCGGGCTTCGAATGCGGACTGATCGGCGTGTGCACCGGCAGGAGCGACGAAGCCGGCCATGAGCATGAAGGCGGGCAGCGAGTAACCCGTGACGTACTCCTGCAGCTCCTTTTCGGTGCGGAACCCCGCGTAGTCGACGTCCAAGTGCGCGCCGTCGAGGAAGGCCTCAACTCGCGGTCGCAGGCCGGGATGGCGAGCGACGGTGTCGGCGAGCGTCCGGAGGGTGGCGTCGGTGCCGGCCACCGGCTCGTCGAGCGCAGCACGGGTGGCGTCTGCCCATTGCGCCAGCGCGGTCTTGCGGTCGGCGACCGCCCCGGTGTCGATGAGATTGTCGGTGGCGTGCATGAAGGCTACGGCGGCGATGACCTGTGGATGCAGAGCGGGCGCCAGCAGGAGCCGTACCGCCAGGTATTCCTTCTTCGCGAAGGACCTCACGAGATCGCGCTGACGGGAGTAGTCCGCGGCCAGGTCGGCGCGCCTGATTCCGGCAGTGCGCAGCGTCTTCTTCCAGGTGGGCATCACAAAATCCTAGGAGGTGCGACGGGTTGTGCGGGCTGCCAGCGGGCGGACGGTGCGCGACCTGCGGCCCCGAACAGGCACGCGTGGACGCACAGCTCTTCAAGGCGGGAGGTCCAGGCACAAGCCTGCCTAAAGGGTGTTGTACACGGCTGTGTTCGGGCAGGTCGGAGCCGGTTGGCGCGGTCCTCTGGTCATGCTGCGAGGGCGTGGTTGTGCGTCTGGGCGACCGCCTGGACAGCGTGGTGGAAGCCGTTGCCGTGTTGCCGGCAGTCGCGGAGGTTCTTGTAGTTCTTCAGCCGACCGATCACATGCTCCACCCGCGCGCGGACCGTGCGGTGGGCGTCGTTGTCGGCCTCTTCGCCTGGCATCAGCTCGCGTCGGGGGCGTTTGCGATGTGGGGTGACCATGCCGCAGTTCAGGTAGGCGCCGTCGGCCAGCACGGTCACTCCCTGGCAGTGCGCGGCAGGCCCGGACGCCCGCCAGGCGTGCGCGTGCGCGGTGGTGCCCGGGAGCGGCTGGGCGGCGGCGATCACGAGGCGGGTATCGGCATCCACGATGACCTGCACATTCGCCGAGAACCGGTAGTTGCGTGAGGACGAGCTGACCTTGCGGTCACGGACGGGTACCAGGGCGCAGTCCACGATCCACAGCCGGTCCGCCGCATCGGCCGGCCGCGTCACCGGCCTCCAACGCGAGCAGCGGGCCCAGCCTCTGGATAACCCGGCACACCGTCGAGGACGAGATCCCGAACAGCGGGCCGAGCTGCCGCATGGTCAGGTTCGTGCGGTAGTACACGGCCCCAGCCATACAACGGAGATGCCCACATCGCGACCTTGTCCAATGCCCTTTAGCAAATTCGGCTGACGTGCAGTATGACAACTTTACGCACCCCTGTCGTCCTTCTCTCCGACAACAGTAGAAGGGAACAAGAATCCCAGTACACCACCCATGAGCAGTCCGGCCATTGCAAAGAGAGGAAGACTCGAAGCTTCCACCCTCATTACAAGACCCGCAATGAGGGCACCCAGCGAGTTAAATATCGCTCCGATAATGCTGGCATTTCGCCGCCGCCGAACCGTCTCTCGCCTCTGGGGCATGAAACTCCTCTCACGCTATTCAGCCGACCTATTCCCGAGGTCACCCGAAGAGACTCTTGACGGCCTTTCCGGACTCGCCACTTAAGCCGAGATCAACCGGGAGGTAGCGTCCTCACCCACTCACGCACAGGCCTCGACCAGTTGGGCATGCGCTGATGGTGCCGTGTCTTGTTGAGGCCGCACCGCTGAAAGCGGTGCGGCCTCAACGGGTGAGCGTGGGTGCTGCCGTGCCGCGACGTAGGCACCGTGAACGGCCGATTGCCCCCCTGACCTGCCTACGGAGACCTGTCTACGCGCAACAAGCCCCCAAGCAGGAGCAACGCTCCAATACTGCTGACAACGGTGTAGGTAACGTCGCCGTCAACTATCGAGAATCCTAGGAGCAGAAGGAAGATGCACATCGCTGCCAGCATGACCCATGCTCGAGAATTCACTAGAAAATCCTTTTTACGAGGCTGTATCCGCTGTTCGGGCCGCAGTCTATGAACTCGTCGGATGCGGCACCGGTTTTCACCCAGTGAGGGCACTCGTCATTCACGTTCGCGAGGGCGAATCTCCCACCGATCGTAACGAAAGTGGCTGCCGCCCCTCCCCCGCTTGCGGCTGCTCCGCCGACAGCCTCTACGGCCATTCCTACTGCTTTCACGCTCTTGTTGAGCAGCTCGGTGGGGTCAATGCGGTTGACGGGGTCGCCTGCGGCGTAAAGGTAGGGGTTTTGTTCCTGGCCGGAGGGGTCGGGATGGGTAAAGCGGCCGATGCTGGGGTCGTAGTAGCGGGCCGCGTAGTGGGAGAGGCCGCTGGGGCCGTGGAAGCCGCCGGCGAACTGGTAGGGCTGGGTGACCTGTTCGCTGGTCGTAGCGCGGGTGACGCCGCGGGGACTGTAGGCGTACGTGGTGACCTTCGCACCGGTCTCGTCGGTGCCGCCGATGACGGAGCCGAACGCGTCGGTGGGTAGTAGTACGCCTTCCCGCTGCGGGTCATGGGATTCAGTGTGCCCCCGGGCTCGCGCACAAATCCCAGCTATGCACTGGTACCGGGATATAGCTAGAGTGCTGGCATGGGTAAGCAGACGAACATCCGCCTGGACGAGGCCGTCAAAGCAGCGGCCGAGGACCGGGCGAAGCGCCGCGGCCTTAGCCTGCAGGGGTACGTGGCCGACCTGATCGAGGCCGACGTGAACCAGTCGCGTGCGGCCTTCATGGCCGGCGCCGCGTCCTTCCTGGCGGCGTACACGGACGCGTTCGAGGCGGAAGTCGGCGAGGACCGCTACCCCGCTCTCCCCGGCAACGCCGCGGAGAGGGCCCCGAGGGACGCCGCGTGAATCTCCGTATCGACCTTGCGTGGATCCTGGCAGTGGCGCAGCAGATTCCGGGGGATCCCCAAGTCGTCGACTACGGGGTCCCCGTCGCCGCGGAAGCACGTCATCGGGCGGAGATCCTCGACCAAGAGGTCTACCCCGAACCCCATCACAAGGCCGCGGCGCTGCTGTGCGAGCTGGCAAGAAACCCGAGCCTGCAGATGAGGAACCTGCTGTTCGCAGCCACGGTGACCGCGGCCTATCTCTCGGCGTGCGGGCTTCCGGTAAGCCCCGGCCTGGACACCGTTCTCCCGCTGGCCCGCGCCGCCCGGAACGGGCTCCCCGTGCGCGAGGTCGCCGCTCAGATCAAGACCTGGACCAGCTGATCCTCGCGTGTTGATTTGCGCTGAGCAGGCGAACACAACGCACTCGGCTACCACGACAAGACAGCCACCCCCCGCTTACCGAAGCCGCAGGAACCTGGAGCCGATAGGCCCCTGACGACCACTCACGGTGACGTCAGGATTGACCTCAATGAGTCCAGTTGTGGAAACGCGCCCGCTTGGTACCGCACGCGCCGGCGGCCAGGGCCCTGTCGTAAGCCCGCTGCACGGCGGCGTCGGTTTCGGCCTTCGGCGTATTCATGGGGATGTAGACCCCGGAGTAGACAACGCACGACGAGTCGTAGACCGGCCACAGCGACCACGATCCGAACGCGACGACGGCGGCGATCACTGTAAGCACGGCTGTGACTCGGCGGCGCGGCGTGGAGAAAAGACGTGTTATCACCGGTGGATGGTACGGAACGGCGTGAAGGCAGCGGATGACCAGGGCCGTCCCTCACGGTGCCACCTGAACCCGTAGACACCTGCGACTGCGCCTGGGACCAGTGCGCGGCAAGCGGCTGGCGTGTACCGCTGGTGAGGCGCTGGATTTCCTGACCGCGCCCTGGCGCCGGCGAGCACGCGCGTTCCCGTGATCATCCCATCCTCACGGGTTGGCCATCGTGCCTACACGGGAAAGCTCCGCAGGGGAGCCGTTCGCGTAGACGAACTCGCCCTTCTCCCTGCCGGCCTGCCGTCCGCGAGAGGGCACCGCCTCGAGCCCGGTGACTCAGCGCCGTAGCGGACTTTTCCCCATATACCGGCGCTCTGGGGCGCGAGGCTACCGGCGGGCGGCGGTGGGCGCGACACCGGTCAGGTCCGCGCTCGCCTGCCACAGTCGTTGCGCTGTTTCGGTGTCCGTCAGCTGAGTCCACAGACGCTCGCGGTGCGGTCGGCCACGCAGGCCGAAGACGCGCGGCCCCCACAGCTCACCGCCGGCGATCCGTGGGTCGAGCACGGCCCGGACCGCGGGCCGGGCGCCGGCGTGCTTGCCCTGGAGCACGAGGCCGACGGGCGCCATGCGCAGCGCCGTCCCGGCCTTCCGTACGTGGACGGGTGGTCGCGACGGGGTGAGTGACTCCAGCGCACCGCCGGGGTGGACGACGACGCTCGACACCGTACTGCCCGCGGCACGCAGCCGCCGGTCGAGTTCCAGGCCGAAGTACATCTGAGCCAGCTTTGACCGGGCGTAGGTGCGCTTGGCCTGGTAATCCGTGCGGGACTGCAGATCGTCCAGATCCAGGCGCTCTGATTTGGCAGCGAAGCTGCCGACCGTCACGATGCGAGCGTCCTGCGCGGCCTCCAGCAGCGGCATCAGCCAATAGGTCAGCGCGAAGTGCCCGAGGTGGTTGGTGCCGAAGTGCATCTCGTTGCCGTCGCCTGTCCGCTTGGGCTCCGTTCCCTCGAGGAAGACACCGGCATTGTGAACCACCGCGTCAAGGCGCCCCACCTCCAAAGAATCCACCGTCGCCTGCAACGAGCCCAGATCAGCGAGGTCCAAGCCCACTGACCTCACCCGCGCCCCCGGCACCCGCGCGCGGATCGCGGCCATGGCAGCGTCGGCCCGCGGCGCACTCCGGCTGCCGAGCACCACTGTGGCGCCGGTACCGGCCAGCTGCTCGGCGGTGAAATACCCGATGCCCGCATTGCCACCCGTGACCAGATACACGCGGTCGGTGGCGCAGACGGTCTGAGGCATGACGAAGCTCCCGTGAGGCGTGACAGCGGCTGTTCGGCCGAACAACCCAGCGTCCACGATGCCGCCAGCCGCCGACACGCCGCCGACATCCGGCCGACAACGGCGAGCGCACCCAAAGCCGACCGCAGGCAGCACCACGGAGTGGGTTGGCGTTGACGGTCTGGTCTGGTCCCACTTTTCCGGCTTCAGGTGGCTCCATGTCGTCGTGTCTGGGGGTCTGCCTTCCGACTGGCCGCGGCCCCGGCTTCCGGTCTCGCGTGGCCCCAGCCAACGAGGGGTCAGCAACATCCTTCACGGCTCATCACGAGTCACACCAGGTCAGGTCATGACTGACCGTGGTGGTACTCCTCGGAAGGCATCGAGTCCCATTCGGAATTCGCGCCGTCGCGCGTGACCATGAACAACGGGCGCGATCGCAGGACCTGTCCGACGCGTTGCCCGCGTATGACGACCCCGGGATCATCCGGTCCTGCATAGCCCTCGGGCGTGTAGCGAAAGTGACCGTCCACTGCCTCGGCGTGCGCGACTTCGTCACTCTCCAGTTCCGACAGGTCCCTTCCGACCAGCGGGAATCCGTCGTGTCCGACCTGGGGACCGTGGACGGCGTCGGCTGCGATGCAGAACAGCCCCGCGGCTTGGCTCACGTATGCCGTAACGGCAGGCAGTGAAGAGGCCACCCCGCGGTGATGAACCTCGATCTTCCACGTAGGCGAGAAGATCGCGTGGACGCGCGGGCAATCGCTGACCTTCGTCTGGCCGACAACCTGAAACGCCTCGACCACCTCGTCGACATACGAAGGCCCGGCCGCGCCGTCCGCGACCGGGCCCGTAGCGTGCGGCGATCAGCGTTGCTTCGCGATCGCCTTCTTCAGCGCGACGACCAGCTCGACGCGTCGCTCCTTGCTCGTCATTTTCTGGTCCCGCGCCGTCCACGCGAGCGCGAACCTGTCGACCTGCCGCCAGTCACCGTTCGCCTTCATGGCGTCGACCCAGTGGGCGGCGGCCTTCGGCGTCTTGTATTCGTAGATCGACACCGTGTCCGTGGTGATGAGCTGCGAGCAGTCGTTGGTGCTCGCCTTCTTGCCCGCGGCCTTGTTGGAGCAGGAGGTCGTGTTGTCGGCTGGATTGCCGAGTGTGGTCACGCCGGTTGCATCGGCGAGTTCGACGGAAGCCTGCTTGGCTGTGAGCCCCGCGATCTGCGGCGGTGTGCTGGACACCTTTGCGGTTCCCATCTCAACGCTGGGCTGCGGAGAGACCGGCGTGGCATTCTGCTTGGGCTTGCTCTCACTGCCGCTGTCGGCCGTGCAGGCGGTGAGTGCGAGTGCCGCGGCGGCGAGCAGGGCAGCGGCGATGCGGTGGTTCATGGTCCCCCCCCACGGGTGATGTGCTGACGGCGCATCATCTCTGAATGGTGGGGTGGATGGGTGCTCCTGTGGCTGACCTGTGACAGTCGCTGTTCCTGGGCACGCCAAATCTGCGGCCAGTGCGCATGATCATCATCAAGAAGTCGGCGCCTGATGAATCTCTGCTTCTCCGGCAGAGGATGGACCAGCCAGGCATAGCCCCCCCCCTCGGGCGTGGTGCGCTTGCGTAGCCCTACTCACGCTGCGCCCCTGCCTCGGGACCTGTTGCGCCCTACGCCGACGGGTGGGCAGAGATGATCACTCAAACTTCAGTGGCAATCGGTCAAGGTCCGATGACAGAGGACAGTGTCCTGTGACAGCGAACCTCGAGTCTGCCATCGAAGTTTGAGTGACTGCGTCAGCCCGTTCGGCAAGATCGGGCAGCCTCTGTCCGAGCCAGTTCGGCGTCGTACCGGGTGGCCTCGAAGTGAAAGTCGCGCGGCGGGGTCTCGTCGCGCGGAGCCTTCCAGTCCGCCCAGGACACGGTGCCTACCGTTCGTTGCACGACGGCAGTGAGACCGCCGCAACAGCCAGCCGTACATTCGGGTTCACCGAAGAACAGGCGCCGCGCCTGGCCCGTGGCACGCAGAGGGCTGGGGAGGCCGGCAGGGAACGCGTCCTCGACCAAGGGCCCGCGGCCGCCGTCGCCAACGACTCCGTTCACGGCGCCATGCACCACGTCCTCCCCGTTGACCCAGAACCGCACCTGTGCGGCAAATCGCGGACCCGCGGGCAGCACTCTGATCTCAAGGCGATCGAACATCGATCCACCCTACGGTCAATCGCCGGTGGCACGACTCGGCAGTCATCGGACTTCGATGGCACGCACTCACAGTTCACTGTCACAGGACAGACAGGGCTCACTCCGTCGGCTGTTAGCGCGCCACCTTGCTTCCCTAATCGAACGCGTGGTCTATCTAAAAAGAGACCTGACCACAACAACAGAGGTGGGAGCCATGGCCCGCACGCAACACTGGAAACCCGCCGCCGTCCGGCAAGCAGCAATCGAGCGCGCGCACCGCACCTGGATGATCGAGCAAGGCGACGAACCCACCGTCAGGGACCTCACCGAGTCAGTCGGCGTCGACCCCTCCACAATCAGTCTTCAGCTGAAGCGCATGCGCGCCCGCGGCCTCGAACTGCCCACGCGCGGCTACCGGCCGGGGCGCCGCTGCCCATACTTCGGCGAAGAGCTATGACCACACTCTCCGGCCGCTACCACGTCGCCCTGAGCATCGACCGGAAACCGGTCCTCGAAGGGTGGTGGAACGACGCCGACACTGCCGACGGGAAGTTCGACAAGCCGCACAAGGACCACGAGGACAACGCCGGAGCCCACCTCCTCCTCACCGGGTGGGGCAGCGACCGCGAATGGCCACTCCGAGAGTGGCCTACTCCTCCACCTGCGGGCGACGGCGCACTGTCCACCTGAGCCTCTTCTCGACGTCTTACCGGTTCAAGTCCAGCTCCCGCGCATGCTGGTGACGCGAATCGGTAGAACGATGGCTTCCGGGCTCTGCCTGGTCACAGCAGGCCGGGTTGCTGCCATTCGGTGCCGAGGACGTGATGGTCGAGGAAGTTGAGGCAGGTCTCGTACCACAGGCGCGCGTGGTTCGGCTTCAGGATCCAGTGGTTCTCGTCCGGGAAGTAGAGGTACTTCGCGGGGACTTCGTGCCGCTGCAGTTCCTGGAAGAGGGTGGCGCCCTGCCCGACGGGCACGCGATAGTCCTTGGCGCCGTGGATGACCAGCATCGGGGTGCGGATCTTGGCGGCGTCCAGGTGCGGGGAGTCGGCCTCGTAGCGCTCGGGGCGGGTCAACGGGTCACCGAAGATCCGCTGGAAGTACCAGGGCACATCGGTGTCGCCCTGAAACATCCGCAGGTCCCACAGTCCCGCATGGCTAATGATGGCCTTGAACCGGTCCGTGCTGGTGGCGACCCGGTTCGCCATGTATCCGCCGTACGAGCCGCCGGCGAGGGCCATGCGTGAGGCATCGATGTCGTGGCGGGCCTCGGTCACATCAGTCAGCGCGATCACATCCGTGTACGGGCGTCCGCCCCACTGCCCCCAGCCGCGCCGGTGGTTGATCTGCCCGTAGCCGGTCGACAGGGCTGGATCCGGCAGCAACACCGCATAGCCGCGGGCGGCGAAGGGCCACGGATTCCACCGCCAGGTCCATCCGTTCCAGCTGGACTGCGGTCCGCCGTGGACCGCGACGAGCAGCGGAGCGGGCTGCTCGGCGGTCGCGCCTTCGGGCAGTACGAGCCAACCGCGCAGCGGGAATCCGTCGTCCGCCTCCGTGTGCACCTCGGTGAGTGTGCCGGGCAGCTGGCCGACACTACCCGGGGCCGGCAGCCCGGCCGGCGTCTGGTCGGCGACGTTGGCGTCGATCCGGACGGGTGTCGGCGGCGCGTCGACCGCGTGGCGCAGGGCGTAGAGCGTCCGCCCATCGGGGGCCACGGTCAGCGAGCTGTACGCGCCGGAAGCGGTCAGGCGGGTGACGCTGCCGTCCGGGTCGCGCCGGAAGACAGGCGCGTGCCCCTGCTCATCGGACGTGAAGAACAGTGTGTCGTCCAGCGGTGAACAGACGACGCTACCGGGCCAGTTGTCGTATCCGGGCAGTAGGTCCCGCATCGCGCCGTCGGCCAGATTGATGCGGACGAGAGTCGCTTCCCAGGGGTCGTTGTACGTGGGATAGCGCATCCGGCTGCACACGATGGCCGAGCCGTCGTGTGTGAACCGCGGCCCCTCGTAGAGGTGCTCCTGATCGCCGACGACGTGGATCTCCTCCCCGCTCACCGCGTCGGCCACCACCACGGAGGTGCGGTGCTCGTCCGGGACCCGGCCGGGCACGAACCGGCGGTATGCCACCCGTGTGCCGTCCGGCGACAGGGCCGCGTCCCCCGGGTCCTCGAGTCCGATCCCCTGCCCGCCGGCGTGGACTGGCTCCGCGTTGGCACCGGCACGGACGAATGTGTGCGGCTCCGCCGGGCCGAGGTCGCGGTCCCATGCACGGGTCGGCCCGGTCTCATACAGGATTGCGGTGACCTTGGCGTCCTTTCGCGCCGCGCGCAGCTTGCCGTGCTCCTCGGCGTTGGCGGCACCCGGAAGCAACTCCGCGGTGTGGCACAGCGCGCCGGAGTCACGGGCGACGGTGACCCCGGCGATTCCGCCGGGATGCCGGGCCACGACGACGGCCTCCCCGCGCGGCGGCAGCGCCCACAGAGCGGCACCCTCGTCTTCCTCGCCGTCACCGTCCGCCGGGCGGCTGGACAGGAAGTACAGCGTCCCGTCCGGACCGAACACCGGCCCGGACTCACCCTTGTCGGACCGGGTCAGCCGCAGCGCGTCGCGCTCCCCGGCCGGGTCTATCTCCCACAGTCCGGACACGAATCGCGTCCCGTCCCCGGACAGCGACTGCACGGCGGCTACGAGGCGAGTGCCATCGACGGACAGTGCAAGGGAGTTGACACGCGGGCAGGCGACGAAAGCGGACAGGTCACGGAAGGCGGTCGGGCCACCTGAGGACTCAATCATGGAGGCGATTGTCACCCGTGCACAATGCGGACGGCCAGGGAGCATGTCGTGGGGCGCCCGTCCGTCAGCAGCCCTTCCTCCATGACCGACCGCACATACACGCATGTAACGCCCGTTCGTTCTCGCCATTACCGAGACGCTAAGGTCCCGCGCACGGCCAGCCCGGTGATCGACGACGTCTTTGCCGCCCTGGACGAGCAGACTGAGCGATTTCAGAGTGGCCACTGATCGGGCGACGGGGCGGTGTGGGTTCGGAGTGCGCAACGGACCGGGCTTCCGCGCCGTTGAGGGAGGTGTTCGACGTCTCAACTCAGCAACACAGAAGCCTTGTTGGTTCCAAATCCTGCCGTACTCGACCTGTCTCACGCCCTGATCGAGTGGGTCACGATACTCAGCTCGTTCTTTAACCTCAGTCCGAGTGTGACTTCCGCGTTGTGGCTTCGTGAGCATCGAGTTCTTCTGGGGTTCCGATGAATACCGGGCCACAGCGTGCTGGAAGGTGTTTGACCACCATGGCGATGGCCTCCTGCACTGTGGCCGCCGGGCCCACCGTCTCAGTGCGGAGAGGGCCGGAGACCCAATAGGTGCCTTCGGCCGCGGGCTGGATATAGGGAACGTCCCAGGTCCACGGGAATGCCGTGCAGCGACTGAAGTGCAGCTCGCTCATCCCCGTCCAGGGGAACAACTGCCGCAGGTGCGGCTCCGCGTAGGCCGCTTCAAGGAGTTCGGCGCGTACGCGCCCGTCGTCCCGCACGGCCTGCCAGCCAGCTTCCACGACGGCGTTGCCCGATGAATTCCAGTTCACTGCCCCATCATGCCTGCCGGACTCGAACGGTGTCCCGAACTGAGCCACTCTCCTGGACATTCACCGGACAGATGGGCGGCCCCCGCATGAGGATGCGTTCCGTCACTGAATCGCACTCACACGAAGGCCGCAGGGGTGAGTCTGCTGCACTACGACGCACGGCACGACGCACTCGACTTCACGTCCCACTTTCGGGAGGACTTCTACGCATGCCTGCCCCGGCGCGATGACGCCTTGTTCGAGCTGTGCGACGCGATGCTCTGCGAGGACGGCCCGGTGGCCTCGCCGGTCGATCTGACGCTGGTGGCCGAACACCGGCGTGGGCACGGCGCGTTGTACGACGCGCTCAACCACGGTCGCAGCGACGTGGACAGGCTGCGCAAGGCGCTGGCGATGCTGCCGCAGCCCAAAGCCGCCGACGGGCGCCTGGTCCTGGCGGTCGATGTCTCGCCGTGGCTACGTCCGGACGCACCGACCGGCCCGGACCGCCTGTTCTGCCACGTGACGCCTGCCGGAACGTGGTTCTGGCAGGCAGCTGACGGTATTTCAGCCGTCAGCTGCCTGCCAGGCGTTGCGTTGGGCGTGCTGGGTGCGGGCCTGTTCCAAGGCGGTTTCCAGTGCTTGGCGGATGGCAGGCGACAGCGTGCCGCTCCCGGGCCAGCGGACCACCTGCTCGGCGACCGTGCGCAGCTTGATGTTGAGGTTCTGCGACACGGTGCGCAGGACGGGGAAGCCTTCCTCGGGGTGCAGTGCCCCCAGGGCGATGACGACACCGATGGCCTGGTCGACTATCTCGTGCGAGGTCAGCGCGTTGGTGAGCTGGTCGACCTGCCGTGCAAGGTCGTGCGGAGCGGGCGGACCGGCTTCCCTGTCCGGGGAGTTGACGGGGTCTTGATCTTCCATACGACGCATCATCGCAAGCATCACGTAGACAGTTGCCACCGGGCAACTGTCAGCACACTGGCCGCTCTGCGGAAGAGTTCCGTTCGCCGGTCACGACGATGTCTCAGTTGGCGATCGAGCCCTGCCTACAACTCGTACCAATCGCCTAGTTCGCCACACGTGCCTGTCTGGGCGAAGTCGTGAACAATGCTCCAGGCTCGATCGACGAACAGTGCGAAGTCTCCGGTGAACGCGTGCAGTTCGTCCATGATCAGCACTTCGACCTCAGCGTCCGCTGCCGCGGGGTCATCGCCTACGCGAAGAGACACTCCGCCAGAGTTGTCGAAGAGGTGGAGGACAGCGCGGTCTGCTTTGAAGCCCAGAGCCAGGTAGGGGAGATCGCCATCTGGCCGCCGGATCTCAAGGTAGCCCTGGTCGAAGCCAGTACGGAGGGCCTTGATATGAGCCTCAAGGTCCTGGACAGTCGAGTGCCGTTCGAGCCCTGAGAACCAGCCGGTCTCCAGGGCCGTCGCCGCCCACACCACGCTCACTCCTGCTCCTCCCGTCCGCGTCACGCTACCTGGCCCTCCTCCCTGCCGCTTTCACGGATGTCCGCCCTGTACACACCGGCGGTAGCAGATGAGGGCGCTGGCCAAGCCAGCGAAGGCGAGGAAGTGTTCAGCCTTGCGCTCGTAGCGACGATGCAGTCGGCGGCAGCCGTTCAGCCAGGACATTGTGCGCTCAACCACCCAGCGGTGCCGCCCCAAACGAGCCGACGACTCGACGCCGCGGCGAGCGATACGTGGCACGATCTGTCGGCGCCGCAGCCAGTTGCGCAGGTGGTCGAAGTCGTACCCCTTGTCTGCATGCAGCTTGGTGGGTCGGCGGCGCCTGGGGCCGCGCCGAGAGCGGACGGGTGGGATGCCTCGCATCAGCAGCCCAAGGGCCTGACTGTCGTGGAGGTTGGCGCCGGAGATGCCGATGGAGAGAGGCAGCCCGTTACGGTCACAGATGACGTGAATCTTTGACCCGAGCTTGCCTCGATCGGTCGGATTCGGTCCGGTCAAAGGCCCCCTTTGACCGCCCGGACACTGACCGAGTCGATCGCGCACCGTGACCAGTCCAACTCCCCGCTTGCGCCGAGTCGATCCAGCACCACGCGGTGAAGCTTGGCCCAAACCCGGGCGGCCGACCAGTCGGTGAAGCGCCGGTGCACGGTCTGCCAGGAGGCTCGGAAGACCGGTGGAAGCTGCCGCCAGGCGCAGCCCGACGTGGCGACAAAGATGACCGCAGCGAGTACCGCACGGTCATCACACCTTCGACGGCCCCCGCCCTGCACACGCACCGGCGGCTCCGGCGCCACATTCTGAAAGATCTCCCACAGTCCGTCCGGCACAAGACGCTCGACTATCCCCATGCCCCGTCAACGAACTACAGCCAATCGAGACATCGTCCACATCGGAACGGGGGTCAACCGCGGGGGTGATTTCGCCTCACGTGTGCGAGCGTGCATGTATGCGCATATGTCGAACTCGCCATGGTTATCGGGGTGTTAACAGGATTCATGAGCCGGTGGGGAGCGCGGGCGGGCCGGAGCCGGGGCGCTCTCGCTCCCGGAAGCCGCGCAGCGGCCAGAACGCCTACCGGCTCCGTCAGGGGTCAGCTGCCGATCCCCCAGCTCTGGCGACGCCGCTGCTCGGCGTTCCAGTCCCCGGCTCCGGACAGGCTGACGCAGTCGTCGCTGATCGCGGCATTGTCCGAACGAAGCGTGAGGCACAGCTGGTTGCCACGGTCGTCACGCTCGACCCCGACGATCCGGTAGCTTCCGTCGGCCTGGCGTTCCACGTCCCATCCAGCGTTGTCGGCCTGGTCTGCCGAGCACTTCAGGGGCCAGTTGGTGAACACGGAAGCGCACCGGCCGTTCTGGTGCCCTCTGATCTTGAGGCTGTCAGGTTCCCACAGGGAGGTGACCTTGCTGATGTCCCACCAGGCCGCCAGACCCGCCTCTGCACAGGGCCGCGTCCTCAACATCCCGGGGCTGGACGGCTCGGTCAGGCACTCGCCGTTGAATTCGTTCTTGATGGTGTGAGTCCCTGCGACCGTTACGTCCGGCCCTTTCCCAGCGATGCCGGCGGCAGGGGCGGAGGCGCCGGCCACGCCCGCGCCGACGAGGACGAGGACTGCGGCGCCGACGAGTGCTCCGGCGGTGGGATGGGTGCGGACCATGGGCGGGCTCCTTCGCTGAGGGGTGATGTGCCCGTACGGACACATGGCAGCCGTTCCCCTCCGCATCGGCGGCCACCATGGCTGGCCAAAGGACCACACGATCGGCCGGGCCTGTCTCCGCGATGCCGGGGACATCCACGGGGGGACGCCGAGTGGTTCAAGTACGGACACGAGCAGGACGCGACGCTCGGTGCACGACGGACACGACACCGGGGTAAGGCAGGCCCACCAACGCGCGCAAAGGTCATCAGCGGCGGCTTCAGTCGCAGCAACCAGACCCCGTACTCATGCACCGACGAGACACCTCTCGTGGCAGGCCCGACCAGGGAAACAGCCACCGAATCGCCCTGGAACCCGTCCGGTGAGCCAGTCATCGGGCGGCGAGTTCCAGGAGCTGGGGTTACGGGCACTATTCGGTGCGCAGGCACCGTGCGCCGGTCTCTGGATCTCAGTACCGCCGATCTGACGCGGCGGCCGATTCACCCCGTCCGGTGATCTCGCGAGCGGGACTTCCGGACGCGGGTACCTCACCCAGATGCACACTCACGGCCTCGCAACCGTCCTGGCTTCGTCTTCAGGATTGCCCTGCTGCTCATCATCGTGGGCATCCTCGTCGTCCTGGGCCTACGGCCATGTTCTTCACCGGCCGGCGCCGCGCTGCACGCCGCAAACACCCCAGCACCCCCGCTGCAGGGAGTCCCACCGGTGCCGTGCGCGAATAGGCGCAGCGCGGGACGGGATGGCAGACCCCCGACGACGATCCGGAACAAGGCCACCCCCATCGCTGACTCATCGGCGCCCTCGTGAGGTGTGCAGCCGTCGCGGCCGGGCACGGGAGGGCAGCCGGCCCGGCCGGGTGTGGTCGGCCAGCTGGGGGCGAGCGGTCCTTGTCCTGTTCAAGCACCGCGACCGTTCGCCCTCTTTGAACTGGCTTCGCCGGCCCTGCGGTTGCCGATCTCCGCGGGTGGGGCTATCCGGTATCCCATGATCAGCGAACCGCGTCTCGTCGCCGCCCCGGTGTCTTTGGTGTCCGAGGTGAGCGAACTCCTCGCCTACGGACTCACCAAGAACTGCCCGGCCTCCCGCGAACTGCACACCACGCTGCACACCCTCCGCAGCGACTACCGCGGGAGTCCTGCCGTGCCGCTGCCTGCGGAACTGCTGCCCCGCCTCCAGCGGACCCTGCTCGAACTGTGTATCAGCGCGGGCACGGACTTCCCGCCCGGCGAGAAGATCGTCCGCTTCACCCGTGCCGCCGACCAGATCCGCATCCTCACCCACCCGCACTCCGACACGGGCACGCCAGACCACTCCCCCACCGAAACGGCGTAACCCGAAGAGCGCGGAAAAACTGCTGACGGGGCCAGGCCTGCCGTCCCGGAGCCGCCAGCTCGGAACGTACTCCGGCCCGCCCAGTCCGGCGAACTCTGTCGAGGCCCTCAGGCGGCGAGCAGCCCGGGCCAACGCTGTGAGAGCAGCGGACGCATGTGCCCAGCGGGGTCGAAGACCGCGAGGGCCCAGCAGCACCTGCCACGTCACTCGAGCCGAGGTGGTCCCCGGGGACGGCCGGGGACCACCTCGCTTCACCGGAGGCGGTTGGGGCGGGGGAGCCTTGACGAAACCTCCGGCGAACCAGCCAGTTACCGCATGTGCGGAACGGCGATACAGAAGGTAGCCGACATCTTGCGGCGCCGTCGCCAGACTACGGGCGGCATGGCTGGAAACGATCTACACCTCTGTACCCGGGAGAGGACTGTTCAGGGTGCCCTGCATCCCACCTGGGATGCCTGCTTACATGCTCAGCTGGCCGCCTACGCGACCGCGGCGCCGGACCAGGCCGCGGCATGAAGACTGTCCTGCCAAGAAGAGATCGCACCCCAGATGACATCCTCGTTCTTGCCTCTGGTGACCGGATCCTTGCTGACACGGAACAGTTGAAGGTCGTTGTCACGGTTGCACGGCCGCAGGACCTGCGTGCGCCGCTCGATGGCGCCGTCCCGGACCTGTGCGCATTTGTCGGTCCTTCCTCCCCCGCTGAACTCTCCGCTGCGTTCCACGGGCGTGGAAGCTCTGCGGTGCGGTCGCGATGGTGGAGCGGCGACGTGGAGCGCCTTCACGTGAAGTCCACATCCTCGGCATGACCTTCGCACAGGCCCCAGATGGGCGCTGTGCCTGCGGTCGGAAGCGGCATGGTCCCGCCCTGGACGCCAGGCTGCGGGCGCTGGTTGCCAGGCGGCGGCAACGTGCGCGATGGTTGCCTGAAGGAAATGATTTCTCGAGGTTGTGAGGTGAGGGATTCGCTCAGCGGGTCCTGTAATTTTTGGTCTCCACCCAAGCGCAGACCGCCGCCCATACGGAGCCGGACTTCCCCTGGGCCCGCGCCCCGTACCCCGTGCTGGTCGCTGACGCCGCCGGCGTCCTGCTCCAGCGTAATGACGCTGCGGGGCTACTGCTTCCCGCCGCCGTTCCCGGCGCCCGCCTCGCGGACGTGGCACCGGACTGGCTGACCGCAGCCCACCACGCGATGCACCACAGCCCCGTCCGCAAGCCCGGCCCGGACGCGGTGCGGCCCCTGTCGGGGGAAGTGGACGGGCGCCGTTTCGAGGCGCATCCCAGTACCCGGGACGACGGCACCGTCGCCTGGTGGCTCGTCGACGACACCGACCACCAGCTCACCCGTGACGCACTGCACATGGAGCGTGAGCGGACCGCGTTCCTCGTGAAGTCCTCCAGCCGGCTGCTCTCCTCCCTCAATCTGGGCCGCTGCATGGACGTCACCGCGCAGATGGCTGCCGAGAACCTGGCGGATGCGGCCCTGGCGATCTCCCCGGCCCGCTCCGGCAGGCTGCCGGTGGTGACCTGCCTGCGCGGTGGTGCGCCCACCACGGCGCACGAGGCAGTGAACCCGGATGACGTGCCCGGACTGACCGAGGCGCTGCGCGGCTTTCCCCCGGTGCCCTCGCGCTGGCTCGACCCTGCCTCCGCCTCGAAATGGATGATCCCTGAGGGGTTCGGGCCGGTCGGCTCGATAGTGATCACTCCGTTGCCCGGGCACGGTGTCCCGGCCGGCGCCCTTGTGCTGCTGCGCAAGGCGGGCAGTGCAGCGTTCACCGACGAGGAGGAAGTCTTCGCGCGTCTCTTCGCCGCCCGGGCCGGTGCCGCGTTGTCCGCGGCCCGCCTGTACGCGGAGCAGACAGCCATCACGGAAGTCCTGATGCGTGAGCTGCTGCCGCCCACCCTGCACCAGATCTCCGGGGTGGACTTCGCCGGCAGCTACCGTCCCTCTCAAAACCATGAACGCATCGGCGGCGACTTCTACGACGTGTACCCCGCCGTCACCGAAGGGGAAGCCTCCCTGGTCACTCTGGGGGACGTGTGCGGAAAGGGTCTGGAAGCCGCTGTCCTCACCGGCAAGATCCGGAACACCCTGCACGCGCTGCTGCCGATGGCGGACGACCACCAGCGAATGCTCACACTGCTGAACACCTCCCTGGTGAACTCCCACCACACACGGTTCGCCACGCTGGTCCTGGCCTCCGCCGTCCGCCGCGGCAGCAGCGTCGAGGTCCGCCTCACCAGCGCGGGCCATCCAAAGCCACTGATCATCCGCGCCGACGGCACCGTGGAGGAAGCCGACACCCGCGGCACCCTGGTCGGGGCCCTGCCCGATGTCCCGGCCCGCTCCACCACGATCACCCTCGCTCCCGGCGAGTCCTGCGTCCTGTACACCGACGGCATCACCGAGGCACAGGGCGGGCCGATGGGTGACACCCAGTTCGGCGAGGCCCGCCTGCAGCGCGCCCTCGCCGGGTGCGCCGGGATGCCATCGGAGGGCATCGTGGAGCACGTCCAGATGCTCGCCTCGCAATGGGTCGGCGCCCGCCCCCACGACGACATGGCCGCCGTCGCGATCAGCGCACCGCGCACCCACCACCTCAGCGCCGTGAACGGCCGTACCCGGGGCAGGTTCACCACATGAGCACGCAGATACCGGCCCGCACCACCGACACCGACCACCTCCTGGACCTGGCCGGACAGCTGTGGGCCGCCGTGGCCGCCGCAAACGAGTACGCCGCCACCGACGTCGTCCTGCGCGCCCTGGACGACGGTGTCGATCCCGAGTCCGTCCTGCTGGACGTGATCGCACACGTCCAGGGCAAGGTCGGCCAGGAGTGGGCCGCGAACCGCATCAGCGTCGCCCAGGAACACGCGGCAACCGCGATCAACGAGCGCGTCGTCGGCGCGCTGAGCCTGCACCCCGCCGCCCGCACCCCCGTGTCACGGGGCCGCATCACCGTTGCGTGCGTGGACGGGGAATGGCACGCCCTGCCCGCCCGGCTGGTGGCCGAGGTCCTCAAGCTGCGCGGCTGGCAGGTCGACTACCTCGGGGCCCAAGTTCCCGCCCCGCACCTCATCTCCCACCTGCACGCCACCCACGCCGACGCGGTCGCCCTGTCCAGCTCGATCGCGACCCGCCTGCCGACCGCGCACGCGGCGATCACCGCCTGCCAGGCCGTCGGCGTACCCGTCCTGGTCGGCGGCGCTGCCTTCGGACCCGACGGCCAGTACGCGAAACTCCTCGGCGCCCAGGCCTGGGCCCCCGACGCCCGCGCCGCCGCCGACCGGCTCGCTGAGGGACCGCTGCCAACCCCCGGGATCGACCACCAGCAGATGGACGACCTGCCGCACCTGGGCGACCAGGAATACACCCTGGTCGCCCGCAACAGCGACAGCCTGGTGCGCACCGTCTTCCAGGCCCTCCAGGACGCCTTCCCGGCCATGCGCACCTACGACGACATGCAACGCGAGCGCACCGCGGAAGACCTCGCACACATCGTGGAATTCCTCGCCACCGCCCTCTATCTCGGCGACGAGAGCCTGTTCACCTGGTTCCTCACCTGGACCGCGGACATCCTCGTCGCCCGCGGGGTGCCCGCGCGGTCCCTGCCGCCGGCCCTGAATCTGTTCGCCCGCGAACTCAGAGACTTCCCCCGGGCCACCCACATGCTGCAACGCGGCATCGAAGCCCTCACCACCACCGCATCCGCCGACGCCGGAAAGCCCGCATGACCACGCTGCCTCCCACCCTGCGCCTGACCCTCGTCGACACCGAGGACAGACTCCGCATCGAGATGTCCGGCGACCTCGACTACGACCACGCCGAGCTCCTTTTGGGTGAGGTCACCGATCAGCTCGCCGCCCGGCCGCATCTGACGGACCTGCACCTGCACTGCGCCGGGGTCGGCGCCGTCGACTCCATGGGGCTGTCCGTCCTGCTGATGATCGCGCGAAGAGCCGGCGAAGCGGGCGTGCGCCTGCACCTGGAAGACCGGTCCGCACGCCTGGACCGGCTCCTGACCACCACCGGTACCCTCGACTACCTCACGGCAACGGCCCCCACCACCACCGCCGCGAACCCGCACCACACCACCCCGCCTCCCGCTGCCAGCAGCAAGGCAAGCGCGGCCCGCCCCACACGGCCCGACGGCACGACCTGAGGCACTGCCCGGGACCCACCCCCGGGCACAAGCACCACCGACCGGGGAGCCATGCCCACGCCAGACGCCACCCCCAGCAACGTCACCGCCGCAGCCATCCACTCCGCCAGCCACATCACCGAACTCCTCGACGTGATGTGGGAACGCGCCCGGGACGCCACCGCACACACCACCACCCCTGTCTCCACCTCCCAGCTGCGGCTGATGCACGTCGTGGACCGCCAGGACAGCATCCGGATGCGCGCGGTCTGCCGCCTGCTGGCATCCTCACCACCCAACGTCAGCCGCATGTGCGACCGCCTCCAGGCCATCGGCTTCCTGGAACGTCTGCCCTGCCCCGACAGCGGCCGCGAGATCACCCTGCGCCTCAGCCCGCCCGGCAAACAGCACCTTCAAAACATCCGCAAGCAGCGTGAAACCATGCTCCACCACGCCATCGACCACCTCCCCCTGGCCGACCGCCGCGCACTGGCCCAGGGACTCGCCGGACTCGCCGCCCAGCTCACCGCGGACCCCGGCAAAGAACCCAGCAGACCCACCCCCACCGTCGCTTGAGGGTTCCTTCAGCCGCTTATCGGGACCGCTCCGAGGTCGACGCCACCTGTGACGTAGCGCGAAGGGGCAGCGGGAGCGGGACATCCTCCAGAAGATCCGGGAGCTGGCCGAGCGTTGCGCGGAAACCACGAGCCTGGAACTCCACCTCCAGGGCGACTAAGCGTTACCCATAGCCACTGACCAAGAGCGAGATTCTCATGATGTGGCTGGAGTGAGCCTCGCGTCGGAGCCGTCCCTGAGAGGTCCGTTCATTGGGCTGAGCCCGCGCTGCTTGGGCAAGTGGGTGGCTGCTGCGCGGCGTAAGACGGCTGCCGCACTCACACGCGGGCGGCCCTGGAAACTCCCGCTGGAGGACCGGATTTCGCTGGTCGCGGCCTAATCGCCCGCAGCCGTCGCCCCCCTCTCTCAGTGACAGACGCCGTTCTACTCGGCCGGGATCCCCTGGCCTGAGGGGGCGATCCCACGGTGGCGTGATCGCCGTGACGTGGGGGGGGCAGGAACTTCCGCTGCTCCCGTTGACCGATGACGTGGCCGGACCTGAGGCACCCACCGTCACCATTCCCGCAGAGGTGGTGACAACTACAGGCGACGGGAGCGTCTTCAGACACGGCAGCCTGCTGCCTACGCGGGTTCGATCAGCCGACCCCGGTGGTCTTGGTCTCGATGACCGCGCGCAGGGACGCGGAGGTGCGGTCGATATGCCGGACCAGAAGCTCGACCGCCACGCGGGCGTCCCTGGCGAGAGCCGCGTCCAGCAGCTCCTGGTGTTCGCGGGCCACATCCCGGTCGTAGTCGTGCCCCACGGGGACCGACCATCGCCGGTAGATGGTCGCGGCGTCCCTCAGGGCCATGGCGACCGCCAGGAGCCGGTCGTTGCCGCAGCCGTCGAGCAGCGACTGGTGGAACTGCTCGTGCACGGCGAACCACTCCGCGCTCAGGCTGCCGTCGGGCAAGGCGACGGGAGTGTTGGCCAGTTGGTGGTGGGCAGCGACGGCGGCCGCCTCCCACTTGATGTCCCCGCGCTCGATGGACAGGCGCAGGACCATGGACTCGATCTCCGCGCGGGCCTCGGTGAGTTCGTCCAGGTGCTGGAGCGAGAGGGCGACGACGCTGAAGCCCTGTTGCGGGGCGGACACCACGAGGCCCTGTTCGGACAGGCGGGTCAGCGCTTCTCGGATGACCGACTGGCTGACTTCGAAGCGCCGCGAGAGCTCGACCAGCCGGAGACGCTGCCCCGGGCTCAATGTGCCCTGGAAGATCTCTTCCCGGATCTGTGCGTGTACCGCGGCCGCGCGCGTCGTTTTTACTCCCGCCATGGTCGACAACTCTAACAGTAAAGCGCCAGGTCGACAGATTATCGTTAATCTATTGCGTTAGAGAGAATCTCTGTGAACACTGGGTTTCGTAAGCAGTCGACGAGGACGAGACCGCAGGAGTGCACATGCGCATGGCGAACATCGACGGTCGGTTGTCTGTGCGCCTACCCGGCGGCTTTCGGGATGTCGCCGACGCGAGCGGTGGCCGGTTCGGCCCCGACCCGCAGCAGGCATTCGCCGACTGGGACGCCTTCCTCACCTGGGCGAAGGAGCACGCTGACAGCGGGCAGCCGGGCTCCGCTCGCCACCTCACCCCCGACGCAAGCACTGTGTGGGGTCCCCCTGTCCCCCGCCCTGCCCAGATCTTCGCCATCGGGCTCAACTACCGAGACCACGTCGCCGAGTCCGGGTTGACCATCCCGGAGGAACCGGCCGTCTTCACCAAGTTCGTGACCTCGCTCACCGGTCACGAACAGAAGGTGAGCCTGCCCGAGGGACTGGTCGACTGGGAGGTCGAACTCGTCGTCGCCATCGGGCGCCACTGCCGTCTCGCCACCCGCGAGAACGCCTGGTCCCACGTCGCCGGAGTCACCGTGGGCCAGGACCTGTCCGAGCGACGGCTCCAGCTCACGGGACCCGCACCCCAGTTCTCCCTGGGCAAGTCGTACCCGGGCTTCGCGCCACTGGGCCCCGAGCTGGTCACCGTCGACGAGCTCGCAGACCCGGACGACCTGGAGATCGGCTGCGCCCTCGAAGGCGACGAGGTGCTCCAGAAGGGCCGCACGTCCAGCATGATCTTCGACGTCCCGGAGCTGATCGTCCGTCTTTCGGCGGTCTGCCCACTGCTACCCGGCGACCTCATCTTCACCGGCACGCCTGCCGGTGTCGGCGGGGCCCGTGATCCGCAGAAGTTCCTCGCTCCCGGGGACGTCCTCGTCAGCTGGATCGAAGGAGTCGGCGAACTCCGCAACCCCCTGCACCGCGCCTGAACGACCGCATCCACCCCTGCGAGAAGCCGTCCCTCCAAAGAGAGCCGACCGCCATGCCACTGCACCGCCTGACCCAGATCGTCATGGGCGTACCCAACGTCGAGCAGACCGCCGCCTACTACCAGGACTTCGGCCTGACCCCGAGTGGAGGGCCGCTGGATACGGGAGCTCCGGACAGCGGTCCGGTCGACGCCCCCGCTGCCACGACGCACAAAAATGGTCAGCGCTTCCGCACAGTGGACGGCGGTGAGCAGCTGCGCATCGTGCGGACACCGCGACGACGCCTGGTCGAGCTCGGTGTGGGCGTGGACGATCCCGACGACCTCAACCGCGTGACGGCTTCGCTGGCCCTGCTCGGCGTCGCGGCCGACCGCACGCCGTCCGCCGTCGCGGCCGTCGACCCCGGTACCGAGGTACGGGTCCGCGTCGAGCTCTCTCCGCGTTACCAGCAGACGGCCACGCCCCTGCCTGCGTACAACGCCCCCGGCATCAACACCCGCCTCCAGGAGCGCGCCGCGGGCATCCTGCGCGAAGCTCCGGTCCAGCCCCGCAAGTTGGGGCACGTCGTGCTCGGCTCCACCGACCAGGAGTTCTCCCAGCGGTTCTTCCAGGAGGGGATCGGCTTCAAGGTGAGCGACACCGTCAAGGGCCTGGCCGCTTTCATGCGCTGCTCAAGCGACCACCACAACGTGCTGGTGCAGCAGGCGCCGGTCCCCTACCTCCACCACACGTCCTGGCAGGTCGACGACGTCGACGAGGTGGGCCGCGGTGCGACGGCGATGCTGCAGGCCGACCCGGACCGGCACACCTGGGGGCTGGGCCGCCACTTCATCGGCTCCAACTTCTTCTGGTACCTCAAGGACCCGGCCGGCACGTTCTCCGAGTACTACTCCGACCTGGACTGCATCGTCGACGACGCGCTGTGGACGCCGGGCCAGTGGGAGGGTGCCAAGTCGCTCTGGGCCTGGGGCCCGCCGCCTCCACCGTCCTTCCTCGCCCCCGAGGATCTCGCGGACCTCATGACCGGCGCCCACAGCGGCCCGACGAAGTAGGAGCCCGCGACATGCCTGTTCACGAGGACCGCACCACGGACAGCGACGTCCTGGTGATCGGAGCCGGCCCGGTCGGGCTGACGTGTGCGACCTTCCTGGCCCGCGACGGCTGGAAGGTGACTGTTCTCGAACGGTGGCCCTCCCCCTATCCCCGGCCGCGCGCCGTGCACTTCGACGACGAGGTCGCCCGCCTGCTCGCTGGGACCGGACTCGGCCCACGGCTCGGTGACCTCACGGAGGCGGCCGACACCTACGAATGGCGCAACGCCGGCGGTGAGACGCTTCTGCGCTTCGACTGGTCGGGGCTCGGGCCCTCCGGCTGGCCCACCGCGTCGATGATGTACCAGCCGGACCTCGAACGGGCACTCGTCGATGCGGCGGAGGCCACCGGAGCCGTCACCGTTCTGCGCGGCCACGAGGCCGTCCAGCTCGTCGAGAACCCCGACGCGGTGCGGGTCACCACCCGGGACACACAGGGCCGTGAACATGGCTTCACCGCCGCGTGGATCGTCGGAGCCGACGGAGCGAACAGTTTCGTCCGCACCCACATGCCGACCGAGATGCTCGACCTGGGCTTCTTCTACGACTGGCTGATCGTCGATGTGCGCCCGCACGATCACGAGCGCATATGGAACCCCGTCAACCTGCAGATCTGCGACCCGGCCCGGCCCACCACCGCCGTCTCCGGCGGGCCGGGGCGCAGACGGTGGGAGTTCATGCGCATGCCGGGAGAAACGGTGGAAGGGCTCAACACCGAGGCCACCGCCTGGCAGCTGCTGGCGTCCTGGGGCCTCTCCCCCGACAACTGCACCCTGGAGCGGCACGCCGTCTACACCTTCCAGGCACAGTGGGCCGACATCTGGCGCGCCGGCCGCCTGGTGCTCGCTGGTGACGCCGCCCACCTGATGCCGCCTTTCGCCGGTCAGGGCATGTGCTCCGGAATCCGGGACGCCGCCAACCTCGCCTGGAAGCTGCACCTCGTCCTCACGGGCGAGGCAGACCCCGCGGTCCTGGACACCTACGGCAGCGAGCGCGGCGCCCACGTCCAGCACGCCATCGGCATGTCCGTCGAACTCGGCAAGGTCATCTGCGTCACCGACCCCGACACCGCGGCCGGCCGGGACGCCTTCATGACCGGACAGGGCGCGGATCCGGAACGGATCCTGCCCCCGCTGCCTCCGGCGATGCTCCTCGAAGGCGTCATCTCCGCCGAGCCGGACCGGTCGGCCGGGAAACTCAGTCCACAGGCACGTGTCCGCCACCGCGACCGCACCGGGCTCCTGGACGAAGTCGTCGGGCACGGCTTCGTGGTGGCATCCACCAGCGACCCGCGCGCTGTTCTGCCTCGCGAGCAGGTCGCTTTCCTCGACCGGGTCGGCGCACGCCTGCTGCACCTCGTGCCGACAGGCGGCACGGCCGACCCCGAGACGGCCGCCTTCGACGTCGACGACGCCTATCTGCCGCACCTTCAGGCAGCGGGCCACACCGGCGTGGTGATCCGGCCCGATCACTACCTCTTCGGCGCCGCACGGAACCCGCAGGAACTGACCGCCCTCGTCGCTGAACTGGAGGGGCAGCTCGCCTCCCCCCAACGGTCCTCGGCACCCGTAAGTCCCACCTCCGAAGTCCCGGCAGGAAACGCATGAACACGCTCGACGCCACGGCGCCCGCAGCTCCGATCTGGACACCCGACCCGGGCACAGCCGCGCGGACGCGCATCGCCCGCTTCACCGAATTCGTGGCCGCCCGCACGGGCAGCACCCACGGCGACTACCGCTCGCTCTGGAAATGGTCCGTCGAGGACCTCGCCGGATTCTGGTCGGCAGTGTGGGACTTCTTCGACATCCGCTCCAGCCACCCGTACGACAGCGTCCTCGACGACGAGCCCATGCCGGCCACCCGGTGGTTCTCGGGTGCACGGCTCAACTACGCCGAGCACGCACTGCGCACCGGCGGGCCGCAGACCGCGGTCATCGCGGTGGCCGAGGACGGCACCACCAGTGACGTCAGTCGGGACGAACTCCGCCGCCAAGTGGGGTCGCTGGCCGCATGGATGCGCCGCAACGGTGTCGTGCCGGGCGACCGGGTCGCCGGCTACCTTCCCCACACCGTGCACGCCGTCGTCGCGTTCCTGGCGGCGGCCAGCATCGGCGCCGTCTGGTCCGCCTGCGGACAGGACTACGGAGCCGAAGCCGCGGCAGCCCGCTTCGCACAACTCGAACCGGTCGTCCTGTTCGCCGCCGACGGCTACGAGTGGAACGGCAAGCAGCACGACCGCCGCCCCGAGACCGGCCGGCTCCGTGAGGCCCTGCCCACCGTCCGGCACACCGTCCGCATCCCGTGCCTCTCCCTGCCGACAGCCCCCGACCCGTACGCCGTCGACTGGACGGACGTCACCGCCGGCCAGGACGAGCCCGTCTTCGAGCAACTGCCCTTCGACGCACCGCTGTGGGTGCTGTTCTCCTCGGGCACCACCGGCACGCCCAAAGGGATCGTGCACGGGCACGGCGGCGTCCTCCTGGACCACCACAAACTGCTGGGCCTGCACCTCGACCTGCGGCCCGAAGACCGGTTCCTCTGGTACACCACCACGAACTGGATGATGTGGAACATGGTGGTGTCCGGCCTGCTCGTGGGCGCGACCCTCGTGCTCTACGACGGCAGTCCCGCCTTCCCCGGACCGGACCGGCTGTGGGCACTGGCGGCGCAACACCGTGTCACGGCCCTGGGAATGAGCCCCGGCTACCTTCTGGGCTCGGCCAAGGCGGGCCTCGAACCCGGCCGTGACCACGACCTGTCCGCCCTGCGGGTGCTCGGCTCCACCGGCGCCCCACTGCCCGCCCGGCCCTACGGGTGGGTGCACGAGCACGTGGGATCCCACGTGCAGGTCGCCTCCACCAGCGGCGGCACCGACATCGTCAGCGGATTCGCGGGCGGTGCGCCCAACACCCCTGTGTGGGCTGGGGAGATCTCCGCCCCTTTGTTGGGCGTCGCACTCGAATCGTGGGACTCGGCAGGGCGGCCCGTCGTCGACCAGGTGGGCGAACTGGTCGTCACGCGGCCCATGCCCTCGATGCCTCTGTACTTCTGGAACGATCCGGACGGATCGCGCTACCGCGAGGCGTACTTCAGCGTCTTTCCTGGCGTATGGCGGCACGGGGACTGGATGACCCTGACCTCCCGCGGCAGCGTCATCGTGTCCGGGCGCTCCGACTCCACCCTCAACCGCCAGGGAGTCCGGCTCGGCAGCGCGGACGTCTACGCCGTCGTCGACAGCCTGCCGGGCATCCGCGAGAGCCTCGTCATCGGCGCGGAACTGGCCGACGGCGGTTACTGGATGCCCCTGTTCGTCGTGATGGAACCGGGCCACGAACTCACCAATGCCGTACGCGACCGCATCGACGCCGCCCTGCGCACCCACGCCTCACCCCGGCACGTACCCGACACGATCCTCGCCGTACCCGCCGTACCCCACACCCGCACCGGAAAGAAGCTGGAGGTGCCCGTCAAGCGCCTCCTGCAAGGAGATTCGCTCGACCAGGTGGCCGACCCCGGGGCGGTCGACGACTTCGGGGCCCTCACCTACTTCACCCGCTTCCGCGACCGGCGCACCGAATAACCGAATAGGGGACGTCAGCCACGGTACGACGCACCCGCCCGGCGACACCGGCCCCCTACCCATCCACTGCATGCCAGACCCGCGCCGACCCTACGGACAGCCCTCCCGTCAACGGAGTAAGCACAAATAGATAAGTTTCAAGGAAAAGAGGTACTTGCATGCCGACACCTCCGTTCGTCGATGTGCACGCACACTTCGTCACCGACCGGTACGTCGAGGAGGCCAGAGCCGCAGGCCACCTCCACCCGGACGGCATGCCGGGCTGGCCGGACTGGAGTCCTGCCGGCCACCTCGCCATGATGGACAGGGCAGGGATCGGCAAGGCCATGCTCTCCGTCTCCTCGCCCGGCACGCATTTCGGCCAGGACACGGCCGCCCGCTCCCTGACCCGGCATGTGAACGAATACGCGGCCCGCCTCCGCGCACAACACCCCGACCGCTTCGGCCACTTCGCCTCCCTGCCTCTGCCCGACGTACAGGGCTCGGTGGCGGAAGCCGGCCACGCGCTCGACGTCCTCGGCGCGCACGGCCTCGCCGTGGAGACCAACTCGCACGGAATCTACCTGGGCAACGAGAAGTTCGAACCGCTGTGGGAGGAGCTGGACCGGCACGGGGCCGTCGTGTTCGTCCACCCGACCTCTCCACCCGGCGCGGAAGACATCTCGCTCGGGCGGCCCCGCCCGATGATGGAGTTCCTCTTCGACTCGGCACGGGCCGCCTCGGACCTCGTCCTCAACGGAGTACTGGAGCGTCGGCCCAACATCCGGTGGATCTTCACGCACGGCGGCGGGGTCCTGCCACTGCTCACGGACCGCATCCAACTGTTCGCCACCGCCCTGGCGAAGGCACATGCGGACACGGCACCGGTACGCGACCAGCTCGCCCGCATGTGGTTCGACCTCGCCGGCACCCCCTTCCCCCGCCAGGTCCCCGCACTTGTCGACCTCGTCGGCGACCAGCATCTGCTCTACGGCAGCGACTACTGCTGGACCCCGGCCGACATGGCGATCGAGCAGGCGGCCTCGATCGACTCGGCCGACCAGCCCGAGGCCGACACCTGGCGCGCGCTGACCTCACGCAACGCCCGCCGGCTCCTGGAGAGCCGACCGACCGCCTCCGTTCGAGGAGTCCACCGATGACCACCGATGCCGCGCCCCTCCATGGCCGCCTGCTGCTGAAGTCGGCGACGGTGGTCAACACCCGGGACGGGACCCGTACCCCCGACACCGACGTACTGATCGGCGACGGCCGCATCCTCCAGGGCGGCCGCGGCATCGAAGAAGCGACCGCAGCCACGGTCGACGCGTCCGGAACGTACGTCGTTCCGGGCTACGCGGACATGCACGCACACGCACTCGACCACCACGCCGACGGCCTGCGACTGATGCTGGCACACGGCGTGACCGGCTTCCGGCAGATGGCCGGCTCCCTCGACAAGCTCCGTGACCGCGCGGCAGGAAATCTCCGCCTTCCGACGGACTCCCCGGCCCTGCTCGCGCTGCCAGGACCACTCCTGCAACCCATGAACAGCGCCACCAGCGCCCAGGCCGTCGCCACCGTGCGCGAGCAGTACGAAGCCGGGGCCGACTTCATCAAGGTCGGCATGGTCACCCGTGAGGTCTTCTTCGACGCCCAGGCCGAAGCGACCAGCCTCGGCCTGCCCATCGTCGGCCACCTGCCCCCCGGCATCGACGTGGCCGAGGTGTCCCGGCTGGGCATGAAGTCCATCGAACACCTGGGCCCAGGCGCCGCTCTGGTCTCCTGCTGCTCGCCCCAACAGGACCGACTCCGGGAAGCCTCCGCCCGGTCGGCGCCGGCACTTCCGCACATCAGACTCCCCTTCATGGACAGAATCGCCAAGAGGGTCCTGGCGAAGCTCGTCGTCAATCCCGTGAACCTCAACAAGCCCGCCCAGATCGCGATCCTGGACCAGGCCCTGGGCACCTACGACGAGGACCTGGCCCGTACCCTCGCCGGCCACTTCGTTGCCGACCGCACCTGGCAGGTGCCGACGCTGATCCGGCTCAAGACCCAACACCTCTGCGACGAACCGGCGTTCGACTCTGATCCCGACCTGCGCTACATCTCCCCGAGGGCGCTCAAGTCGTGGCGAGCCGCAGCCGCGAAATTCGCCAGGTTCTCACCCGCCGAGCGCGCGACGTTCCACGCTGCGTACGCCAACCAACTGGCCCTCACCAAACTGTTCGACGACGCCAGAGTGCCGATGCTCGCCGGCAGTGACTGCTCGGGAGCGGCCTGGCTCGTACCCGGTGCGTCCCTGCACCACGAATTCGACGAACTCGCCAGGGCGGGCCTCAGTCCCCTGCGCATCCTGCAGATGGCCACCTTGCGCCCGGCGGAATTCCTCGGCGCCACCGACACGAGCGGAACGGTCGAACCCGGCAAGAACGCGGACCTCGTCCTGCTCGCCGCCGACCCTCTCGCAAACAGCGACAACCTTCACAGCATCCAAGGAGTGATCCGGTCCGGTCGGTACTACAGCACCGCCGACCTGAATCGGCTCAAGGAAGATATTGCCGCCCGCCGAAGCGTCAGCTGACACCGTCTTCACCGACGCGGAGATTATGACCATCAGCGAGACCCCCGCGGCCTGCATAACGCGGCCGCGATCGCCAAAACTTCACCTCGGCTGAACGCGCTGGTCTTCGGATCCGCGGCCTCCATCGGCTGCGCTATGACACCCACCGCTCCACTGTTCGCCCAGGCGCAGCAGGTCACCGGCGCGCGGGCAGCAGGCATCGCAGCACCCCACGCTCGATCAGGCGGAACTTGCCCTGGGCCGGCAGATCTTTGACGCCGGCGTGGCTGCCGAAACGGCGTGACCGTGCTGAACGGCCAGAAACTCGGCCGCCCCACCTTCGACCACGCCCACCGCCTGCTGCGACAGTCCAAACACTCAGACGTCCTCGCCAACGAACGCCGTACACCCATAGCCGGACCAACCGCATCGACCGGCTGGTCTGCCTGTCCATCCAGACGGTGGCCGTCCCCGTCATCACCACCATGCGCTAGACGATGCGCCCGCAAGAACAGGGCCCATGCCCCGGACCGGACGGTCAACCGAACGAGCCACACGCGGTGGTGGGTTGATCGCGATCAGCGGAGGACCCGGCCGACGCGGCAAAGAGGCATCACGATCACTGCTCAGGCCTCGCAGGATGACGCCGTCGGTGGTCTCGGCGAGTGTTCCCATCCGGGCGAGTGGCCTGCCTTGCACCCCAATAGTTCACGGATCTCGCCCCCAGCAGAGGGCCCAACACGGACAACATGGTGCCCCCTCCGGCCGATCGGAGGGGGCAGCTTCACGGGGCCCTACAACGCGACGAAGGTGTGGACGCTGTTCAGCTCCGACACAGTGCCCTGGCCGAGGGTGCACTTGGTGATGTCGAGAGACGGCGCGGTCATGACTTCAATGAAGTTGTGCCCGGCAAGAACGCCCTCCGTGATCTTGCCCGAGAACGTGTTCTGGAACAGAGCGCCGACGACTTCCGACACTCTCTGAGCAGTGACCTTGCTGGTCTTGCCGTTGTTCCACTTGATCGTCCAGGACACCGTTCCCGTCGACAGCAGCTGCAGACAGGAACGATTCGTCACGTTGCTGTCCTTGTGGGTGCCGCTCGTGATGCCCGCAGCAGCACCGGTGCCCACACAGGCCGAGTACTTCTGGTCGATGGTCCGCGTCGTGTCCGATGCGGTCTGAGTGATCGGCGGGTTGTACGTGGTCTTCGAGGTGCCGGCCAGACAGTTCAGGGTGTCGAGAGCGGCCGTGCCTGCCGTGGCAGGCGCAGCGGAAAGCCCTGCGGCGCAGGTGGCGAGCAGGGTGGATGCGGCGATCAGGGAGCCGATTCGGTTCACGGAAGGTACCTCCGAGCGAGTGCGACGATGCCGAACTCCTTTGTCCCGCAGAGGCAAGACGACGTACCGGGATACGGCCGATGTTCCCTCGTTCGGCTGATGACTCTTGCCTCCCGCCTCCCGCGAACATCACGACCCGTTTACGGGCGGGGTGTGCAAGAGCTTTGCGGGTGCTTGAGCACTCGGTGGGATGCGCACGTTCGGTCTGAGCTGCATCCGGCAACGCCGGCCGGCGAACGATTTCCCTCCCAACTGCGGCGGCCCCAAGGAGGGCCCCGGGTGAACGCCTCGACTCGCGACGCTCATGCAACGGAGTCCTGATCCTGCCGAACGTCCCGGCCGCCGAGCGCCATCGAGGAGGCCGCTCGCGGTCAGGGTCTGGGAGCGCGAACGGCCTCCGGTCGGCAAGGGCAAGGGGGAGCGTCCCGACCCAAATGAGTTGCCATGCCTTGGCAGTTGCCTTGCGGAGCCGATGTTCGTTACGAGCCCGGGCATGCCGTCACGGCAGAGGTGCCCGGTCGGCATGCTGCCCTTGGAGCACTCGCCGGGGTTGGCGATGTACAAGCCGGGGTCGCCGGAACGCTTTGTCGACCTCCCGTGGCGGCCAGGCAAGGAATGCACGGGCCTTGCGCTGTCCCCGCGACGCCCGCCCATCCCCCAGGAGACCCGTCGGCCCTCGCTGTTCGTCCAGGCGCCGCTCCTCGTGCCGGGCGAAGCGGCTGATGCGCCCTCAGGCCGCCACGGCGACGTCGGCGGCGTGCAGGTGGCGGGAGTTGACAGTGAGGTCGGCCTTGCCGAACAGCAGGGCGTAGCCGGCGGGTAGTTGGGCCAGGATGCGATCCAGGAGCTGCGGTGGCAGGGTGCGGGCCAGGGAGACGAGGACGGATCCGACGTCCCAGCGTGTCGTGGCGTAGGGCGCGTCGGTGGATGCGGCGAGGTTCTTGACGAACGCGTGCGCGGTCACGCTGGTGCCGCTGGGCGCCGCCTGCGCGAGACACCGCGCGGCTTCGGTGGGCAACTGGCGGCCCACTTCGGCGCGTTCAGCGCCGGTGAGTTGTTCGCCCAGGGCGGCCAGCACGGTGACGGCGACGCGCTCGGCCTGCTCCAGGGTGGCATAGGCACCCTGATAGCGGATCTGCTCCAACAGGTTCGTGTAGGCGTCGGAGGGGGCGTGCACGGGGACGGGTCCTTTCACACGTCGGTCGAGTGGCCGAGGCCCGGCCCGCCGGGGGCGGGACGGGACTCGGCCGTAGATCTGCAGGGGTGCGGGTCAGACGGACAGCTGCTTGGTGTCGCTACGGGCGCCGGGAGTGATGCTGATCCTGCGCGGCTTGGCGCGTTCGGCGATCGGGATGCGCAGGGTCAGGACACCCGCGTCGAAGGTGGCGTCGATGCGCTCGGTGTCGAGCGTGTCGGCCAGCATCACCTGCCGGGAGAAGACTCCCACAGGCCGCTCGGAGAGTTCCATCTGCGTGTTCTCGCCGACGAGGACGGGACGGCGTTCCGCCTTGACGGTGAGCATGTTGCGCTCGACGTCGATGTCGATGGCTTCCGGTGTGATCCCGGGCAGGTCGAGACAGATGACGTAGTCGTCGCCGTCCCGGTAGGCGTCCATCGGCATCTGAGTGGGCTTGGTCCATGTCCCGGCCGGTCCGGCCAGGAGCTGCTGGGTGAGGCGGTCGATCTCACGGAAGGGGTCGGTACGCATCAGCATCTCGCTACACCTCCAGGGTTCGGGGCATTCCTGCCGCGTGCTCTGCACGTGCCACAGGTTGTATCATGTCATCGGAACGATGACAACAAAGGATGTCATCAAAGCGATGACATGCAGGAGGCGACGTGTCCCAGACCCCTGAGCCCGGCGGCCCTCAAGCCGCCCCCGAATCATTCTTCGCCGCGTACGCCGCTTTGCAGGACATGACCAGCACCGCAGCGGCCGCCCACCACCCGGCAGCCACCGAGGCCGGACCCCAGGTCAACGCGGCGCTGGACGCACTCGTCCTGCTGCGCGAACTACGGGGACAGATCGCAGGCTGGGAAGCGTCCCTGATCGGCACCGCCCGCCAGGCGGGAGCCAGCTGGGACAGCCTCGCCCGGCCTCTGGGCGTCAACAGCCGCCAGGCCGCAGAGCGCCGCTACCTGAGACTGCTGCCCGGCGCGGCGGGCACTACCGGCGACCAACGCGCCCAGGCCGTTCGCGACGAACGCGCCGAACAACGCACTCTCGACACCTGGGCCCGGGCCCATGCCGGGGATCTGCGTCAGCTCGCCGGCAGGATCACCGCCCTCGCCGCTCTCCCGTCGGCAGCACAGCCGGCACTCGACCGCCTTCGCCAAGCCCTCACCCACGACGACGCCGCCCGGCTCCTGGCCCCGCTCACCGATGTACACGTCCACCTGCCCGCAGGCACCGCGCTGACCCGAGAAGTCCGCACCACTCTCCAGCAAGTCGACGAACGGACTGCCGCCGGCAAAAAGCCCCACTGACTCTCCGGCGCACGCCGTTGACATGCCTGGCCAGTGCTTACGACGCATGAGGCCGATGGGGCCCAAAACACGGGCAGGTACGTGCCAGCAGCCTCCCGTTGCTCCCTTCTGGATTGCGCGTCGCCGACCGTCCGGCCCCTGTGGCGATGGCCACTGAGCCGGACCAGACACACGAGGGCGGTCCCGGCCTGTGGCCGGGACCGCCCTCTACTTGGTGCCCGCGTGTCAGTGGTTTCCGTGAGCGCTGGCAGAAGCACCACCGAAGAGCCGCGCGACTGCGCGGAACGGAAGCGTGACAACCGTGGCGATGGCTCCACCAATCGATCGCAGAACATCTGCAATGGCCTTCAGCATGACGGGACCTCCAAGAACGGTTCTTGCTTTCTTTCTTGCACCACGAGCGGTGAACTCCTGCACAAGTTGCTCTCCACTCCGGTTGCCCGACGTCCCACGCTGAAAACCAAGACGTCCAGCACCGGAATCCCGAGCGGACCACTCACCCTGCCCGCCTGCCGACCGACCGACACGGAGTGTGCCGCAACCACAGGCGACGGCAGACACAGGCAGAGGGGCAAGGCATGCCCTTCGCGCTGAATGCCGGGCTGCCGGGTCGCGTCACAAGGTCGTGTCGACGCGACGCCCACACATCGAGGGGGTGCACCGCACATCATGCGAGGCACGCCTTCGTCATGTGCGCTCGGCCTCCGTGCCGTCGAGCTGCAGGTGAGGCGTGCCCGGCGCCGCCTCGCGTCCGGGCCAAGGTGCCATGTGTTTGAGTTCGTGGCACACAGGGCAGAGCCAGCCTTCCCAAACAAGTGTGCGAGGGTACGGGGCATGACATCAGAACGCCTCGAAACCCGGATTGAGCAGCACGGAAGCATCGTGAAGGTAGCGATTTCCGGCGAAGCAGACCTGGAGAGCGTCGCAGAGATCGCAGGCGCGCTCAGCCACGCTCTGCACGATCCGCGCTCCGAAGCAACAGTGGTCGATCTGTCCGGCCTCGTCTTTGCCGACAGCATGCTCCTCAACCAGCTCCTCAAGACCCATGCCGACCATGGCGAGGCGGAGAAGCCGTTGCGGATGGCGGGCCCGCTGCAGCCCGGCGTCGGGCGGCTGCTGAAGATCACCGGTTGCGACCAGATCCTCGACGTCGCGGCTGATCTGGAAGCCGCCCTGGCCGCACTGGACTCGACGGGGAGCTGAAGCACGCCGCCTGGCGCCCCGGCTCTTGTGTGCGGCTGCCGATGTCGGGCAGACGAACCGCAACACACGCCGTGGACAAGAAAAGGATCAGCCCATAGCCACCGTAGAAAGGACGCTGGAGATGGCGAGCCCTCCCGCTCACCGCACGATGACGGATCTGACCTGCCCCGAGGCTCGCAGCCACGTCAGGACCGCGCTCCAGCCTCTGCTTGAGACACTGCCGGCCCAGCAAGCCACCCTGCTGCAGCAGGACGCCTGTCTGATCGCCAGCGAACTTGTCACCAACGCCCTGCTCCACGCGGGCGGCGTCAGGGACTTCCTCGTGAGCATCCAGGGCAGCGCCCTGACCATCCATGTCAGCGACTTCAGCACCACCTTGCCCACCCACCGCGCCACAGCGCGCGCAACACCCGGCGGCCACGGCTGGCTGATCATCCAACGGCTCAGCGCCGACGTCGCCATCGAGCCGGATGCACTCGGCAAGACCATCAGCGTCACCCTCGACGCGCTCCGCGCGATCGGCTGAACGACCCCAGGCCGCACTCCACCTCCCCGCCCTCCTCATTTGGGCCCGGCGATAGACCGCCGTCAGCGATCGGCCGCTTCGACATCACCGGCGCGCTCATCGGCCTGGCCGGGATGGCAGTCATCATGCGCGCCCCGCGCGACCACTGACTTCGACGCTGCATCACGGGAGACCGTGGGCCATCGGATCCCCCGTCGCGTGGAGGGGTGGTGCCGAGTCAGGCGGCGACGGCGATACCGATACCGATCGCGATGAACAGCCAGCCGGTGGTCAGCTCCCAACAGTGGCGGATCTTCGGGCGGGCGAGCAGGGCAAGTAGCCGTGCAGCGACGACGACCAGGGCGAACCAGTAGAACAGTGCTGCCTTGGGGTTGAGGACGTTGGTGAGGAACCCTTCGCCGAATCCCGAGCGCCATCGTGCGCCGGCCGGCCGGGGCTGGTCCGATGCCGGCGACACGGCACCACAGGAGCTGTCTTTGTGCCGAGTTCCTCGGGCGGCGTGCTCCCGTGTGGCACGCCGGGCGGCGAGAGCGGCCCGCGCTCCGAGGTAGACGAGATAGGCAGCGCCCAGGAGCTTGATGGCGTCGTACACGACGGGCGAACGTGCGGCGATCACCGACAGCCCGATGGCGGCTGCGAGCATGTGCACGCACAACCCGGCCTGTGCGCCCAGCGCCGCTGCCCGTCCTTTCGACGGGTGCTCGGCGGCCGAGCGCACGACGACCAGGAAGTCCGGTCCGGGGACCACGTAGGCCACCAACATCACGCCGATGAAGCCGATGAGGTCGACGGACATCCGTTCTCCGTTCGTCGGACCATGACAGCCATCTGCCTGTCGAACCGGCCCGTGGGCCCGCGCCGGGAGTACGGCCTCCTCAAAGCGTCATGGGACTATTCCGTCGTCATCAGGCCGGCGCGCAGGTTTGCGATCACGCGGCTGATCAGGCGGGAAACGTGCATCTGCGAGCAGCCCAGCTCCTCGCCGATCTCCTGCTGGGTCTTCTCCTCGACGAAGCGCAGATGGATCAGACGGCGGTCGCGCTCGTTCAGTTCGGCGATGAGCGGGGCCAGGGAGTGGAAGTTCTCCAGGAGTTCGAAGCGGTCCTCGTCGATGCCGATGAAGTCGGCGAGCATCGTCTCGGACTCGTCCTCCGCACCGTTCACGGCGGCATCGAGCGAGACACTGTTGTAGCCGTTGGAGGCCTTCTGTGCCTCGGCGACCTCGGCCGGGTCCAGCTGCATCAACTCAGCCAGCTCGGCCGTCGAGGGCGCGCGCCCCAGCCGCGTGCGCAACTCCTCGGTGGCCTTGGACAGTTCAAGGCGTGCCTCCTGCAACCGGCGCGGCACGTGCACCGCCCACGACGTGTCACGGAAGAAGCGCTTGATCTCGCCGGTGATGTAGGGCACGGCGAACGAGGTGAACTCGACCTCGCGGCTCAGATCGAACCGGTCGATCGCCTTGATCAGGCCGATGGTGCCGACCTGGATGATGTCCTCCATGTCCTGCGGGCCACGGTGCTTGAATCGGCTGGCCGCGTACTGCACCAGGGACAGGTTCATCTCGATCAGCACATTGCGCACGTAGCTGTACTCGTGCGTGCCTTCCTCGAGCTGTGTGAGGCGGTCGAAGAAGTGCCGGCCTATCTCGCGGGCATCCTTGGGCCGCACGGATGCCGGGTCGGCGTAGGCCTGCTCGATCAGCTGATCCTGCACGCTGTCGGCAGTGGCGTGCGCCCGGTGGTCAACTGCCGTGATGCTCATGGTGGTCCCGCCCCTGTCTCTCGAAGTCCGCCTGCAGTTCTCTGCCTTCGCGCGGTTGCCCTCATCCGGCGCATTCACACACATCACAAATGTGTGACGGCGGCCACATCCATGGCCTCGGTATGTGGCCCGTGTCGGTGAGACCTGACCGCCCATGACCGTCTACCGGTCGAACGGCTCGTGGGAGGTCTGGTCCAGGACTTGGCAGGCGTATTCAAGGTCGTCCACCAGGCGGATGGCCTCGGCCAGGAGGGTGCCGTACGGGCGCGTGGTGTCCAGAACGGGGGTTGCTGCCTGTCGGGCGTATTCGGTGAGGGCGTCGAGTTGTTCGCGTGCTCCCTGGGCTGCTTGCTTCAGCGCACCGGTCTGCTGTGCAAGGAAGTTCTCGTCCACGCCGCTGAGGCGTTTGGTGATCTCACAGCATGCGGCGAGGAGCTTGCCGTAGGCGATGAGGAAGCCGCCGCGGCCGGTGTCTGATGTCTCGTCCTGCTGGGCGTAGGTGAGGCTGCGGCACAGAGCGCCGACCTGTCCGGCCACTCGTTCCAGGGAGTTGACGACGCCGCGGTATCCGGTGAAGTCGCCGTGCCGGCGGTGGGTGCGCAGGATGCGGCGCGGGTTGTAGGCCAGGGACTCGCGGGCGCGGGTGACGGCGTCTTGCGCCTGGGCGGCCAGCGGCAGCAGGTCTGCGGAGCGGCGCTGCCAGGAGGCCGTCTGATTTTCGTCGAGGCTCTGTTCTGTGAGGGCGTGTTCGATGTCCGTCAGCACGTCGCAGGTGGCGTGCGCGAGAGCACGCAGGGCCTGTTCCGCTGTGCGGTTCCGCAGTGGGGGGAAGAGCACCAGGTTGATGACGGTGCCGATGGCGCAGCCCGTGAGGACCAGTGCCACGATCTGGCCGAGCGCGGCCCACTGCTGGTGGCCCGGCACGGTGACGTAGGTGGAGAACGCGAACATGGCCGCCGTGGCGACTTGGCCGCCTTCGGTGCGCAGGGCACGCCAGCGGCCGATGATGAGGGCGAGCGCGGTGACGGTGGCGAAGGTGATGAGGTGAGGGCCGATGAGCTGGCCCAGGATCCCCTGAACCAGTACCCCGGCAGCGACCGCGGCGACATAGCGCAGGGATTGCCACAGCGACTGGTAGACCGTCACCTGCATGATGGCGACCGCGGAGAAGGGCGCGAAGGCCGGGGACTGGGCGTGCCACAGGTCGGAGGAGACGTACCAGCACGCCGTCGCGGCCAGCGTCGACTTGCTGATCATGAGGGTGACGTGGCGCTCGTGTCCGTCCGTTCCCCAGGCGCGGCTGAGCCAGCCTCGTGCGCGGGCCCAGTGATCTGCGATCCGGCTGCGCAGCGGGGCCTGCGGCGTGTTCATCAAGGTCTCCTAAGCCCTGCCGCCTCTCATGCCGAGGAGCGCAGCAGTCATGTGCTGTATTGCGTGGATCCGTGAGCGGGCGGCGGAACTATCGGTCCCCTCCGGCACCAGAACGTGGCGTCAGGGGACGCGGCTCAACAAGGCCCGGACCGCCTCGGAGCGGGGCATCAGCATCGGCGGATCCTTCTACGTACAGGTGCAAACCGCACCCCATTGCCCCGTCTCACAGCAATTCACGCCTACGAGCCGTGTGATCGCCCGCACAAGGACGCCGGACACGCCTACTATCGTTGCCATAGGGCAAGTGTTAACCGCTGCGGCCCCAGCCGGGAGCATCAGGAGCGGACCATCTTCTGCCGTCACAGAGCATCACTGGACCCGTGAAACGCGAAACAAATTTCCGGTCTCAGTTGACGTGCTTCCAAGTTCGTATCAAGCTGTCGGAACTCAACAGGACAGCGGGAGGTAGGACGGTGCTCAGCGGGACGCAACAGGCCTGGACAGCGCTGTATCTGCGCGATGAGCCGCACGGCATCCGCATCGCTCCCTCGGCCCCACTCGTCGAGGCACACGACCGCGGCGAGCGGATCAGCGTGACGGTGTACGGCGACGTGGACATCGATGTCGCCCCTGCCCTCCACGACGCGCTGCAGCAGGCACTTCGCCGGTCGGCCGCGGGCTTGGATCTGGAACTGGAGCCTCTCCGGTTCTGCGACGCGGCCGGGCTCCGCGTCCTGCTCCAGGTACGAGAGTCAGCCCTCGAGTCGGGCAAGACGGTCTACATCCGCTCCGCCAGTCCACTCGTCACGCGGCTCCTGGAAATCACCCGCACTGGCGCGCTCTTCGCGGGAACCACCCCCCACGAACCGGCGTCGAGGGAATCCGAGCATCGGCCTGCCCCTCTCCCCCGGCGTGGAGAACTCGCCTGATCCACCCTGTACTTGCTCCAGCCCCACCCGCCCGAACGACGCGGCCTGGTCGGTGCAGGATCAGGGCGCGTCGTCGCCCTTCCACGTCGCATACGTTCGGATCACCCTCCCGCGAACGGAACTGGGCCTGCCCGAAGAACTGCGAGTTCCAACGTGCACCCACCCAGCCACGCCTCCTGGATCTGGGAATGGGCCTCCGGCACGCCGACGCCTGGAGACGGCTCCCTGAACAGGGGTGACCTGCCCGCTGAGAACGATGGACTCTCAAGGTGCGGAAGGTTCACAAGGACGGGCCCGCATCATCTGAGGGTTCCCTCTCAGGGGTACAGCGCACGATAGGCGGCGGTTCGGTGACGCCATGGGCCGGCCTTTATGCAGGACCAAAGCCCTTTGCACGGACCCCGAGAAACCCTCTACCCTTTCCTGGTTGTCGACCATTTCCTACCCGAGGTGACTCCGATCCGCCAGGCCCAGTAGCCGTTCGTCTTGAGGCTCCATTCCAGCTGTCCGCCACCGCGGACCCCTGACGCATGCCTCGACGACGGCGCCCTCCAACGGCCTGGGCCCGTTGCATCCTTGACGCTTTCACCCTGTCGCGCCGCGCGCGGACAGCGGCCTGCCCAGGCCCGTCCCCCTCCCGCTGCTCGCGAACAGAAAGCACACCATGTTCACCCGCACCCCCAGCCCGGCCGTCAAAGGCCGTAGCAGTACGGTCATCTTGGCCGTGGTGCTGATCGCCGAGCTGATGAATGCGCTCGACGCCTCCATCGTCTACACCGCGCTCCCCTTGATCCAGCAGGACACCGGCGCCTCCAGCGCCGCAATGCAGTGGATCCCGGCTGCCTACGCACTCGCCTTCGCCCTCGGCCTGATCACCGGCGGACGCCTCGGCGACCTGTTCGGCCGCAAAAGCGTCTTCCTCACCGGCACCGCCATCTTCACCCTGGCCTCCCTGCTGTGCGGGATCGCTAGCGGCCCGGGCCTGCTGGTGGCGGCGCGCGCCGTGCAGGGCGCCGGCGCGGCGGTGATGGTGCCGCAGGTCCTGGCCACCCTCGCGGTCACCTTCGACGGCCCGTCCCGGGCCCGGGCCTTCGGCCTGTACGGGGTGGTCATGTCACTGGGCGGAATCCTGGGCCCCGCGCTCGGTGCCGTTCTCACCGCCGCTGATGTCGCCGGTCTGGGCTGGCAGATGATCTTCCTGATCAATCTGCCGATCGGCCTGGCCACCCTGACCCTCGGCCGGCGGTTCCTGCCCGAGTCTCGTGCTTTGCGGGCACAGCGCCTGGACTTGGCCGGCGTGGTGCTCTCCACTGCCGCGATGTTGCTGGTCACTTACCCGCTCACCGTGGGCGGCGAGCGGCACTGGCCCGCTTGGAGTCTGCTCATGCTGGCCGCGGGAGCCGTGCTGCTGGCCGTCTTCGTACTCCACCAGCGTGCCAGGACCGCCCGGGGCAGGTCGGCGCTTGTCGCCCTCGCATTGTTCAGGAACCGGGCTTTTACCGGCGGGCTGGCCGCGCAGCTGACCTTCGGTCTGATGCTCGGCGTATTTCTGCTGACCTGGGTCCTGTTCATGCAGGACGGTCTGGGCCTCACGCCGTGGCAGTTCGCACCGGCCAACATCGCCATCTCCGTCGGCGGCATGGCAGGCGCGACGCTCGCCTCCAGGTGGACCGTCCGCCATCAGCGACGCGTCCCTCAGGCCGGCGCCCTCCTGATCGCCCTCACCCTGACCGGCTACCGGCTGCTGATCACCAGCCAAGGCACCGAGCTGTCCTTCGTGGCCGCCGCCGCACCGATGCTCCTCATCGGAGTCGGCCTGGGCGCGATCGGTGCCCAGCTGTCCGGCCTCACCCTCGGCCAAGTCCACAACGACGATGCCGGATCCGCCGCCGGACTGTTCAACACCGCCATGCAACTGGGCACCACACTCGGCCTCGCCATGGCGTCACTCGTCTTCTTCAAGCACGCCCCCGCAGGCAGCCACGGAGCCACCGTGACCACCGCCTTCGCAGGAAGCATCTGGTACATCCTCGCCGCCCTGACGGTGATGTGGGCCCTCATGTTCACCCTGCCCAAACCGACACGGGCCCTCTGACCGACAGGCCAGGATCCCTCGATGGCCGGATACCCGGCCATCGAGGGGAGAAAGGCACCCACCCAGAGCTCAGCGAAGTACTGTCGTGAATAGGGTTCCGGGAGGCATCCCGCGTCACTCGGACCCGGAACTTCGCACGGCCAACGTGCCGTCGGCGCAATTCCGATGCGACGAGGATGGTGACGTTGAAGCCTTCACACAGTGGCCACGTGTCGGTCGACGGCGTGAGCCTCTATCACGAGGTGTACGGCGAACCTGGAACGTCGACGACGGTCCCCTTGCTGCTCATCCCCGGCGCGTACATGGGTACGGACTCGATGAAGCCCTGGGTGTCGGCCTTCGCGGACACACGCACCGTGATCGTCTTCGACCAGCAAGGACATGGCCGCACGCCGGACACGTCGCGCGAGCTGACGTACCCGGCGTTCGCCGACGACGCTGCGGCACTGCTGGGCGCGTTGGCGGTCGAGCGTGCGGACGTGATGGGCTACTCGCAAGGCGGCGGGGTCGCACTACAACTCGCACTCAGACACCCGGAGTTGGTGAACAAGCTGGTCACACTGTCGGCCGCCTACCGCAGGGACGGCTGGTCGGCGTCGGTCGTGGACGACGTCGAGGACGCGGATCCCACGGGGTGGGCCGGCACGGCTGTCGAGAGGGCGTTCATGGCACACACTCCGGACGCAGTAGCTTTCGATACGTATCTCCGGAAGATGAGGAAGTTCGGCAGCGATGACCAGAACATCAGTGATGCGGAGATCCGTTCGATCTCTGCGAAGACGATGGTGATTTCCGGCGACACGGACGACGTGAGGCCAGAACACGCGCTGGCGCTGTTCCGGCTGCGTGGCGGCGGCGACACGGATACCTCAACGTCGGCGGTAGGAACTCCGGCCGCACGCCTGGTGATTCTGCCGACGACCCACGTAGGCATCTTTGCGCAGTCGGCGGTACTGGTACCGATGGTGAGCGCGTTTCTCGACGATGAGACGCCGACGGTGCCCGACCTCTTCTAAGGTGACGTGTGCTCTCATCGTCACGCCGTGAATCGAGCCCCGAGGACGTCTGCGTCCTTCACGACGCCCGCCGGGAGGGCCGCGCTGATGCGGCGTGAGGCGCCCGGGCGGGCCAGTCTGGCTGACAAGGTCGTGCTGGTCGTCGGCGCCACCTCCGGGATCGGCGCCGCGGTGGCGCGGCGCGTGGCCGCGGAGGGAGCAGCAGTCGTCGCGGCGGGGCGGCGCACCGCACTCGGCGAACACCTCGTCACCGAGATCCGTGCCGACGACGGTGAAGCCATGTTCGTCACCTGTGACGCGACCGTGGAGGACGACGTGGCCGCTGCCGTGTAAGCCGCACGTTCCACGTACGGCCACCTCCACGGCGCGTTCAACAACGCTGGTGGAGTCCTCGCACCGGGGCCGCTCGCCCAGATCTCCGATCGCGCCTGGCACGAGGAGCTGGAGCTGAACCTGACCACCGCGTTCTACGGCCTCAAACACCAGATCCCGGCGATCGGCGCGAGCAGCGGCGGGGCCGTCGTCACCAATGCTTCGACCGCCGGCGTAGCCGCGGTACCGGGCCTGGGCCCCTACACCGCCGCCAAGCACGGGGTCGTCGGTCTGAGCAGATCCGCGGCGCTGGAGTGGGCCGACCGCGGCGTACGGGTCAACACCTTGGTGACGGGCAACGTCGACACGCCGCTGTACCGCCAACTGCTCGGCGCATCCCCGCAACAACCCATCGGCGACCTCGATGCACCCAACCCCACGGGCCGCGTCGCCACCCCGGACGAGATCGCCGGACTCGTCGCCTTTCTGCTCAGCGATGACGCCTCCTTCATCACAGGTGCCGCGGTGCCCATCGACGGCGGGTCAACGGCCCAATAGCGCCGCCCGCACCGAGCGGCTCGCGGCGCCGGCACGACGCCCCGGGGGCCGCCCTCGACGTTCAAGGCGTCACAGACGATGTCGGCTGGAGAACGTGCGAGTCCCCCGGCGCCACGGGGCGCCGGAGGACGGTCCATTCCCGTTCCCCCGGCATCGTGACGGGCGACGGGTCAGACGGTTCGATCGTTCAGGCCGTGAGCTCTTCTTCGAGGGAATCGAAGAAGGCCTCGAAGGCGGCCTCGTAGTCGTCCTCGTCGTCCGTCAGTTCGCCCTGGGGGGTGACCGTGTCCACCAGGCCGGGCAGAGTCCGCGCCATCCCGGCTGTGTACTCGTCGACCGACAGGCCGGACGCCGCCGCCGCTTCCTCCAGGTCCCCCTCGTCGAGGACGGAACGCAGCTGCGTGCCGGTGGTGGGCTTGTTGGTCACGCTTGCAGTGACCCGGGAGCCGACTTCGTCGGCGAACCCCTGTTCCGCCAGGTAGACCAGGAACTCGGTCAGGTCGTCTCCCGATACCGACACCGCGGGCTGTTCCGTCGTCATCCCCCTTCCTTCTTCCCGTTCTTCCCGGCACGAGCCGCGAGATCCTTCAGCTTGGCGTGGTGGTGATCCGCTGTTCGGCCCCGTCGAGTGGACTCATACTCGTCTTTTCCAAGAGTCCCCTGACTGGAGGCTGAGCTCGCCCGTGGAGATCCGAACAAGCACGGTTGCGATCTGGACCTCAGGGTGGTCGGTCTTCTCCCATAGCCGCACCCGGGCGCCCGGTTGTAGCGTCGCGCGTCCGAGGACCTGCTCAGTCGTCCTCGCTCATCAGGCGCGTGTCCCGTGCCGCCGGGCCGGGGAAGAACACACATTGGCTGAACAGCTTCAGGCGCTCGTGTGCCTGCCGTGAGCGAACTCGTCCAGCAACAGTGCGACGGCCTTCCCCTCCGGCCCCCGCACGGTCAGGATTCGCGCCGAGAGGTCGGCGACGACAGAGCATACGGTCCGCAGCGGGTCGCCACCGACGGCCGTTCGCAGTACTCCGCCGGACGGCGCCGGTGACGTCAGGATGCGTAGGAACCACTCTGTGGACGGCTCCTGGCCGGGAACGGGAAGAGCAGCCAGCACTCTGCCTCGTGTGTGACTCTCCGTACGTGAGGTCCCGGTGCCTGACGCCGGAGTTCCGCCGTTGGGGACGGGCAGGTCAGGGGGATCGGGGAGGTGCCGCAGGTGGTTGGTGTGCCAGTGCAGCGGATGGTCTGCCCTCGCCTCGACCTCCGCGACCTGACCGGCGGCCGCCTCGACCACCCGCACGGGCCCCTGAGGTCCGCTGCCGATGGTGTGCGCATAGCCGCCCGCACTGGCATGCCGATGCAGATGGGTCACCGCTTCCTGTGGACTCGCTGCCTGCTGCATGGCCCGGGCAACGAAATGCCGGCCCGATCCCGACAGGTCCGGCCGTAAGACGGGAATGTGGTTCACGCCCCAGACGAGTCCGTGTCCGTTGACCGCGAAGGCATTCGCGGTCAACAGCCCCGGATACCACAACGCCGTGACCGGCACTTCTCCGTCAATGGCGAGTGTGACCACTCTCAGGCGGGCCACGGCGTGGGGAAAGGCGTCCTCGTTGTGCGCCAGGAATACGCCCCGGCGCCGCCAGGCAAGGGTGGAACATCCGCCGTCATCCTGCGCTCCCAAGTCCCCGCGGAGATTGAGCAGCACGAGTTCCTCTTCCGGGACGCCCGCGCCGCCCGCCATCGCGGCGAGCTCTGCCCACGGCCGGGCAAAACGGCGCCGCGTAGCGGCCGCCAACCGTGCCAGCCTCTCAGCTCCGGAACCGTCGTTCACCCACGCACGGAACTCCTCGTCGTCGGCGTCCGGTTCCGCCGCGGCCCGCGCCTCACTGCGCGTGACGTCACCCAGGCGATGGAACACCTGGTCGCGAGAGCCTGCGACGACCAACCAGGGCAGGCCTGCCAACTCCTGCTCTTGCACATGAGCTTTCATACCGTCACCTTCCCGCACGGCAAGATGCAAAGAACGCTCTGCCACGCCGCCTGACTCGCCTGCCCCCGCTCCCTCTTGCGGATCTCCTGAGTCTCCTGGCTCAGCAGATTGCGGGCGTAGTGCGACCGCACCGACCGAGACGGCCGGACGTTCGGCTTCTCAGCCGACCCGGTCCGATGTGAGAGAACCCTGCCTCGTCGTCTCCAGGGACCTGGTCCAGGGCCGTATCGAGCCGGTCGCGTTCCTCCCGGCGCCGACGACCGCAGGGCCGCAGCCTGATACAGGCCACCGACGCCCTCTGCGCTTCCTGACGGGTCCTGTCCGGCCAACTCCGCTACCGTCGCCGGACCCAACACACGCGATGATGACGTCTATCGTTGGGGCGTCAGGCAATTCTGGCCTTGGCTCCTCTGCGGCAGCGTGACGCCTACACCAGCTCGCCGCGGGTTTCGGCATCGGCACCGCTACGGCCCGATCTCGGCGGCCGTCGCATCGGTCACGCGGACATCACAGCCCCCGCCTGAGCCAACGCGGTACTCGTCGCCCCACGCAGCCGGATCGACGCGCTGGCGAACGTCGCCGGCCTGATGGACGAGGACGTCCCCGTGTACGAGATCGACAACGCGATCTGCAAGTGCGTCGTGCGGATCAACGTCGACGGACCATTGCGCCTATCGGTCAAGCACCTTCTGGAAGTCGAGTTGTGCCGCTCAGCTCTCCAGAGGAGACGAACACGAATGTGCTCAGTACTACAAGCCTGCGATGCCGACCTGGTACAGGCCTCCGGTGAAGGGAGGCTCCGGGCATCCCGCTCCCCCGCCCCAACACGGCCTGCCAAAAGCGCTGTTCCGCCTCCTCCTATGACGACGTGCGCCTTCGAGTCCGGCCTTCCCCAACTTGAATAGCGAGGCGTGTAAGGACTAGGAATACGCCGCCTCGGTGTTTTGCCAGGATTAGCGGAAGCTACGTCGTACAGTGCCCGGGACAGCATGCGAGCGTGGAGGTCAGGATGAGTCGTGGACTGGATCAGAATCCGCCGACGAACGATGCCGGACCTCGTATCGCGTCGACTGAATTGGTCGTGCCTGCGCACCAGTACAAGCAGGATCGGGTCACCTCGGCGTTCGCTGCCGGTGTTCTGGCAGACCGGCCCGAGTCGGGACGGGTTTTGTCGAAAATCTCGGCCAATGCAGGGGTGGGTACACGCAATTTGGGGCTGCGGCTGGAGGACTATCCCGCGCTGGACGGATTTACCGGCAGCAACCAGGCATGGTTGGAGTGCGCCATTGAGCTGGGGGAACAGGCGGTAAAGGGCGCACTGGACAGTGCGGGGATCGCTCCTGACGAGGTGGACGTTGTCTTCAGCACGTCGGTGACCGGCCTGACCGTTCCGTCCTTGGAAGCGCGCCTGGCTCAGCGGGTCGGCTTCCGGGAAGACGTCAAGAGGGTCCCGTTGTTCGGTCTGGGGTGCGCCGCCGGTGCCGCGGGGATCGCTCGCTTGCATGACTATCTGCGCGCCTTTCCTCGCCAGGTCGGGGTCCTGCTCGCCGTTGAACTCTGCTCCCTGACGGTGCAGCGTGAAGACCGGTCCATGGCTGGCCTGGTGGCCGCCAGCCTCTTCGGTGACGGCGCGGCGGCAGTCGTGGCGGTCGGCGCGCAGCACGCTCTTGACGCGTCGGGGCCGGAAGTGATGTCCACGCGCAGCCGTCTGTACCCCGACAGTACGGATGTCATGGGCTGGCGTATCGGGGGTGACGGGTTCCGCATCGTCCTGTCCCCTGAGGTTCCGCAGGTGGCGGAGCGGGAGCTACCCAAGGACGTCGTGGGTTTCCTGGCAGATCACGGCCTGGTCCCGGCCGAGGTAGAGCGGTGGGTGTGTCATCCCGGCGGTCCGAAAGTGATCGAGGCGGTCGAGCGGGCTTTCACTCTGCCGCCCGAGGCCCTCGCCCACACCCGGGAATCATTGCGCGCCTACGGCAACATGTCTTCCGTCTCCGTGCTCGACGTTCTGCGCAGAACACTGTCCTCTCCGCCGCCGGCGGGAGCCGTGGGTCTGATGACCGCGATGGGCCCCGGATTCTCCAGCGAACTCGTGCTATTGAAATGGTAGTTGGAGCGCAGAGCCCTAAGCGATCGTTGTTACTGCAGAACCGCTTTATAGAGATCACCCAGCAGTCCTGTTCTTGGAGGCACACGTGGACATTCCCGCCGCAGATCTGCAGAAGCGCTTGATCCAGGTGCTGGCGCAACAGATCGCCTGCGAGCCCGATTCGCTCACCCCGGAGATGACTCTTCGTGAGCTGGAGGTGGATTCGCTGGCGCTGATCGAGACGATCGTCATTCTTGAAGCAGAATTCGGCATCGACCTTCCGCCAGAACTCGACGGTGTCAACCTGGACACCACGCTCAGCCAGGCAGCCGAGGCCATTCGGTGCATGGCCGCCCAGGACAGCGAGAGCACTCAAGGCCCACTCGGCGTGGACAAGGTGACGACGCAACAGGTTGCAGCGTCATGAACACATCGGCCGGCCCGTGCCAGTCGCCGAGCAGCGACGCCCACAGGTGGTGAGCGGTGTGTCCCTTACACGCGACGTTGCTGTCACAGGCGTAGGTCTGATCACCGCGCCGGGCAGCGGAGCGGACGAGTTCTGGGACGGGTTGTGCGCGGCTCGCCCGCGCGTGACCGAGGACCCCATGCTCGCGGGTCTGCCCGTCAGCCATTCGTGCCGCAGCAGCACCTTCGAGCCCGAGCTGACACTGGGCGGTCGTCTCAGCAGACGCCTGGACCGCTTCACCCAATTGGCGCTGGTCGCTGCCGACCAAGCCCTCGCCGACGCCCGGCTCGACGCGGCTCAATGGCAGGCGCCCCGGGTAGGAGTCGTCCTGGGGGTGGGCAGCAACAGCATTGAGGGGTACGGCGATCAGTTCCGCCACCTGCACGCGGGGCGGCCCAAGCATGTCTCCTCCCTGGCCCTGCCACGCAGCGTACCGAACATGGCCGCAGGTGAAGTGGCCATGCGCGTGAACGCACAAGGCCCCAATTTCGTCACCAGCAGTGCCTGCGCCTCAGGTGCCACCGCCATCGGCGTGGCCCGGGACCTGCTGCGCTCGGGCACCTGTGACGTCGTCCTCACCGGCGGAAGCGAGACGGTGCGCACCGCCATGACCGCTGCTTGCTTTGCCCAATTGGGTGTTCTGTCCGACGGTCGACGCGGCCCCATCAGCTGTCGGCCCTTCGACCAGGACCGGACCGGGTTCGTCCTGGGCGACGGAGCCGCCGTACTTGTGTTGGAAACCCTGGAACACGCGCGGCGGCGGGACGCGCGCGTCCGGGCCAAACTGTGCGGCTACGGTGCCTCCGGCGACGCCCACCATCCCACGTCACCCCACCCCGAGGGGCGTGGTGCGGAAGCAGCCGTACGCAGCGCCCTGCTGGACGCCGGCAGTGACCCCGCTGACATCCACCACGTCAACGCGCACGGCACCGGCACGAAGGTAGGAGACCTCGTAGAAGCCTCCATGCTGGGCCGGGTGTTCGGCACCGTCCCGCCGCTCACCGCCACCAAGGCCATGACCGGCCACTGCATGGGCGCCTCGGCCGCCATCGAAGCGGCGGCCACGGTGCTGGCACTGGAGCACCAGGTGGTGCCCCCGGTCGCGAACACCAGCAGCGTCGACCCTCACATCGACGTGGACGTCGTGCTGGGCGCGCCCCGGGCCGTCCCGATGCAACGTGCCTTGACCACGTCATTCGGTTTCGGAGGGCAAAATGCCGCGCTGGTCTTCTCTGTCTGAGCCCTCACCAGACGCACGAGCGCGCACCAGGTTCACGATCATGCGCGGAAGGGACGACGATGCACGCTGATCTGTGGGACGTGCCCGTCTGGCTCGTCCTCGTCGTAGGCGCGGTTGCCGGCGAGCGGATGCTGGAACTTGTGGTGTCGAGTCGGCACGCCCGGTGGGCCCGGGCCCACGGCGGGATCGAGTTCGGCAACCGCCATTACCCTGTCATGGTCGCGATCCACACTGCTCTGCTCGCCGGGATGCTCCTTGAAGTCGCCCTGAGGGACCGGCCGTTCGTCCCTGCAGTGGGGCTCAGTGCCCTTGCCGTCGTCGTACTCCTGCAGGGACTTCGCTGGTGGTGCATCCGGTGCCTGGGCCCACGCTGGAACACCCGCGTCATCGTCGTTCCTGGGCTTCCTCTCGTGCGACGCGGCCCCTACCGCTGGCTGCGCCATCCCAACTATGCCGTGGTCGTCGCGGAAGGCATCGCACTCCCCTTGGTCCACGGCGCATGGCTCACTTCACTTCTGTTCACGCTCGCCAACAGTGCCGTGCTGGCCGTGCGTCTGCGTGTGGAGAACACTGCGCTGGGCATCGCGACATGAACCGCCGCCGCTATGACGCCGACCTCATCGTCGTGGGAGCCGGTCCGGCGGGTCTCGCCACCGCGCTGCACGCCGCCCGCGCAGGACTGGCAGTCACCCTCTTCGAACAGCGGTCGGGACCCGTCGACAAAGCCTGCGGGGAAGGGATCATGCCGGCGGGTGTTCGCCGCCTGCACGCCCTCGGTGTCCGACCGCCCGGTATGCCCCTGGCCGGTATCGACTACCTCGATCTGGCAGGTCGCCGCGCCCAGGCCCGTTTCACATACGGCACCGGCATGGGCGTGCGCCGTACGGACCTGCACCTCGCGTTGCGCACCGAAGCCCAAGAGGCTGGAATGCACAGCGAACAGACCCGGATTACCGAGGTCTCCCAGGACTGCGAGTCCGTCTCCGTACACGGCCTGCGAGCCCGGTGGCTCGTGGCGGCGGACGGCCTCCACTCCCCCATCCGCCGCCAACTTGCCCTGCCCACCCGGGCTGGCTCACCACGCCGGTTCGGCCTGCGCCGCCACTGGCGTGTCGCCCCCTGGAGCAACCGCGTCGAAGTGACCTGGGGGCCGCACGCCGAGGCCTACGTCACGCCGGTCTCGCACGACCTGGTCGGCGTAGCCTTCCTCTACTGCCCGGATGCTCTTCCCCACGGCGCCCAGTCGCTCGGCACATACGCCGCCCTGCTGGCTGGTTTTCCCGAGCTCAACCGGCGACTTGCCCGGGCCGCCCCCGCCTCTGCCGTGCGGGGGGCAGGACCACTACGGCAGACGACATCGTGCCGTACCAGTGGCCGGGTCCTTTTGGTGGGCGACGCCGCCGGCTATGAGGACGCCCTCACCGGCGAAGGCATCAGTCTCGCCCTCGCTCAAGCAGAAGCAGCCGTCGACGCCTTGGTGATGGATCGCCCAGCTCACTACGAGGAAAGCTGGCGTCGCCTGACTCGTCGCTACCGCCTGATGACACGCACCTTGGTGACGGCTACGACGGTGCCCCTCGCCCGGTCCTTGCTAGTCCCCGTCTGCTCGGCCCTACCTGCCGCCTTCCGGGCTGGTGTAGCTCAGCTGAGCCACTGAGGGGGGAACCGGCCGAGAGGAATCCGCGGCGTCAGGCGTGCGTAGCGGGCGGTCACGCGAGCCGGCCCCTCCGTTCAGAATGGCGGCACGGCGAACGGCTTGTGTCGGCTACGCGTGCCGATGGCGAAGCTTCAGCTCGCTCGTGGACACCTGGACACAGCGGCGTGAGAGCCCCGAGGAAGTAGCACCGGGCGGGAATCGCGGACAGCCGCATGGAGCGGTACACCGAGGAGTTCAAACGGGACGCAATCGCGCTTATGGACTTCACGGCAGCAAAGCCGCAGGTTCGGGCTCTCGGCATCCGCAGGACGGGCCCGCACGACCCCCGTACGAGGCACCGAAAGCACCGCCTCGCCCACGGAATGCTGGCTCTTCCAGCCCCTCTCAACTGCAAGATCGGGGACCGACTGCCAGTCCTCCACCGAGGCACCTGGGACACGAACATCCGGCGGCGACCCCATCAAGTCCGGATCACAGAAACAGCTCACGTCGTCCCACAGCAGATCAGCCATGCCGCCATGCTGCCCGCCTACCCGAGCCAACGCAGCCTGGTTTCCCTTGACCAAAGAGATAGGGGCACCCCTCGGGCGAATCCCCTGACGAGGCGAACAGACGCGCCAGCGAGCAGGACTGCGTCAGCTGACAGGATCGGACTCGCGTGCACGCCGGATGGCGATCGTCTCTTTCGTGGCATCGGCGATCTCCAGGCCAGCCACGTCCCATTCGTCGTGCAGGAGCGTCAAGGGCAGCGGGTGCAGTGTGAACGTCTCGCGGTGGCGCCGTAGGACGACTTCGTCGCGTGTGACGGTGTAGGTGAAGTGACAGGCGATGTGGTCACCGGCCGGTTCGGTCGTCCGCACCGCGCTGTAGGTGTCCTGGCCAACCCGTACCGGGACCAGTCGTTCGTCCTCGGCCTCCTCAGGCAGGGCCGTCGGCGGTCTCTGGAGCATCGCGTAACCGTCGGTCTGCAGGGTGCGGGCCAGCGCCTCCCATAGGGCGCGTCTGTCGACGTCGGACAAGGTAGCGATGATGTTGTGGCAGACAATCAGGTCGGCGGTGCCGGTGAGTGGGCACTGGTCCAACGGTCGGTCGTGCACGGTTACGCGAGCGCGCTGGTCGCTGCCCGCCGTGGCGAGGCGGGTTATCAGCAAGGCGCGCATCGGAGCGGCCGGTTCGACGGCGTGGACAAGCGCTCCCGTGGTGGCGAGCGCGAGCAGAGTGATCAGTCCGCTGCCTGCTCCGAGATCGACGACCACGCGGGCGCGATCGAGATGGGGGCCGTATAGCCGGGCGGTCCTACGGCGGTCGAATTCGGCGTGCAGGAGATCGTAGAACTCCGCGGTGACAGTGTACGGAGCGCTAGGTGAGCTGGAATCGATCATGCGGGGAAGATGCCCGCACCGAGCGCGAGCCCACGCATCGTCACACCGATGGCGCATCGTGCACTGCTGATGTGAAGGGCGATACTGAGTATTTGGGCTGGTTGTCGTGAGGTTGAGTCCGGTTGCGGCGAGGCATCCGTCGATGGCCAAGGGCAGTGTCGTGAGCGATCTTGCTCTGCTGATCTTGCCCGTCTCGGGTGTGATCACAGTGTCCGAGCCGTCCCGGATAGCCCCGTTTGCCGAGCTGAGCCCGCACGCCTTCGGCAAGTGGGTGACTGCGCTGCGTCGCGCAGAGTGCCGACTCCCCGAGCCGGGGGCGGCCGTGGAAGCTGTCGCTAGAGGACCGAGGGTTGCTGGTCGTCACGTTCTGGCGGACGAAATTGACGATGCGACAACTGGCCCCGCTGTACGGGGTGTCGAAGTCGGCCGCAGACCGAGTGATCGACGACCTCGGCCCGAGGCTCACGCTGCACCCCGCCAGCGGTTCGCCAAGGACGCGGCGCTGATCGTGGACGGCCACCTGGCGCCTACGCGGGACCACAAGGTGGCCGGGCAGTCGAAGAGCTATCGCTATTCCACCAACCCATCAGGTGGTCAGCGACGCTGACACCCGCCTGACCGTAGTGGTCGGCCGACCACTGCCGGGCAATCGCAACGACTGCAGGGCCTGGGCGGAGTCCGGCGCGAAGGCCGCCGTCGGTAACACGATGACCATCGCCGACGGCGGCCACCCGGGTACCGGGCTCGTGATGCCGCACCGTCGCCGCAAGGGGGAGGATCTGCCCGACTGGAAGCATGTCCACAAGAGGTCCCACAAGCAGGTTCGTGCACGCGTCGAGCATGCCTCCGCTCGGATGAAGACCTGGAAGGTCCTGTGCGACTGCCGCCTACGAGGCGACGGCGTGCACCACACGATGCATGGCATCGCCCGCCTGTACGACTTCGCCCTTACCGGTCAATAGAGTTGGCATTCCCACGGCTCGATGTCCGGCTCTCCTGGGGGTAGCTCCCCGGTGCAGCATCGGTAGAGCCAGGCTGCGGCCCTGCGCTCCGCGTGCTTCTCGTTGACCGGTTCTCCCTGCTCATCCAGTTCGAGGACGTTGGCGAAGATCGCGACGCAGATCTCCATCTGGGAGGGTGACTCGCGCAACTCTTCCCAATAGTCGACCCCTTCCAGCAGCGGGTGGCCTACCGACCCCCGGGCGAGCCATCCAGCGAAGCGTCGGAGGGCTCCGGAAGCACCATGGCTGAGATGCGAAGGCATGCGAAGAATCTAACCCCAGCCTGCCCCGGCCCTCCCGCCGGAAGGAATTGCATCGAGGGCATCGTTCTCCGTGCCGCCCCGGACGACGGCGGGCCGGTCGCGGGCCATCCCTCGGCATGCCAATCACACACAGACACCTATGTCGTATGGGTGTACGAAGTATCCGGGTGATCCTCACTCACCACCCCGGGAAGGGCACCCGGCCGCGCAACTGCCCTGACCTGCAGGGGTTATGGATTGCGTGCCTTCATCTCTCCAGCCGAGTCAGACGTCCGCTGCCTCTCTCGTTCCCAAACCCGCTGGGAGCCCCAGAGACGCTCCTCTCACCCCACGGAATCGTCTACGGTTGTGGTGGAACACCGGGGCGGTCGTAGCACCCGCCGCCGCGATGGCCGTACTCGGCTGGCGCCACCGCTGGCTCGGCGATGACGGGCTGATCTACAGCCGGGTCGTCCGGCAGATCACAGCCGGCAACGGCCCCGTCTTCAACATCGGTGAACGGGTCGAGACCTCGACGGGCACCCTGTGGCAATGGCTGCTGACAATCTGCGCCCTGGCCACAAACAGCGACCCAGCCATGATCGCGGTGGTCGCGGGATGTGTGTTCACCACTGCGGGCGTGGTCGTGGCCCTCGATGCGGCTCGTACCCTTCACCGCCCCACACATCTACTCGTACCGGCCGGGGTACTGGTGCTCCTGCCCGTGCAGGCCATGTGGGACTACAGCACATCTGGCCTGGAGACCGGACTGGCCTTCTTCTGGCTGGCCCTGTGCTGGTGGCTGTTGGTCCGGGCCCGTCACGGTGCCTCGACGCGTGCCGGTGCGGCGACCGCGCTGTGCTTCGGACTCGGCCCCCTGGTGCGCCCAGATCTCGCACTTGTCACAGCCGTCTTCACCGTGGCGTTCTGGTGGTTGACGCGCCCGAAACTCAAAAGCGCCGTGACCTGGATCGCCATCGGCTCTGCCCTCCCCGTGGCATACGAGATCTTCCGTGCCGGCTACTACGGACTGTTGGTGCCGCAGCCCGCCATCACGAAGGAGGCCTCATGGACGCTGTGGAGCCGGGGCCTGTTCTACCTGAAGAACTTCGTGGAGCCCTACCACCTGTGGATTCCCCTGATGCTGGTCGCCGTCCTCGCTGTCGAAGTCGCCGACCGCACCCGCCATCGGCCGGACCGCAGCCGCACGACAGTCGTGGCGGTCGCGCCCGTTGCGGCTGGGCTGTTGAGCAGCCTGTTCGTCACCAAAGTCGGTGGTGACTTCATGCACGGCCGAATGCTGCTTCCTTCACTTTTCCTCATTGTCCTGCCCGTCTTCCTGATCCCGCTCACCCGCACCACGCTCATGGCCACCACCGCCCTGGCCGTGTGGGCGACCATGTGCCTGCTGCTGTGGCGGCCTCCCTTCACCACAGCCGCCACCGGGCCGTTCGGCATTTACGACGAACACGGCGGTTACGGGGGCTTCGCGCTCTCGCAACAGGCACACAGCAGCAGGCGGATCCCCTTCACCCCGCCCGTCCGAGCAGCACAACAGCGCGGAGATCGGAGGCTGGTCATGGAGCTCAGATACAACCAGAAGTACCTTTCTCTCCCGCTGCGTTCACGGCTGAGCCCACATCTCGTGGGCGCGGAAGCCAGGCTGGGACATGCTGGAGCAGTGGTACCTCTCACCGACCACGCCATCGACACCCTGGGCCTGGCATACCCGGTAGGCGCTCACATTCACCCGACGAACTTCGTCAAGGCCGGGCACGAAAAGCACATCGACCCGGCCTGGATCATCGCCGACTACACCGCCCCGGCCAGCGATCGGGACCTCCCGTCGTCCATCGACCGTACGCAGGTCACCGCTGCACGCGCAGCGCTCCAATGCGGTCCCCTCGCCGAGCTCTTGGCCGCGACTCGCGAACCCCTGACCCCCCACCGCTTCTGGAAGAACCTCACCGGTTCCTGGCACCGGACCAGCCTGCGCATCCCCAACAATCCCACTGCGGCCGAGCGCTCCCTTTGCCGCTGACTGCGCGCCTTCACGGAACCCACAACGCACACCAGCCGAGGCAACCCTGGCGAGCAATTCCGCCATGCACCCTGGCCAGGGACGCCTCGACTGGCTGAACAACTTTCGGCAGAGCGGGGAGGTCTCGTCGGTGCCCTCTCTTCGCGCCACGGGCCGGGCGGCTGCCCTACCGCCGGTAAAGGCTGAAGTCGGCGCTGCCCCTTTTGCTTCGTCACCCCGGTGGTGATGCAGGCGTTGGGGGCCGCTTCGCTGGAGTTGGCATGCCACAGTGCGGGCGTCTCGCTCGGTTGAGGGTGCTTGAACAGCACCCTCCTTTACGTCCGCGCTATCCCTTTCTCGCTACGTAGAACAGGCACAGGATTATGCCGGGAAGTGCAGCAAGCGCACTGAAGATCCCAATTCTCCACTGCCCCAGTCCGAGAGCAGCAACTACGAGACATGCCATGAGCAACACGTACACGAGCATGAAGAGACGCAGCTTCGGGCCTGGTTTCCACTCACCGAGCATGATTCTCCTGAGCTTAGTTACGTACGGTGATAACAGTGATGGTGGTACCGATCACGTCGACTGCTCCACCGATCGCGGTACCCACAGCCGCTCCCGCGCCACAGCCGGGAAACGCTGCGACGAAGACCCCCACGCCGCCCCCGATCCCGGCCCCTACGGATGCAGCGGCACCGCCTCCGGCGGCAATGGTCCCGATGCCCGTTGTGAACCCGTCAGTTCCGTAGAAGCCGTGGAGGATGACGAGAACCGCGACACTGCGCGCGGCCAGCGGCGCCGTGCCGGAGTTCACGGCAGCTGCGTCGGTCGGAAGACGGGGCCTTCGGTGCCTGGTTCACCGGTGCCGTCGACGACGAGGTCCGCGTACGAGTACGGCTTCTCCGCCTCGGTGTAGCGGTCCTCCGCGGGCATCCATCCGTCCACCCACTGACTCTCCGCTTCCGCGCCGTCGCGCTCGAGCCCCCGGCTGAGCCGCAGTGCACGCGGGGTCTCGCAGTAGACCGTGAACGTGTACAGGTCGCGCACCGCGGCGCGTGTGCTGTAGACACCCTCGACGATCACCGGTACGCCGTCGGGCAGTTCGTGCCACTCGGCCAGTGCATCGGTGTCCCAGTCGAATCGCTGATAGCGGATCGGCCCGCCGTCGTGTGCCGGGCGCAGGACCTGCTCGTGCAGCCGCGTCAGGTCGAAGTCGGGGCCGAAGCCGTCGGCGGGACGCGGTTCGTCGCTGGGCCGGTAGAAGTCGTCCACGTGCACGATCCGCGCATCGGGCAGGCGCGCGGCGAGCAGTTCGGCGAAGGTGCTCTTGCCGCTGGCTCCCGGGCCGTCGATGCCGACCAGGACGCGGCGACCGGCGCCGGTCGCACGGGTCCGGATCTGCCGGGCGACCTCGTCGAGATCGAAGGGGGACTGTGTCTGCATGGTCGAGCCTTTCAGGTGCGGAACGACGGGCGGCTGCGGGCGGGGCATGCGGCGTCCTGACCGGTCCGGCGACGCGAGGCCAACCCCACCCTCGCGTCGGGGTGCTCGGTCTCGCATAGGTCGTCCCTGCGGTCAGTCATCGCCCCTGGTGCACAATGGGACAGTTCTGACGTCCGGCCGCGGCGGGCCGTCACGTCCTCGACGGCGAGCTGCCCCGCCAGGCCGGCGCGCGACAGTTGGGCGGAGCGACCGTCAAGTAGGCGTGCTGTTCGACAAGCGCTCTGTCATCTCGTGTGCTTCCGCCGTCCTCCCCTGTCCTCGGTACAACTCTCTTGCCGTTTTCCAGGCCTGGCGTGCTGCTTCGTCCTCGCCGGCTTCGGCGTGGGTGTCTGCCAGGGACGCCCATGTGTCTGCGGCGCGGTTGGCGTTGCCGATCAACTGGAAGTGGCTGAGGGCCTGTTGGTAGGCGTCGACCGCGCGGTCTGTACGGCCGGTGCGGCGGGCGATGTAGGCGAGCGTGTCCCACGTGGCCGCTTGGCCTTCCCCGTCCCCATGGGCCTGGAGCAGGGGCAGCGCCTGGAGACAGTGGGTCTCGCCGCTGGTGTAGCGGCCGAGTCGTGCCAGTGCCCAGCCGGTGCCGTTGAGGGTGTTCGACTCGCCTACCTTGTCGCCGAGTTCGCGGTATCCCGCCAGGGCTTGTGTGAAGTGCGGCAAGGCGTGCTCGTAGGCATTGATGCGGACGTGGACCTCGGCGAGCGAGTGGTGCGTACGGGTCAGGCCCGGGGCGTCGCCGTCGGCGCGGAAGTGGTGGAGGGTCTCGTCAAGGTGGGGCAGGGCTTCGGTGTAGCGCCCGGCCTGTGCCAGTGCGATGCCGAGCCGCTGGCGGGTGTGTGCCGCAAGTGAAGCATCGCCAAGGGCCGTGGCCGCCCGCAGCGCCGTCGACCAGGCCCTGATGCTCTCCTCGAACAGTCCGCGGCGCCAGCGATAGGTGTGCAGCGCCCAGGTCAGTCGGCATAACTCCAGGTGCATGCCGCGCTGTTCGGCGAGCGCGGTGATGTCGTTGAGGCAGACGTACTCGGCGTCGAACCAGGCCAGCGCGGCCTGCACGTCGGCGAAAGCGAGAGGGGCGGGCCCCGGGTCGTCGAGCGCGGGCGGGTCCTGTGCGGTGCGATGCGGCTCCAGCGTCCGGTGTGCTGCTCGCGCCGTACGTACGTAGAAGCCGACGAGGCGATGGGTATGGCGGTCGCGTTCCTCGACGCTCAGCGCCGCTGCCTGTTCCTCGGCGTAGAGGCGGACCAAATCGTGCATCTGGTGGCGTCCCGGCCGGTGCTGTCGGACCAGGCAGGCCTCTTCCAGGACGCGCAGGAGCCGTCGGGTCCGTGTCGGGTCGGCGTCGATGAGGTGGGCGAGGGCGGCGAGCGACACGTCCTGGTGCGGAACCAGGCCCAACAGCGTGAAGAACGCGGCCGGTTCGGCGTCCAGTGCGGCGTGCGACGCGGCGAACAGGACGCGGAGGCTGGCGGAGACATCACCCGCGTCCAGTACGTCCAGACGGGTCCTCGGGTTGCGCAGGTCCTGGGCGAGCTGGGCGAGCGTGGCGCCTGGCAGACCGTCCGCGTGCGCGGCCGCGATGTCGAGGGCGAGCGGCAGCCCGGCGCACCAGTGGACGATATCGCGCAGCGCTGGATCGGTCGCGGCCCGGTCCTTGCCCACCCGACGGGCGAAGAGCCGTGACGACTCCGCGGCGGGCAGCACACCCAGATCGACGATCTCCGCACTGGCCCGCACCTTGAGACTGCTCAACCGGTTTCTGCTGGTCACGAGGGTTCTACAGGTGGATGTTCCGGGAAGCAGCGGCATGACCTGCGTAGTGTCGCGGGCGTTGTCGAGCACCACCAGGAAACGGCGGCCGGCCATCAGCGTGCGGTACAGCGCCGCGCGGCCTTCCGTGTCCGCGGGCAGCTCGCTCTCGGCCGCGCCCAACGCCATGAGGAACAGATGCAGGATGTCGCCGGGATCTGCGGGCCGGGCACGGGGGTTGAAGCCGTTCATCTGGGCGTAGAGCTGGCCGTCGGGGAACTCGTCGACGTGCTGGTGCGCCCAGCGCAGCGCGAGCCACGACTTGCCGACCCCCGCCATCCCCGCGATCACGCTGACGTCCGCAGCCACGCGGTCCGCATGGCCTTCGCGCGCGTCGAGGAGGCGCAGAGCGTCCCCCCGGCCCACGAACCCCAAGGGGCTGATGGGGAGTTGGCGAGGTGTGCGGTGGTGGGATTCCGCCGGCGCCGGTGCGGCCAGCGCGTCGTCGGAGACGAGGATCTGCCGGTGGAGTTCACGCAGCCGGTGGCCGGGGTCGGCGCCCAGCTGTTCCACGAGTCGCTGCCGCAGTCCTGCGTACGCGGTGAGGGCGGCGGCCTGCTGTCCCGTGCGGTAGAGAGCCAGCATGTGCAGGCGTGCTACCTGCTCGTCGAGGGGTTCCTCGGCGGCCAGCTCAGTGAGGGATTGGACGACGTCGGCATGCCGGCCCTGTCGCAGCAGCAACTCGTAGTGGTCGAGGCGGGCACGACGGTGTTCCTCGCTCAGCGTGCGACGGTACGCGTCCAGCCACTCGGAGCGCAGCCCCGCGAACGGCTCGCCCCGCCACAGCGCCAGTGCTCGACCGTACGCGGCCTCGGCCTCCTGCAGGTCGCTCGCGCCGCGGGCCTGTTCGACCAGGGAGCGAAAGCGGAAGAGGTCCACGGCTTCCGCGTCGGCCCGCAATACGTATCCCGCCGAGGTCCGGACGATGTCCCACCGCTGCGCGTCGCCGGGGCCCGCACGCAAGGTGCGCAGCCGCGACACGTAGCTGTAGAGCGAGGCCATCGCGCGGGACGGGGCGTCGTCGCCCCACACGCGCGCGACGAGCGTCTGTGCGGACACCGGGCGGTTGACGTCGAGGAGGAGCAGGGCGAGAACGCAGCGCTGGCGCGGTGATCCAGGGGTGAAATCGACCCCCCGGGAGCGAATGGTCACCTCGCCGAGGAGAGTGAAGTCGATGCCGATGCCGATGCCGCTACTCATACCGGTCCCTCGTTCTGACGCGGTCCGCCAGGCCCGGGCCGACCTGTCCGACGCCGGCTCCGATGTCGGTCTGTGCGCCCCTGCAAGAAAATAGCAAGGTTCTTCCAGGGCGCGTACCGGACGCTGTGGGTGACCAGCACGTACCGCAAGGGGAAGGAACCTCATCGTGCCCCACCACGACGTACTGCTACGCGGACTGCTCGGCGTCACCGCCGCCGCGGCCCTTCTGGCGGCCGGGACGACGAGCGCCACGGCGCACAGCGCGCCCTCGGCCCACCCGGTCGCCGCACCGGCGAAGACGCTCGGCGCGCAGTCCTCCGCCGGTCACTATCTGGTGGACGGCGCCCGGATCCACACTCAGCCCAGCACCGGTTCCACCACGGTCGGTTACGGCTACACCAGCCACGATGTCACCGTCCAATGCCGACGGGTCGTCGCTGGTCAGGAGTGGTTCCACCACACCGACACCACCACCGGCGTGACCGGCTGGGGCCGGTGGGACGTCGTCGTTCCGTACATCGCTGTCGGCGACTGCTGACCCTGCCTCGGGAGAACCATGAACTTGCAGCTCTCTCACCGTTCCTCTTTCCGTCCCTACGCCGGTGCCGTCGCCGTCCTCGGCGCCACGGCCGCGCTGCTGATGTCCGCACCGGGCGCGGGCGCCGTCGAATCGGCTCCTGCCTCGCACAGCACCGCCCCGCGTACCACCGCCGCCTCCGCTCCGGGTGACTACCTGGGTACCGGGGTGCGGATCCGGGCCCAGGCCAACGGCGCGTCCACGATCAAGGGCCTCGGCTACGCGGGGCAGGGCGCGACCGTCTACTGCTGGCAGGACGGCCCCGCCGCCAACCCCAGCCTGACCATCAGCTGGTACTACCACCGCAATAACGCCACCGGGGTCACCGGTTGGTCGAGCTGGGACGTCTTCCGACCCTCCGGCGAGGTGCCGCACTGCTGACCCGACGCACAGCCGCGTCCGGCTCTTCTCCCACGGGGGTGGCGGAGGGCCGGACGCGGCCGTCGTGCAACGCTCGCTCGTGGCGCCGTCTTGCACTGTCGTGCGCCGCCATCCATCGGCCGCCTGCCGTACCAATGACGCACGGGTCCAGGCGGGCGGTTGCGCTGCGCCGGTGCAATCGGGCCCGTTGCGCCATCACCCCCGTCCGGAGGAAAGTGCAGAGCGGCCGGGGGGGCATAAGAACGCGGAGGGTGCGTCGCGGGCAGGTTCCATGTTGGCGCGGTGAAGCCGGCGTCCGTGCCACCCGCCTCGGCGGATTGGGGGCGGGCCAACTTCATGCCCCGCCCCGATCCCGAGTTCTCCAGGCCCATGTCGGCGGTCGGCACGTTCATGCGGGATCATGTTTCACCGCGCGCGCCGCACCGGCCGGCGGAGCGCCGGTGGCGGCCTGGCCGGTACTCGATCTGGGGGTTTCCTCCTCTTTTCAGGCATAGTTGGTGGGATTCGGGAATCCTGGCGAGGCACGTCTGACAGCCACTGCAAGGAGACCCAAGTGCGCCGCCCGACCCGGAAAGCTTTCGCCGCCCTCATGGCCGCAGCCAGCCTCGCCCTCCCCCTCCTCACCTCCACACCCGCCTCGGCTGCCACCACCAGCCGCCTCGCGAACTACCGCTACGGTGACTGCCTGCGCGAGGACTCCGAGACCGGCCTCCAGGGTGACCGCTGCACCACCGGACGCGGCAGCCTCCTGTGGCAGTGGAACGGGCGCCTCAACACCAGCACCACTTTGAAGAACAACTTCTGGGGCCGCTGCCTGGACAGCAATGACCGGGGCGACGTCTACCCCCTGCGCTGCAACGGCGGCTCGTACCAGAAGTGGCGCACTGTCCAGCCCGCTGCGCGCAGCGCCATCATGCTCCAAAGCGTCGGCACCGGCCGCTGCCTCTACCAGCAGGACGACGGCTACTACCGCACTGCCCGCTGTGACCGAGGAACCCAGAACCAGCGCTTCACCATCGGCTGAGCGGATCTCTCGGCCGCTTCGAGATGCCGCCAGGCAAGCAGCACTTCTCTTGTGTGCTCTTTGGAGGCCGGTGTTCACAGCACCGGTCGGGAAGGCACGCCCGTGCTCAGCGTAGTCAACGACGACGGCAGCATCGCCAACAGGTCCGCTTTGATCGACGAGGTCGTCCGGGAGGGGCGACGCGGATGCTCACGGCGGCCCTGTAGGCCGAAGTCAACGCCTAACTAGCCGAGTTCGCCGACCAACGGGACGCGACGGCTCGGCGGCTCGTGGTCCGCAACGGCTACCACCGGCCCAGGAGGGTCACTACCGCGGCCAGGGTGGTCGTCGAGGTGAAGGCGCCGCGGGTGAACGACAAACGCGTCGACCAGGCCAGAGGCGAGCACAAGCGGTTCACCTCGGCAATCCTGCCGCCCTGGTGCCGCAAGTCCCCGACGGTCAGTGAGGTGCTGCCACTGCTCTACCTGCACGGCCTGTCCTCGGGCGGCTTCGTCTCGGCACCGGAGCAGTTCCTCGGCTCGGCGGCAGGGCTTCCCCCGCGACGGTCACCCGGCTGACTCAGCAGTGGCAGGCCCACCATGCCGCGTTCATGGACCGCGACCTCGCGGAGGTCGACTACGCGAGCCCCGAATGTACGCGAATGCCGAGGGGCACCTGAAGTCCAACCCGCATGAAACGTCAGGAAGTCAACCAGGTTGGATAACTGCATGGCGAGACGGAAGCGGGAGAAGAAGAGGCGTCCGCCCTTCGGCATGCCGAAGGGCATCGTCCTGCTGGCGACATCGGAAGGCTGGCGCCACAGTGTCCTCACCGTGGACGGCGAGATGCACTGCGGGCGCCTCACCGACGTTCCGGTCAACGCCGTCCCAGCCGAGGCACGGGCCGCCGCTGCGGCCATGGTGGTGGGACTCGCGCACGACTTCCACCAAGCGCGCGTCGACGTGATCTGGGATCTGCCCCAGGACTCCGGGTCCTGGACCGCTCAGGTCACCGTTGCCGCGTCCCCGCCGAACGCCTTCGGTTAGCGGGACGCCAGGCTGCACTATGGCGCCGGCGAGCGGAAGGCTGCGATCCACACGCCTCGTTCCGGCCCTCGCGGCACCCTCGAGGTATGGCGAGCGCCGCATTGGTCGTGCACACGCCGTCGCGTTCCGGCGGTCGGCTAATGACTGCTAACGACTGCGCGGGGACAATCCTCGGCCTCGCACGCTCCGACCGGGATGTCGTGGAGTTCCTGCGGCAAGCCGGGCTGGAAGATGCGGAAGGGCTGCTTGATGCCCCGGCGTGGGTGACGTGGCGGGGTGGATGCGCCCACCATTACGAGGCTGCCTGCCTGCGGCAGTCGGCCTACTCGCGCGCCCCCTGCGCTGCCGGACGCTGAGGCGGTGGGGTAACCCGTCACTGTCGCGCTCGCACTCGCCGTATGAGTTCCGCCATGGGCCGCCCCCTGCTCCGGGTGCACGGACCGGTTGTTACCGTGCACCCGTGCCTCACTCCTCACGCGACACTCCAGAAGGCGCCGGCTGGGGCGACTCCCAACTCGGCACGTACAGAAGGCTGATGCCTGCACGGGTGAAGAAGCTCTCGTGGCTGGATCCGAGGACTCTGTGGCCCGCCCGCAACGGCGTTCTCGCCTCCTGGTTCGGGGACCCGACGGGCCAGACCCGCAGTCGCTGGGTGAAGCAGGCCGTGGCCGCGGGCGCGCCCACCGACGCGATCGTCCGCCGCACGGACGCCGACAACTTCTCATTCATGGTCATCGGTGACACCGGCGAAGGGGACGAACCCCAATACGCCGTAGTTCCAGGCTTCCTGAAGGTCAGTCAGGGAACGGACTTCGCGGTGCTCGCCAGTGACGTGATCTACCCCGTGGGCAGCACCGACGACTACGGCACGAAGTTCTTCCGCCCCTACCGCGACTACCCGGCACCCATCTACGCGATACCGGGCAACCACGACTGGTACGAAGGCCTCCAGGGCTTCATGCGGGTCTTTTGCGAGGCCCCACCACTGGCGCCCGAGGCGCAGCCGCGCCCCCTGACACGGGCCTGGTTCCGGTCGCTGCTCTGGCACTCTCCGGGCAGGACGGACGAGCAACGTCTCACCGAGGCACGGGCGTTGCGTTCGGAGTCGTCCCAACAGGCCGTCCAGCCGGGCCCGTACTGGGCCATCGACGCCGGGCCGGTGCGGATCATAGGCATCGACACGGGTCTGCTGGGCACGATCGACGCCGAACAGGGGCGCTGGCTCCGCGAGGTGTCGCGCGGCGACCGGCCCAAGATACTGGTGACCGGGTCCCCGCTCTACGTTGACGGCGAGCACCACCCGTGCGCCATCGAGGGCGGCGGCACAGTGGACGCCATAGTGCGTGACCCGGACCACCACTACGTCGCGGCGATCGGCGGCGACATCCACAACTACCAACGGTATCCGGTACGGGTGGACGGCGGGCGCACGATCCAGTACGTCGTCGCCGGTGGCGGCGGAGCGTTCATGCACGCCACGCACACCGTCCCGCGGGTCTCCGTCGCCAACGTCACGGAGGACGAGTTCCGCTGCTATCCGCTGCGCGGCGACTCGCTGGCTTTCTACAGCAGGCTGTACGGCCGCCGGCTGCGCATGACCCGTCTCTTCACGCTGACCGAGGCCGAGGCCATGGCGGTGATCGCCGAACGGCTCGGCGTCCCGCCGATCCGCGCGCAGGGGGGACCCGTTCGCGTCACCCGGCGTATCCGCCTGGTCGCCAGTCTCCTCGGCGCCGGCCGCCGCGCCGACCGCAACACGCTGCTCCGACTCCCGGTGCGCAAGGCCTACACACAGCTTTTCTCGCCGGGTTCGGCTACGTACAGCCCCCCGTTCTTCAAATGTTTCCTGCGGCTGGACGTCACGCCGGCCTCGGTCCGTCTGCGCTGCCACTCGGCGACCGGGACACTCGACCACGAAATCGATCCCCCGGTCGAGGACGAGGTGACCATCCCACTGTCCTGACGCCGTGCGCGGCGCGGGTCCGGTCACGGCAACAGGAGTGTTGCCCTCTTCGACCTGGCAAGCACATTTCCACCGCACCACGGACACCCCACTGTGGGCTGGAGCGCCGGACGCACGCCGGCACTGGCCCTGCCTCTGACCATCGGCAACGACATCGTCAGGCGGGATACTTGCCTGATGGACACGGTGAGGACTCCCTGGGTCAACACGACGCATGACTGGTCCGGCTTCATTGATGCGGATCATCTGGCGTATATCCGACAGCATCCTGCGGAGTTCGCTCCGGAGGGGCCTTGGCATCTCGTCCTTGAGGTACTTGCCTACGCCGCCGACGAAGCGTCAGCCAACGGCAGGGGGCGCTGCGTCGTCGTTCTCCATCCCGACGGTTCCCTGTCTGCCCGAGACAGTGGGCGGGGCACGGACACTCGTGTGGACAAGCACGGCCGGAGCGTGAAGAAGCCGGTCATGGCCACGAAGGACCTCCGGTTCTTCGATTTCCCACAGGCTGAGGTGCTGCCCGACGGTCATCCTCGGCGCGGCATGTCCGTCGTCGCGGCGCTCAGCGAGTGGCTCGTGCACACCAATCGTCGCCACAACGGGGCCTGGACCCAACGATACGAACACGGCATCCCCGTCACCGATCTCGAGCCCGTCGAGGACGACGGCACGACCGGGACACTGGTCCATTTCAGAGCGGATGCCTCGTTGTGCTCGGTGAGCGCGCCAGCGGTCGGCGATCTCTCGCGCCTGGCCACGGCCTGGCCGCACCTCGAAACGCGGGTCGACGACCGGCGAACAGCCTGACGAGTTTCCGAGGGACCCCGCGCAGTCCACAGCGACGGCGCCCAGCCACCCGTGACGGCCGGGGGTGGCAGGGCGCCGTTCGTCCGCCCGGAACCCTTCCTGGGCCGGTGCCGTCGCATGTACCCCGTGAGTAGCCGACGGCGACCGCCGCCATCACCCCGTCAACCTGCCCCGCCCGGCCAGCGCCCCCATCCGAACGCAGGTACGTGACGACCACGCCCGTGGGACCTACCCGGCACCAGTCGATCCTGAGCTCCTACTGCCGTGCGGCGGCACGGACAACGGCGAAACCCTGTTCTGGATCATGAACCCCAGGAACGACATCGCGGCGTGGAGGATCGCCGTCAACGAGGCCCGCGGACCCCGCTGGTGCGTTCGACGGCACCCTCACCCAATTCCTGTTCTCCCTCCTCAGCGGCACCACTTCCGTCCCGCAGTTGCCCAAGCCCCTGCTCCAGAGCGGGATCGGCTTCGAGGCGACCCGCCAGGACCGGCTGACCCCGCCACTGCACCCCGACGGCCCTCCCCTTCACACGACATTCGCGCCTGGGCGTGCACGAACGGCTTCACCGTGCCCACGCGCGGCCGCATCCCCACCGAGATTCGCCAAGCACGGGAGCAGGCACGGTAGGGAAATTAGCCACGGTGAACCCGCAGAACTGCACCTGATAGGGACTTGCGGTTCGTCGATCAGAAACCAGTGAGCCGCTCGAAGCCTGCTCGCCTTCTTGGCGATCCCAACCGCCTTCAGCGCCGGGTTCGGTACACGCGAGCTGCCGGTCTGGTTCCTCGCACTGTGCACCACTGTCTTCCTCTCGATCCGCCACCACCTGAGAAGGACGAAAACGCAGTAGGTACTCTCCGAGCCCGCGCTGCGACATCCCCCGCCCACGCCGGCCGCCATCTCCCTTGCCGGGCCTTCAACTTCCCGTCCCTGCGCCTCTGCTGGCTGCCCGCTCCCCAGGTGTATGCGGCACGGAGACCTGCGCGATCCGAGCGCCCGCAGGCGTCCGGAGCCCGGTCGGTCGCCGGAATGCGGGCCTGTGATCCTCGGGCCGCCTACAGGCCGAGCCAGCCGAACAGACGCGGGTGCTGGGTTTCCGCTCCGCAAGGGTCGTTGCTGCCGGAACCGAACAGGCTGGAGCCGGAGTCCGCACTGGGCAAGGACCCTTCACTCGGCACGTACTTGCCCTCGTACTGCACATCGCCGGACCCCTTGACAGCGTCGGGCGAGTCGTAGGTGGACCCATAGGGATCGGACGAAAGAGTCAGTCCAGTGTCCGCGCACGCGCCACCGACCGGTTGTACCGCCCACCAGGCGAAAGCACACAGAGCCGCGACGGCGGAGAAAGCTGCGAGCCGACGGCGACGGGTCGATATGAGAGGCGAGGTCACCCTGGGATAGTACGGACCGGAAACCTGCTGCCGGTTTCCGGGGCGGCTGGACGAACCGCCCGACGTCGGGGCGAGGCATTGGACCATGCCCAGGCAGTTCCACCCTGAGGGCAGCACGGGTTGACGCAGCGCATCGGTGTCGAGTCCGTCGAGGATGCCGAGAACGTGGCGGCGCTGCCCGTACAGGAAGGACAGCAGTGCCTGGATCTCGGTGGCTGGAGAGGTGGTCACTGGACGACCTCCCGGATGTGGCTGTTGGAGTCGGGGAAGCCTGTGGTCCCTTGAGCGTTACGCAGTCCAGGCGTGGCGGCTCCCGCGGTGAGTGACCGACCGCGGATCGCACGGCGGGGGTCCTGGCCGACAAAACGTCTTCGTCCTGGGTGATCCGCAGTCACCTGCGACGACGTGGCGACGCGGAAGGACGAAGGGAGGCGCTGCTGCGCGTGGTCGCCGAGTCCGTGTGGTCCGGAGTCGGACCGGCATCGCGACGATGTCGTCCATCTGCCGTGTTCATCGGCATTCTGGGTACGCGGCGACAGCACCCTGAAAAACTCTTCTGCTTCTGGAGATCCATGTCGCTCAGAAACCTTCCTCTCCGGCGGCGACTTCGTCGTACCGCCCGGGACGTATTCGGCTGGAAGCAGTTGAGGGCCCCGCAGATCGACGCGATGAGCGCCGTGATGACAGGGCAGGACACCATCGTCGTGATGCCCACCGGAGCCGGGAAGTCGGCCGTCTATCAAGTGCCGGGCGTTCTCCTCGACGGCCCCACCGTGGTCGTCTCCCCCCTCATCGCCCTGCAGCGCGACCAAGTGGCCTCGCTCACCGGGGCCCGGGGGCGGCCGGACGCGAAGGCCGTCAACTCCGCGCAGGGCAAGCGGGCCAACGCGGTGGCCTGGGAGCGGGTACGCGAAGGCGCCTTGGACTTCCTGTTCGTCTCCCCGGAACAGCTGGCCAAGAACGACGTCGTCGCCGAGATCGCCGCGGCGCGCCCCGCGCTGGTGGTCGTCGACGAGGCCCAGTGCGTCTCGACCTGGGGCTACGACTTCCGACCGGACTACCTGTCCCTGGGCCAGGCACGCGAACGGATCGGTCGCCCACCCCTGCTGGCCCTGACGGCGAGCGCCGCGGCGCCGGTCCGTGCCGACATCATCGAGCGGCTCGGCATGCGGGAACCCCACCAGGTGATCGCGGGCTTCGACCGCCCCAACATCGAGTTGGAGGTCGTCCGTCATCAAGAGGGCAGCGCGAAGCGCCGCTGGGTCGTGGAACGCGCGGCAGCCGAGGCGAAACCCGGAATCGTCTACGTCGGCACGCGGCGCGAGGCGGAGCAGTACGCCGAGGAACTGTCCGACCTCGGTTTCGACAGCGCCGCGTACCACGCCGGGCTCCAGACCGCCGAACGCACCCGGACCCACGAGCGTTTCCGCGACGGCACGCTGGACGTCGTCGTGGCCACCTCCGCCTTCGGGATGGGCATCGACAAGGCGGACATCCGCTTCGTGCTGCACGCCACGGTCCCCGGCTCCCTTGACGCCTACTACCAGGAGATAGGGCGCGCCGGACGCGACGGAGAACCGGCAGCCGCCATCCTCGCGTACCGGCCCGAAGACTTGTCGTCCCAGCGTTACCGCGCGGGAGGCGAACCCGACGCCGACACCCTCCTGCGCCTGATGGACGCCGTGCGGGCCCATGCCGACGGCGTCACCGGCCCGGTTCTGCACGACGAGCTGGAGATGTCGCAGACGGCGCTGACCTCGCTGGTGCACCTCTTGGAGGAGGCGGGCGGCATACGGTGCGAGGCCGAGGGAGTCATTCACGCGGTGCCCGGCGCCCGGCGCGACACCTGCGCCAAGGAAGCGTTGCGTATCGCCGCCGCCCGGGTGCGACTCGAGCGCTCTCGCCTGGAGATGATGCGGGCGTACGCCGAGACCACCAGCTGCCGACGACGTCATCTTCTGGGCTACTTCGGCGAACTCCTCGGCACCAGCAACTGCGCGAGCTGTGACGTGTGCGCCCCCGTGTCGCCCGAGTCCTTGTCCCGCGAGCAGCATCAGGGCGTGCTCGCAGGCACGGGCGGAACAACGCACCACAGTGAACCGTGCGACGTCGTGTTCCTTCCTGGTACGCGGGTGCGGCACAAGTCCTGGGGAGAGGGCGAGATCATGAGCCAGGAGGGAGATCGCGTCACGGCGCTTTTCGCCAGTGCCGGGTACCGCACCCTGTCGCTCTCGGCTGTCAGTGACCACGGTCTGCTGACGCCCATAGCTGTAGACGGGCAGAAGAAGACAGCCTGAGCCAGGTCCGTCTGGACCATCAGCAGGCGAAGAACCTTCTGGCGTCCTCTTCGGCACAGAAAACGGCTTCTCCAGAAGCAGGTGCTGACGCCCGTGATCCTGGTCGAGGCGCTGACCCAGTCCGACCGGGTCAGCGGCGCCCGCGAAGTCGGCAACAACCCGTGGTTCAGCCAGAAGCACAGGGTTTCGTCGGCCGCGCGCAGTCGTGTCCGCAATCCACGGCGGCCAGGAAGTCGGGCAGACTCCGACCCACGATCTCGAGGCGTCCGGAGGCCCCGTTATCTGGATCGGGCCAATACAGGACGATGCCGGTCGGGGTGACGACGACGCTGTCCCCCATCCAGAGACCGATCCCAGAGCACGGGCCCCCGGAAACGGCGTGGTCGCCCCCGTCCGACGGCGAGCGTCAGGGCGAGGCCGCAGCGCTGTCCACGGTCTCCGGGCACTCGCGCAGCAGCCGCTCGGGCCGGGGCGGCGGCGTAAAACGACATGCAGGATGGTCAGGCAACAGCAGTGCGAGATCCATCCCACATTCCCTGAGTTCCTCATCACCCAGAAGCATCATTCGCCGGCACAGGCGCGAAATGGACAACGTTCAGGGAGGCCACGGACAGGTCGATGGGGCCTTGTTGAAGCAGGTGTCACCGACGCGGATACGTTCGCTCTCGCCGGTGGAGCCGTATCGGCCCGTGGAGGACTCACCCCCGACGCCCGCCCCGCAACTCCAGCCGCTCCCCCACGAACCGCTCTCGGAAGCCCCGGTCGTGCGAGACCACGATCACCGCGCCCGGGTACTCGCCGAGCGCTGTCTCCAGGTCCTCGACGAGGTCGAGCGCGATGTGGTTCGTCGGCTCGTCCAGGACGAGCAGGTCCGAGGGACGGGTCACCAGCAGCGCGATCTGCAGCCGCCGCTGCTGCCCCGCGGACAGGGCCGCCACCGGAACCCACAGGTCCTCCTCGCGGAACAGGCCGAGGGAGAGCAGCTGTTCCGCATGCTCGTCCGGCAGCCCGGGCCGTCCGGCCGCGAAGGCCGCCAGGAGCGGGAGCCGGGCGATGTGCACCGGCAGCTCCTGTGCCAGGTATCCGATGTGCTCCGAGCGACGGACCGTACCCGCGTCGGGCTCCAAGTCGCCCGCGAGGACGCGCAGAAGAGTCGTCTTGCCGGCCCCGTTCTCGCCCGTGACCAGCAGCCGCCGCCCGGGCATGACGGTCAACTGGCCCTCCAGATGGAGCCGTTCGCCGACTCGCACGTCATCGAGGCACACCAACGCGCGATCAACGGCGCCCCCGGCCGCCGCAGGCAACGGCGCGGCGAACCGCAGCGGCACCGGCGGCGCCGCCACCGGATGGCGTCGCAGCTGCGCGAGCCGTTCACGGATCGCCCGCACCTGCCCGCCGAGCTTCGCCTCGTGGGAGCGACGGTGCTTGCCGAAGCCCTGACGCGGATCCTTGCCGGTCCCGCCGAGCCGCCGCCCGGCCGCCTCCAACAGCGCCTCGGTACGGGCGACTTCGTCCAGCCACAGGAGATGGTTCTGCTCCGCACGGTGTCGGGCGGAGGCCTTCGCCGTGCGGTAGCCGGCCCAACCGTCACCGTACCGGCGTACGGCGCGCGTATCGCGGTCCACCTCCAGGATCGTGGTGGCGATGCGCTCCAGGAAGCCGCGGTCGTGGGTGACCGCGATAACGGTGCCGCGGTGAGCGCGCAGCTGATCCTCCAGCCAGCGCACGGCTGTCACGTCGAGGTGGTTCGTGGGTTCGTCGAGGAGCAGCAGCTCGGGGGCGGCGGCGAGGACGCAGGCGAGCGCGAGCCGCGACTGCTCGCCGCCGGAAAGCGAGCCGAGCACGCGCTCGCGAGTGATCCCTGAGAGTCCGAGCCCGTGCATCGCCGCGTCGAAACGGGAGTCCGCCTCGTAGGCGGTCAACAGCTCGCCGTACGCTGCGAGTTCCACCTCGGTCGCGTCTCCGAGCAGCTCCTCCGCCGTCCGTAGCTCGCGCTCCATGGCGCGCAGTTCGGCGAGCGCAAGGTCGACGGCATCCTGGACGCTGCAGTCCGGGTCCAGGTCGAGGGTCTGGGCGAGGTGGCCGACCCTGCCGGGGAAGGCGACGGTGAGTTCGCCGGAGTCGGGCGTCTCGGCCCCGGCGAGCAGCCGCAGCAGGGTGGACTTGCCGGAGCCGTTCTCTCCGATCACGGCAGCCCTCTCGCCGGGCCGGATCGTGAACGTGACCTGCTCGAGGACACTCCGGGTGCCGTACGACTTCGTGACGTCCTTGACGGACAGCTGCGCCACGGCAGCGGGCATGACGGCGGGAACGCGTTCGCGCATGATTCTTCCCTGGGATACGAGGGGTCTACGGGCAGTAGAAACGGCGACGTGGGCCGCGCCCGGACTCAGAGAAAGAAGTAAAGACGCATGCCGCCACTATACAAGACGATCCGTCTCGTCTCAGCCCTGTTCCGCCACGATCGTCAGTGGCCTGGGGCGGCTCCTAGGTGAACGGGCCGCATGACCGCTCACGACATGGCCCGCCCGGCCAACGCAGGGCCTCAGGCGCATCGGCCAGGGCATCCGGGCCAAGCACCGCTCGCTCGAAGAGATCTCGCCTCCGAGCCCGACCATCCAGAGGCCGAAATAGTCGACGTCGTCGTCAGAACACCAGCCGCCGAATGTCCGCCAGGCGCAACCTGCAAGAATCGCGCCGTGCGCGAACGTAAGCTGTCCGATGTCGAGTACGCCTTCGTGCTCAATGCGAGCGAGATAGACATTCTTCCTGGAGTCCGGGGCGACCTGCCGGAACCCTTGGCGTCCGGGCCGGCCACGGACTTGGCACCCATCCTCCTGTCCCTCGTTGATCGCGGGACGGTTGAGGTCCGCCGCTATATCCCGTGGACCGCACCGGATGGGGCGGCCGGCTGCCAGCCGGGCCCGCCGATCCCGCGGGCGGACCTCCCCGCAGTACTTGCTGGAGCCGAGGAGTGGGAGTACCCGGACGATTTCGAGTGGCTGGGCAGGCTGACACTGGTACGCACCGAAAGCTAGCGATCAGGCCGGTAGCCTGCGCGACGCGTGCCATTGAGGAAGCTGGGTCCCTTCCACCAAGCGTCCGAAATGAGCGCCGAGGACTGTGAGTCGAGGGCCGGTATCGCGGGAATCCGGGACCCTGGGGCCGTTTGCATGGGGCCTGCTTCTACCCTGGACGTCGTGCAAGCCGCGTACGGCACGCGGATCATCAACATCACACGGGGGATCATCAGTGGCGGACATCAAGGCGAACCGACGACGCTTGCGCTCGGGGACTGTTGTGCTCGGTGGTGTGGGGCTGCTTGCGGCCACGCTCACCGCTTGCGACTCCGACCCGGACAAGCGCTGCGTGGATCGTGACAGCTACACGGCGGCCAAGGGCTACAAGGTCGTTGACGACAAGTACTGCAAGAGCGGGTCGTCGAGCGGGCACGTCGGCTGGTACTACGGTGGCTCGAAGAGCGGCAGCCGGGTCGGTGGCGGCTCGTTCGGCAAGTCGTCGGGTGGTGGCGATTCCGGCGGATCCGGCGTGTCACGAGGCGGCCTCGGTGGCGGCGAGGGAAGCTCGGGCGGCTGACCATCATGCACAGGCACCTCATCACCCCCCGCCCCGACTGGCAGCGCACGGTCGAGGCGCAAGGTCTCATCTATCCCCTGACCCGGTATCCCGACGACTCGTTGCGGCCGTACTGGGACGAGAGCGCCTACTACGCGTTCTCCCTGCCCGAAGTGGAGGCACTGGAGGAGGTCGTCGAAGAACTTCACGGCATGTGCCTGGCGGCGGCCGCGCACATCGTCGATGCGAACCGCTTCGGCGACCTCGGCCTCACGGACCCGCGCGTGATACACGCGGTCACCGACTCCTGGCGCCGCCGCACTGAACTCCCTTCGCTCTACGGCCGGTTCGACCTGCGTTACGACGGCACGGGGCCTGCGAAGCTCCTTGAGTACAACGCGGACACTCCCACTTCGCTCGTCGAGGCGGCCAGCCCGCAATGGTTCTGGATGGAGGAGTGCTTCCCCGGCGCAGACCAGTGGAACTCCCTCCACGAACGCCTGGTCGCCTCCTGGAAACGGCAGTCTGATCTGCTGCCGCCGGGCAGTCCTGTGCACTTCGCGCATTCCGCCGTCGACGAACTCGGCGAGGATCTCATGACCGTCGCCTATCTCAAGGAGACGGCCGAGCAGGCGGGCCTGGACACCGACTGGATCTCGGTCGAAGAGATCGGCTGGGACAGCCTCTCAGGACGCTTCGTCGACCAGCAACTCCGCTTCATCCGCAGTTGCTTCAAGTTGTATCCCTGGGAATGGCTCACCACCGACACGTTCGCCGGCCATGTCCTGGACACCCTCGACAACGGCGGCGGCACCGGCACCACGATGTGGATCGAGCCGGCCTGGAAAATGCTGCTCAGCAACAAGGCCCTGCTCGCTGTCCTGTGGGAGTTGTATCCAGGGCACCCGAACCTGCTGCCCGCGTACGTCGACGGCCCGCGGGACCTGGTCGACACTGGTTACGTGGCCAAGCCTCTGCTGGGTCGGGAGGGCGCGGGCATCACCGTGCATCCACCCGCGGGCCCCGCCGCGATCCGCGAAGACCCGTGCTGTTACCAGGAGTTGGCTCCCCTGCCCGACTTCGACGGGAATCGTACGGTCCTCGGTGCTTGGGTCGTCGACGGTGAGGCGGCAGGTCTCGGCATCCGAGAGTCCACAGGCCCGATCACGGACGAGTACGCCCGCTTCCTGCCTCACGTCATCCTGTGACCGAGAAGCAGGGAAGCGCACGACGTCGTCGGCAAATGTGCAAGGAGTGCCCTATACCCGAGTACTGCTGATGCTGAGGAGGGGCGGCTACTCCGCGAGCGGGTCCGCGGAGACCCGTCCGGGATCGGCCTTACCCCTGCCGACGCAAAGCGGGGCATGCCCGTCCGGGTTCTGCACAAGGTCGTGAAGGTTCACGCGGACCGCTCCTCGCGCTCGATCAGGGCGCCGTTCTCGAACCGAGAGCGCCGTTGATGCACATGGGAAGCCCGCCAGGCTGATGCCGAGGCGACGCCCGATCGCGGCCGGTGGACGGCCGAGGCACTCCCTCGTCGGGAGCTCACTGCAGGCAGCGGACGACCCTTCGCCGTCCGGTCCAACCGCGGGATCAGCGGCGGGCCGGGCGGGCGCAGCGCACGTGTCCGGAGGTGATCGCGTCCCGGGGCAGGGCGAGGCCGAAGGCTCGTTCCAGGCCTTCGAAGAACAGCGCGATGTTGTCCGTCCAGTTGCCTGCCTTCTCGGCGATGCGCAGGTGCAGATTCAGGAAGGACAGCGGCGCTTCCGCGGCGAACGGTGCCTCGCCCGGGGTGTACCAGATGAGCTCATACATGTCCCGCCGGTCTTCGGCGCCGGTCTCGATCGGGAAGGGGTTCTGATACACCCCGTTCTCAAAATAGCTGAATTCGTAGATGGCCTTGGCCGTGGTCGCACTGAGCGTGATCTGCTTCTCGGCGGGCGGGTCGAGGGAGCGCGAGAAGGCATCGTCGAAGTCGTCGTAGCCCAGCCATGTCCAGCCGTTCTCCTCCCCGAAGGCAAGTACGCGAGTGAGATCGTCGGTGCCCTCCCGTGCGTCTCGCTCCTCGACCTGGTGGAGCATCAGCCCGTCAGCGATGTCCTGCGCGTCGGCCCCGTAGGCAAGCGCCACGTCCTCGGCGGCCGGCCCCCTGAGGAACACGAGATGCGTGAAGGGCTGTTGGCACCGCCAACTGGCCGCGATCCATGCCACCCCGTCGCCCACCGGACCCTGGCGCGCGAGGAACTCTTCGAACGCAGCTGCCCGCTTCGGCGACATGTAGCCCTGGCGAGCGGTGCGCGTCCTGCCCTCCAGCCAGTCGAGTTCCGCTACCGACCTCAGCTCGGCTACGACCACCCGGTCTCGCACGAAGGTCATCCGTGCCCCGTCGGCGTGCACGTACCGGAGGTAGGGGCCCTGCGGGTCCGGACCGAACGGTTGCCCCTGCCCCGCTCCGGACCGGGGCCGCACGCCGCCCTCAACCCGCCCGGCGAAGTGCTCCAGTTCCGCGAGTTCCGCCGCCGCAAGGAGCACACTCGTCGGCTCCCCGCCCTCGACGAGACACACGCGCTCGCCGGTCTCCTCGACGCGACCGACGAGACCCGTGAAGTCGGCTATGGCGTCACTCAGTTCAACGTTGTCCATGCGAGGGGACGATACTGGCAGCGACCGCGGCCAGGCCGAGGGGGCGTACCAGCCAGGCCTGGAGCGTAGCGGCCGCCGACGTCTGGATCAGTGAGATGTCGCGCAGCCAAGGAACAGGCCGAGTCCACGCAGTGCGCGCTGGATGCTCTACGCGCTGGACAAGCGGCGGAGACTGGGGGCTGGCCAAAACCACGGCCCAAGGCACCGTTGTGCTCCTCCCCTCGCTGACCGACCGGATGCTTTCCGGCTCCAGGGCAATTACCGGGTCGAGTTGGGGTGTGCCGCGTGCGAGTCAGGACTGCTCCCTACTCGCCCTCTCCGAGCCGCAGGGCGCACTGTTTCATGCGGAGACGATCGTCAGGGAACCATCCTTGCCAGGGCTCATCCAGCCGGTGCCAGGCAGCGGGCTGACCGCTTTCAGACGCCAACTGCGTTCGCCTATCGATCACTGTCACATAGGAAAGTCCCGCGGTGACTGGCCAGTTGGGGTGATATGAGCGCACCGTAGCGGCCGCTGGCGTCCCCATGAGTTCCGCCTGCACGCCGGTCTCCTCGAACAGTTCCCGACGAGCTGCCTCCCGCGGTGTCTCGCCCGGATCCACCTTGCCTCCCGGTGGTACCCAGCCTCGCCAGCGGTGCCTCACGAGCAAGACATGGGTCAACGCGTCATCAAACACCCACACCTCGGCGGCGAGTGGGCCCTCCAAGGACACATCGGGGCGGAGAAGCCACTCCAACGTGCCGTCGTAGTCAGATAGAGCTTCACGCGCATCGCACATAGCGGCCTCAAGTGTTCGTGCCTCCATCGGGTGTCCTCTCAGCTGCGGATGTCCTTCTCACCTGCCGCAGAGTACGACGCCGCACCGACAGCGCCGCATCGACAGCAACGCGGCCTGGACCGTGCCCGCTGAAGGCGCCGCGTCTGCTTCACAGCTGCGGCATGGTCACCCCACACGGCGAACGCCTCCGACGAGCCCTGCTGCCGGGCGAAGAGGTCGACAACGCCGCGCATCCCAAGTCACCTCACAACAGTCCCATCCGGCCCAGCGCGTTTCGCCATCGCCTGTACCGGCCGCACTCCACCTCTCTGCCCGCCCAATCCGGGCCCGGCGGCAAGCCGCCGTTTCGGCGGGCGGAGATCTGTCATGCGCGGTGCGCTGTGCGTGCAGGCGTTTTCTGTTCATTCCGCTGGTCGCGCTCCCCTCGCTCCTCGCCGATCGCATCGCCCCGTGCCACGAGTGAAGGTGGCCACGGTCATGGGGGCGCGAGAGCCGGGCCAGTCACCGCACAGCGAGTCGGCAGCACGAAGCCCCGGGGCCATGACGAAGGTCGCCAAGGGGGCCTGTGGTGCACTGCGACAGACTCGATGACACGGTAGGCGGGGAGTCACCTGCCGGCCGGTTCGGCAGGTGGCTGGTTCCGCGGACTGCGAGGTGCGGGGAGCGCGGGCAGGACCTCCCACAACGGCCGCCGGCCCCGGGCCCACTGCTCCAGCAGACTCCGGTCGACCAGGTGCAGACGCTGCTGGCGGGCGAACTCGCGGGCCGGGGCGGAGATACGGCCGTTGGTGACGAGTACGACGACATCGCCCTTGTGCACCGGCCGGCCGGTGCCGTTGAGCGTCTGCAGGTCCGGGGTGCCGACTGCCGAACCACTCAGTCCGTTGCGGCGGTGCTTGCACTGGATCACCCAGTAACGGCCCAGCGGGTCATGGCCCTTCACGTCGGCACCGAGGTCCCCGCGTCCGCCGCAGCGCAGTGCGTCGCGCGAACCGTCCCTGGCCAGCAGGTCGCGTATGGCGTGCTCGAAGGCACTGTGGTGCATCGCGTCGAACTGCCCGAGCGAATACGTCAGGCCCTCGACCCGTAGCTGCGCGGCCCGCATCTGACCGATCTTCCGATAGACCAGTGCCGCCACTGTCAGCACGACGAGCAGCCCGAGGACCACCAGGACCCACCAGTGCGCCCACACCCACTGGCCCACCTTCACCAGCACGATCCCCACCAGGACGAGCGCGCCCAAGGCGACCAGCAAGTCCTCCTCGCTTTTGCGGCGCCTGCGGCTCACCGTGCCGTCTCCGGCCGTCCGCCGCGGCACACGCCACTGCGTCCCCCGATGCTGCCCATTACCGGCCCCCCTCATCCCGCCATGGCTTGCCTCCACCTTCATGACAGCACCCGACACTGACAACGCGCCCGGCCGCGCGTCCACCCGACTGGAATTCGCCCTATGGGTCAAAGGGCCTGCTGTGGAGGCGAGTTGTGGCGAGTGACGATGCCGGGGGCGCTACCGTCGCATTGTGCGCCGAGGAACACCCGGCCCCGGCGGGGACGACGTCCGCGTACCGTCACCGTCGCGGCGGACTGTGGGTGCACCACTGTCACGCCGACCCTGCTATGGGCGGCACCACTCCCACGGCTCCTCCGGTGACAGCGGTAAGAGTCCCAGCGGTGTGACGTCATCGCCCGCGTCGACACCGGCGAGCAGCCATCGATTGAAGCGGCGGGCCACGTCTGCGCCCTAACCCGTCGATGGCAGCAGGGCCCTGCCGTGTCGGCGGTCAGTCGTCGAACCTGATCGGGTAGGACACCGTCGGCTCCGGCTTCTTCGGTTCGTCCCATCCCGGAAAATGCACCGGATAGACGCCCGTCTGGTGTGGTCGGGGCTGTCTGACGTCCGTGCCGGTCTGTGCTCCACCGCCTTGGTGAAGGGAGCCGAACCCCCACACGATCGCGCACGTCACGACGAAGATGGTCACCTGTCGGCGTGCGCCTGGCGGCCACCGCGTGTGCGCGGCAACAACCCTGCCACCCCTGATGTATTCCCTCACCTGCACGAGTGGCATGGCCCCTCCGATGGCTCATCTACGGGAGTAACCCGAGCACCCATCCAAGCACTCACCACCGACACTCCCTCTCACGTTTCACTCTTCAACTGCGTTGGCAGGCGCGCGAATTGACCAAAACACGTACCGAGGGCACCCTGACGCCGCGATGCGCGACCGACGCACCCGCAGACTGGGCCGCGCCGAGAACGCGTCGAACCGACGTGAGCCGGCAGCTTCGCGAGTCGGCGCGCACGAGGCAGCGGATGTTCAACCCCGGCGTTCGACGGCGGGCGGTCTCCATGAGTACGGCAGGCCTTAACACCACCGTCTCGATACGCATCCATCGGCGCGCCCCGGCCGCGCGGGTTCGCCCCCTGGACCCCGAAGCCCGACACCCCGTCGGCGAGCCGACGACCGGCCAGGTACGTTCTGAACGTGGCGGGGCGGGTTCAGGAAGTGCTCAATCCGAGACGGCGAGGAACTGACGGGCGCCACGCAGGACGGTACGCAGTCCGTGCTGCGTGGCACGGCTGTCGAGGCGGACGTCGATCGCCCCGGCAAGCGCGCTTTCTGCGCGCAGACCCGAGCGCAGTCGAGACACGTCGAGTCCGTCGCGCCGGGCGATGAGGGTGCCGAGTTCGTGACGGCTCACGGCATCGGAGCCTGCGAGATGGTGGACGCCGGTGGCGTCACGGGAAGCGAGTTCCAGCAGCGCGGCGGCCAAGTCGGCGACATGTACCGGGCAGCGAACGTCGTCGGTGAACAAGACGCCGTCCCGGATCCCGGCCGCGGAGTCGTGCACGGTGCGTACGTGCGCAGATTGCCGGTCACCGATGATGAGCGAGGTGCGAGCGATGACGGCCTGCGGGTGCACGAGGCCGACGCCTGTCTCAGCTGCGGCCTTCGCCGCGCCATAGGGCGTGATCGGGTCAGGGAGACAGGACTCGACGTAGTGGACGCGGGCGCCGGAGAAGACCGCGTCACTGGATACATGGATCAGGCGGCTGCCGTACCGCGCCGCGGCCATAGCCAGACGGACAGGACCCTCGGCCGTGACCGCCCAGTCCGATCCACCGCTCGTCGCGTTGACAATGAGGCGCGGGCCCACCGCTGCTACGACCGCCTCGATGCGCTCCGGGTCCCGCAGGTCGAGGGCGTGCCACATGGCCTCAGGAGCACTGCCGTGCCTGGTCGCGAACGTCGCGGCCGTCGGGTACCCGGACGCGAGCGCTTGGCGGACCAGTTCGGCGCCCAGGAATCCGCTGCCGCCGACGATCAAGACTGTCATGAGGTAACACGGTAGGTCACTGCACACCCGCTCTCGCGGTCTCCGTCTGACCCTCTGACCGTCGCGGACGAGACAGGTTCCTTGACGCCGCTTTCACCTGTGACGGCTGTTTGATCGCACCCATGCGTCTGTAACAGGGCTCGGGTGACTGACCGCTGCGGGTCCTGGCCTGCTTGCCTTCACTCATCCTCCGCACGTCACCGAGTGAGCCGTAGAACGCGGCGGCCGACTCCGGTGGCGAGTGTGGCCGGAGTCGGCCGGTGCGGGCGGGCAGGGGGTCAGCGTCGGCGCTGGTCGGCGCGGAGTTCGAAGTCGCCGTAGCTGTTGTCGACCGGGTTGACGGTGACGCCGGGGGCGACGATCTCGTCGATGGCGTCGAGCACGTCGGAGGACAGGGTGATGTCCGCGGCGGGCAGGAACGCCTCCAGTTGGTCCATGGTGCGCGGTCCGATGATGGCCGAGGTGATGCCCGGGTGGTTGATGACGAAGGCGACCGCCAGCTCGATCAGTGTGTGGCCGGCCTTCTGCGCCAGGACAGCGAGCTGCTCGACGGCGTCGAGCTTGCGCTGGTTGGCAGGGGTGCTCATGTCGAACCGCGCCTGAGGGCGGGCGGCGGAGGCCGGGCCTTCGGTGGCGTCCTTGCGGTAGCGGCCGGACAGCCAGCCGCCGGAGAGAGGACTGTAGGTCAGGGTGCCCATCCCGTGGCGTCGCACCGTGGGCAGCACGTCCTCCTCGATGCCGCGCACCAGGATCGAGTACGGCGGCTGCTCGGTGACGAACCGTTCCAGGTTCCGCTCGCGCGAGGCCCACTGGGCTTCGACGATCTGCGAGCCGGAGTAGGAGGAGGATCCGATGTAGCGGACCTTGCCCTGGCGGACCAGGTCGGTGAGGGCGCCGAGAGTTTCTTCGACGTCGGTGTCGGGGCTGGGGCGGTGGACCTGGTAGAGGTCGATGTGGTCGGTGCCCAGTCGGCGCAGCGAGTTCTCGACCTCTCGGATGATCCAGCGGCGTGAGCCGCCGCGCTGGTTGGGGTCGTCCTGGTCCATGGGCATGAAGAACTTCGTGGCCAGGAAGACGTTCTCACGGCGGTCCTTGAGCGCCTTGCCGACGATCTCCTCGGAGATGCCGGCGGAGTACACATCGGCGGTGTCGACGAAGTTGATGCCCGCATCCAGCGCGCGGTGGATGATCCGGATCGAGTCGGCCTCGTCCTCGTTGCCCCAGGGGCCGAACATCATCGCGCCCAGGCAGAGCGGGCTGACCTGGACGCCGGTGCGGCCGAGCGGTCGGTACTGCATGTGGATCTTCTCCCTTGTGCGTTCGGGTGTGCACGGTCAGTCGGTGGTGGTCGGGATGTCCGCGCCGGCGGTGGTCCAGCTGGCGAGGAGGGCGAGGGCCTGCTGTTCGGGCGAGTCCGGCTCCGGGACGTAGAAGTTCAGGCGCAGACCGGGGTCGGAGGGCAGCTCCATCGCCTCGTAGGGCAGCACGAGATCGCCCGCCAGCGGATGGTGCAGCTTCTTCACTCCGGAACGGTGGAACTTGACGTCGTGACGTGCCCACCGGCTGGCGAACTCACTGCTCTTGGTAGTGAGTTCTCCGATGAGGTCGGTCAGTGCTTTGTCGTGTGGTGCGCGGCCTGTCTCGGTGCGCAGGAAGGCGACCACGTCGTCGGCGCCCTTGTCCCATTCGGCCCAGAAGCCTTGGCTCGCCGGGTCCAGGAACATGTACCGGGCGGTGTTCACCGGCCCGCGCTGGGCGAACAGCGGCGAGTCGAACACCGGCGCGTACAGGGCGCGGCCGAGCGTGTTGGTGGCGACGGTGTCGAAGCGGGCGTTGCGTACGTACGCCGGGACCCCGGTCATCGAGTCGAGCAGCCGAAGGATCGTGGGGCGGACCCGGGAGGCCGTCACCGCGGGGCGCCGGCCCGCGGGGGTCGAGGCGCGGGCCAGGTCGTAGAGGTGGGTGCGTTCGGCCTCGTTGAGCTGTAGGGCGTGCGCGAGTGCTTCGAGGACGGCCTCGGAGGCGCCACTGAGGTTTCCGCGCTCCAGACGGACGTAGTAGTCCACGCTCATGCCCGCGAGCAGGGCGACCTCCTCACGGCGCAGGCCCGCAACCCGGCGGTTGGCGCCGTACACCGGCAGGCCGGCCTGCCCGGGGGTGATCCGGGCCCGCCGGGTGCTCAGGAACTCCTTGACTTCAGCGGCCAGCTTCTTCTTGTCGGGTGCCAGCGACACAGGTTCTCCTCGGGGCTCGGCATGGATCTTGCGCCGGCTTCTCCACCGTAGGCCGGTCTGCCGGCAGCTGCGAGGTACTGCCAGTACCTGGAACAGCAGTGACTCCCACCCGCGGACTCCAGCGTGTTCTCCTGGAGCAGGGCAGAGCAGGCCGAGGCCAGGACGCCCCGGAAATCGGTTCCCGTACCCGGACGGGCAACAGTCCGAAGGACACTGCACGCCGCACACGCGGTCGCGTCCTCGGCCCGCGCCAAGCCGCGCGGCCAGCAGGGCCCGGCCGTCCGCGACGACGTACTCGGCGAGGCCGCCGTGCGGCAGCGCCGGGCTTTCCACATGGGGTTTCCGTCAGGTTCGGCACGCGGATGCCGGTCAGCCAGGCCGTTGGCCCGATTCCTCGGCGAAGACCGGGCCGGGCTGGCGGCCGTCCCCTCCGTGGGAGACGGCGTGCCGGATCACCGCGGGCTGCAGTGCGGCAAGCAGCAGACACGCGCAGGCCATCGCGCTCCACAGCCCCGCCGGGCCGACATGTTCGATGAGCTGCGTCCCCAGCACCGGCGCGATGATGCCCGCGATGCCCCAACTGGTGCCGTACACGGCCAGGTAGTGCCCCTTCGCGCCCGCCGGGGCCAGCTCGGCGACGACCGCGTAGACACGGCCCACGAGGAGCAGGTCGCCCACGCTCCACACGATAGTTGCCGTCAGGTAGCCGGCCAGCGTGTGGGCGAGTGCGTATCCGCTCAGTCCCAGAGCCAGCAGTGCATACCCACCCGCGAAGACGGCGGGGGGCGAGAGTGCGGACAGGCGGTTCCAGCGCGTGAGTGGCGGGCCTGCGCAGATGGTGAGAGCTGACGCCGTGAACAGCAGCCCCGCGTCGGCAGACCGCAGACCTTCTCGGTCCATGGCGAGCGGCAGCGTGATCATGATCTGGAGGTAGATCACCGCGAACAGCATCCCTGTAGCCAGGAGGAGCAGAAGGGAACGGTCGCGCCAGGGGGTGGCCTCGGCGCTGCGTTCGGGCGTGGCGGGCCGGGCCGTGCGGTGGTCGGCGGGAAGGGTCAGGTGCACTGTGAGGGCGCAGAGCAGGCAGGTCAGCGCGTCCGCGACGAACAGCCAGCGCAGGTCCCAGCGGCCCAGGCCCGCCGCGATCAGTCCGGCACCCATGCCGGCGGCGGCCAGGGCTGCGTTCAACAAGCTGTAGGCGCGCACGTGTTCACTTGGCGCAACGACATCGGCGATCATGGCCTGGCTCGGCGGTTCGTAGAGTTCGAAAACCAGGCCCAGCAGGACGGTGCAGCAGACGGCCAGAGTCAGGCTGTCGGCCGCGGCGAGGCCCAGCTGGGCCACCGCGCATCCGGTCAGGCCTGCCACGATCGTGCGGCGCCGGCCGATCCGGTCGGCCAGGCGTCCCCCGGCCAGACGTGAGGGGATCGTGGCGAGGCCGAAAGCGGCGCCGATGCCTCCGGCGACCGCGGCGGAGGTCCCGAAGCTGGTCACGAGGAGAACGGTGAGGAAGGACATCGAGAACGCGCCGAGCCGGTTGACCGCCCGCGCCACGATCAGCAACCGCACCGCAGGCGGCAATCGCTTATTGCCTTGCACGGGCCCCACCCCCGCTCCTCGTCCGTGACCAGCGAAACGGCTATCGTTGGTGACGGATGGACGCTAGGACCTGAAGGAGTGACCGGTCAAGTGATGTTCGATGGTCACGTGCTGACGCTACTCGACGCCGCTGTCTCGCTCGTGAATGCACTGACCGACGGCTTCCGACAAGGCCGCCCCTACACCGCCCCGCACGGCGACCAACTCCCTCGGGCCGTCCACGACGCACTGCCCCTCGCAGCCGACCGTCCAGGTGTCGATCCAGTGCACGCGGCCTATCTGGCCCACACCGCCCAGCAGTTGAAGGCCGTATTCGTAGCTGTCGACCACGGTCACACCGGCCAGGCAGCAGAACTCGTCAATGCCCTCCTGCGCACCACCGGCGCCCGCCCGCAACTCGACCGCGTCGACGACGAGCCCTGGCAAGTCCATTTCCACGGCGCCGAGGACACGCTCGCCGTGGGCTGGAGCGCCGGATGCGCAACTGCCCTCGCCCTGGCCATTGGCAGCAACCTCGCCGGACGCCTCGGCGTCTGCACCGCGCCGCAATGCGACCGCGTCTACGTCGACAACTCCCGCAACGCCGCACGCCACTTCTGCTCGAACGCCTGCCGCAGCCGCGTCAAAGCGGCATCCTTCCGGGCACGCAAGAACGAGCAGGGCTGATGCAGCCGGGGGCGCCCACCGTCAGCCACCGGATGCGCTGGGTCTACGGCCTCGAAGCCGGCAGGGTTCGGCTCAGGAGCGGCAGCAGGCGATCCCAGTGATGCTTCAGCCCCGAGGCGCTGAAGGCATCCGTGTCGGACATGGTGAAGCCATGGGTGGTGCCGGGGTAAATCTCGGAGGTGTAGTCGGCCCCCGCGGAATCCAGCGTCTTGTTGAGCTCGTCGAGTTCCTCGGGCGTGATATCGCCTTCCGCATGGCCGAAATGGACTTGGGCGGTCAGCTCGGCGAAGAGGCCGGGGCCCACTGTGGCGACAGGCGCGTGGAAGGCGGCGAGAGCAGCCACCTGGTCGGGGTGATCCGCGGCCGTGCGCAGCGCGAGGAGGCCTCCGAAGCAGTAGCCAGTCACCGCGACCGGCCCGGCTTCGACCTCGGGCCGGGCGGTGAGAAAGCTGATGTAGGCGTCGGCGTCGGCCAGGACGCGTTCAGTGCTGTGCGCCTCGATCAAGGGCATCAACTGGCCGAAGACCGCGGGCCTGGCCTCTTCCCCGATGTACTCGGGAAGCTCGATCACGGGTGCCGGACCATGACGGTAGAAGAAGTTGGGGACGAGTACGTAGTAGCCGTGACCCGCCAGTTCGAGCGCCAACTCCCTCAGCACGGGCCGGATCCCGAACCCGTCCGGGTACATCAGCACCCCCGGGTGGCACTCGCCGTCGTCAGGGAACGCGGCGAAGGCGTCAGCCTGGCCATCGGCGGTGGAAATCTGCAAAGACGTGATGGGCATACCTGCTCCTGTCGTTGTTGATATGTCGAACCCGTGGTCAACACGACAGGGGCGGACCGCGCGCAGTGGCGCCTGTCCTTTGCTCCCATGGCGAGCCTGTGCCGGCCCGGGCGGCGCTCAGCGGAGCACCGGGGCAACAATCTGTGTGCGGCGCGCGGCCATCCCGGAAATCATGGCCAAAAGCCTAGTGCACCGATGCGTGGCCACGCCATGGTTCGAGGTGATTTCACAATGGCGCCAGGGGCTCCAGCTCATGCGGCGGACGGCTTGGAATAGAAGTGCGATCGGCTGAACTGCCGTGGTAGTTAAGCGATGTGACTGACCGTCTTGAGTATTCCGACCTGCTGCAACTGATCGACGAACGGTCGGCCGCGTTCAGGAATGCGGTTGCCGCCACGCCCAGCCTTGACGCGCCGGTGCCGTCCTGCCCCGAATGGACGGTGTCCGATCTGGTGCAGCACCTGGGTGCAGGCCAGCGCTGGTGGGCCGCGATCGTCGCCGCGGGCCCGGCCAAGACTCCGCCGGCCAAGGACATCACGGAGGTGCCGCACGAGCTCGAGGCGCTGCTGGCCTGGTACACCGAGTCGAACGAACTGCTCCTGACTGCGCTACGCCAGGCCGGCCCGGAGCGCGAATGCTGGGCATGGTGGAGTGCCGGCGTGTCACCGGCGAATTCCTGGGGCGTCGCCCGGCGCCGGGTGCACGAGGTGCTGGTGCACACCTACGACGCCCAGCTCACCGCCGACGTCCAGCAGCCGATGCCCACAGCCGTCGCGATCGACGGCGTGGCCGAGTTCCTCGACACCTGCAACTCCACTCCTGCAGCCTGGCCGCACCAGGCCGCCACCATCCACTACCACGCTACCGAGGGACGCTCCTGGCTCCTCACACTGGATGACACCGGCGCCTGGCCCGCACCCCTCCCTGACGACGCCGCGCCCGCCTCCGCTTCGGCCACGGGCACCGCCGAGCAGCTGCTCCTCTTGGTCTGGGGCCGCCTCCAGCTGAACGCCTTGCAAGTAGAGGGCAACCAGCACGTGTTCGAGCAGCTGATCGCCTGGGAGCCCGAGGAATAACCAGCCAATGCCGTCAACAGCAGATCAAGCCCACCGCCGCTACAGCCCGCCTATGCCCGCAGACCGAGTGACTGCGCCCCGGGACGGGCATGCGCGATCATGGCGCGATGGACACTCACTTCCTTGGCATCCCTGAGCTGACCAAAGCCCCGCCCGTGGCGGTCGTGATCGACGTCATGCGTGCCTTCACGGTGGCTGCCTGGGCCTTTGCCCAGGGCGCAGAGAAGATCGTTCTGGCTGAGTCGCTGGATGAAGCCCAAAGCCTCAAGGATCGCCACCCGGACTGGGTGACGCTCAAGGACGGTGCGCCTGCGCCCGGGTTCGACCTGGTCAACTCCCCTGGCCTGCTGCGATCTGTTGACCTCAGCGGACGAACGGTGGTGCAGAAGACCACCGCCGGGACAGTCGGCGCTCTCGCGGTCAAGGAAGCGTCACTGGTGCTGTGCGCCAGCTTCCTGGTGGCGGAGGCAACAGCTCGGCTCCTGCGAAACCACGAGTGTGACAGCGTCACGTTCGTGGTCACCGGCGAGGACGGCCAGGCTGACGAGGATCTCGCATGCGCTCAGTACATCGCTCGCCGAGCAACCCAGGCAGGAGCGGACGCAGCCGCGTTCCTCCATCGCGCAAGCGAATCGCGTGCCGCTGCCGAACTGGCGACAGGGGTCCGCCAGGGCGTCCACCCGGATGACGTCGCCCTCTGCCTGGAACTCGACCGGTTCCCCTTTGCCATGGTGGCGAGGTTGGAGGGCTCGTTCATGGTCCTGCGTCCGTGCGCTGCGCTTCCAGGGTGAGACCGGTGGAGGATTCAGCGCTGCTCTTGGTACGCAACCTCCGTCATGCCGAAGTACGGGGCTCCCCGTGCGTTCCCGGTCATCGGGCACGGCAAGGCGCCCCGCTATGCCGAACATGCGTCGGGTGGGCTGTCGCATACTGACGTCATGCTCTCGCCCCTGCGGTTCCGAGACGCACAGCACACGAAGTACCACTTCATTGATCATGTGCTCGTGCGCTGTCCGAAGTGCGCCGGGATCGCGCACGTTGCCCCGGCGGTGCCTGCGAGCGATGGCTCAGTCCCCTCGATGTTCGCGCGCCGCCGTCTTGTCTGTCGGGCGTGTGGACTGGCTCGGGATGCGGCCGAGGAACGTCTTGGCCTCTTCCGGGGACGTGGTGAAGCCACAGATCCCTACTTCAGGCTGCCGTTGTGGTTGCAGGCGCAGACACGGCACGGCTGGTTGTGGGCCTACGACCCAGAGCACCTGGAACTACTCCGGCAATTCGTACAGGCACCGCTGCGTGAAAGAGCCCCCTGGGACATACACGGCAAGAAGATGACGGTGGTCGCGCGGCTACCCACCTGGATCAAGAGCGCAAAGAACAGAGGTGAGGTACTGCATGCCATCGACTGGATCCGCTCGACACTCACCTGACTGACCACCTCAACCACACACCCACCCCAGCCCCGTCCCGTCCGCCATCGCCCCACAGCCGGCCGGCCTCGCCGGGGGGGTTCGGACCGCGCCCGGGCGCCGACGAGGGAGCAGGAGTCAGGGCAGGCTTCAAGCCCGCTGGCAATACGCTTCCGGCTGACCACCCCGACCCCGCATCCAGCCCGGCACCAGCAGCAGCGGCCGGACCACGGCCCGCTCCGCGTCCGTCCCGCCCGAGGGGCACCGTCGGACACGCTCGGGATGGTCGGCCGCATTTCCGAACCGGTGAACCACGCAATCACACGACAGGGCGGCCGGGTTGAACTGCACCGGCGCGAGCACATACAACTGCGGCAACAGGGGCCCCTGGTTCTCGGTCGGCTTCGCAACCCCGAGCTACCAAGAGGCCCCGTTCCCATTCCCGCAGCCAGCCGCGATCACCCGATCGAGACTCCCGTTCGACGCCCACTCCTCAAGAGCGGGACGACAACAGTTACTTACTGACCGTTTCAGAATGACTTTTGTTGTGGGGCTTGGTAGTTGGGTGTTGTGTCGGCAGGATTGGTTGGGTGACTGTTGAACTGGTGCCTGATGACCTGTGGGAACGTGTGGCGCCGCTCTTACCTGCTCGTCCGCCTCGGCGGCGTCGGTATCCCGGGCGGTTGCCGGCGGATGACCGGGCTGCGCTGAGAGGCATTGTCTATGTGCTGTGCAAGAGCGTGAGCTGGCGGGATGTTCCCGCTGAACAGGTCGGCTGCAGTGGCGTGACGGCCTGGCGGCGCCTGCGGGACTGGACCGAGGCCGGCGTCTGGCCGCAGCTGCACG
>NZ_JAAGMG010000667.1 GCF_010548525.1 Streptomyces sp. SID14478
GCCGCCGCCGCGGTCGCGTAGGCCCGCTCGGGGGTGAGCCGCGCGGCCTCCTCGCCGACGGCGCCGAGCCACGCCAGCAGCGGCAGCCCCTCCCCGATGCCGCGCAGACCGGCCTGGAAGAGATGGGTGTGCGTGTTCACGAGGCCGGGGGTGAGGTGACCGCCCGACCCGTCCAACACCCTGCGGCCACATGGGAGTTCACCCGCGGGCGTGAGTGCGCTGACGCGGCCGTCGGTCAGGTGGACGTCGGTCCCGGCCCGCCAGCGGCCCTCGCTGAAGACGGTGACGTCGGTGATCGTGTCGACATCGGGCGTCGGGGGCGTCTTCACGGGGTGGGTTCCTTCCGGCGGCGGGACGTGTGGTGGAACAGCAGGTTCAGGGAGAAGGCGACGATCCCGGTGACGGCGATGCCGCTGTCCAGGACCGTGCGTGCGTACGAGGGCAGCGGCGCGTAGAAGTCCGGTGCGCCGACCGGGATCATCCCCAGGCCGAAGGCGAGCGCGGCGGTCAGCAGATTGCGGGAGTCGGTGAGGTCGGCGCCGGCCAGGATGCGCAGGCCCACCGCCCCGACCATGCCGAACATGACCAGCGAGACCCCGCCGAGCACCGGCCCCGGCACGGCGGCGACGGCGGCGCCGAGCACCGGCACGAACGCGAGCACCACCATCAACGCCCCGGAGAGCGCGACGACATGACGGCTGCGCACCCGGGTCACGCTCACCAGGCCCACCGACTGCCCGAACGTCACGACGGGGAAGGAGGCGAGCGCCCCGGACAGCACGGTCGCCACGCCGTCCGCGCGCAGTGCCCGCACGACGGTGGGCGCGTCGTCACCACGCCCGACGATCTGCCCGACGGCGAGGGTGTCTCCCACCGACTCCACCATGTTCACGAGCTGCACCACGAGCATCGCGGCGATCGCCGGGACGACGAAGACGGGCGCTCCGAACGCGGTCGGGTCCGGCGCAGTCACCGCGCCCGCGTCCGCGACGCCCGAACCGTCGAACAGCCCGAGGGGCACGGCGATCACGGTCCCCGCGGCCATGGCGACGAGGACCGAGAAGCGGGCCAGGGCCGGGGGAGCGCACCGCTCGACCACCACGACGAGCAGCACGGTCAGCGCGGCGAGGGCCAGGCCCCGCCCGCCGCCGGCCCCGTGGCCCCCGGTGACCAGCCCGGCCGCCGACGGCACCAGCGAGAACCCGATCACGGCGATGACGGTCCCGGTCACCAGCGGTGGGAACAGGTGCAGCCACCGCCCGAACCACGGCGCGACGGCCACCGTCACCAGGCCGGACACCATCGTGGCCCCGAACACGGCGGCGAGCCCGTGCTCCTTGCCGATCAGGACGGCGGGGGTGATCGCGGTGAACGTCGACCCCATCACGAGCGGCAGCCGCGCCCCCAGCCACTTCACGCCCAGCGACTGCAACAGCGTGGCCAGCCCGCTCACGAGCAGATTGGCGCTGATCAGCAGCCGTATCCGGTCCTCGGGCAGCTGGAGCGCGGTGCCGACCAGCAGCGGCATCGTCGCCATTCCCGCATACGCGACGAGCAGGTGCTGCAGGCTCAGCGGCACCAGCCGGCGCAGTGGCGGCGGTGCGTCGACGAGGTCGGGGTCCGGACGCGGCCCCGGCGCGGGCGCGACGGCGTGCGTGGCCACAGCCATCGTTCCTCCCTGAGATCTAGGTGGAAGACGGCTGGTTAGCGCGGCGGTGGAGGAACGCCCGTGCGCACACCGGCCGTTGCAGCCATGACCGGTGTGGGAGCGACCGTAGGGAGGGCGTGTTTCCGGGTCGTTGCGCTCAGGAATCCGCCGCGGAACGCGACGCCGGCGCTTCCCGGGATCCCTTGCCGCCCATTGGTCCAGACCCATTGACGAAAGGTCTGGACCTCCCTACCGTGCGTCGTGCTCACGTCATCCCGGTCGTCCCCACTCCTCGACCCGACCCCACCCGTCGTCGACCGAGCCCTTGACGTCGCCCCTCACCCGGTGATCCTGCGGAGGCCCCCATGTCCGGTCGCAGTCGTACGTCCCGTCTCCTCGGCGCCGCCCTCGCGGCTGCCGCCGCCCTGTCCACCGTCCTGGTCGCGGCGCCGGCGGCGTCCGCGGCCGACACCTGCGCGACGAAGCCGAGGCCGTCCGGCAAGGTCCTCCAGGGCTACTGGGAGAACTGGGACGGAGCCTCCAACGGCGTGCACCCGCCCTTCGGATGGACCCCGATCACCAACCCGGACATCGCGCAGCACGGCTACAACGTGATCAACGCGGCCTTCCCCGTGATCCGCTCCGACGGCACCGCGCTGTGGGAGGACGGCATGGACACGAACGTGAAGGTCGCGACCCCGGCCGAGATGTGCCAGGCCAAGGCCGGGGGGCGGACGATCCTCATGTCCATCGGCGGCGCGGCGGCCGGCATCGACCTCAACTCCACGGCCGTCGCCGACCGCTTCGTCGAGACGATCGTCCCGATCCTGAAGAAGTACAACTTCGACGGCATCGACATCGACATCGAGACGGGCCTCACCGGCAGCGGCAGCATCAACCAACTCTCCGCCTCCCAGGCCAACCTGATCCGCATCATCGACGGCATCCTCGCCCAGATGCCCGCCGGCTTCGGCCTGACGATGGCGCCCGAGACGGCGTACGTCACCGGCGGCAGCGTCACGTACGGGTCGATCTGGGGCGCGTACCTCCCGATCGTCAAGAAGTACGCCGACAACGGCCGCCTGTGGTGGCTCAACATGCAGTACTACAACGGCAGCATGTACGGCTGCTCCGGCGACTCCTACTCCGCCGGCACCGTCGAGGGCTTCACTGCCCAGACGACGTGCCTGGACAAGGGCCTGGTCGTCCAGGGCACCACCATCAAGGTTCCCTACGACAAGCAGGTCCCGGGCCTGCCCGCCCAAGCGGGCGCGGGCGGCGGCTACATGACGACCGGTCAGGTGGCGCAGGTCTGGAACGCGTACGGCGGGGCGCTCAAGGGACTGATGACCTGGTCGATCAACTGGGACGGGTCGAAGGGCTGGACGTTCGGGGACAACGTGAAGGGACTGCTGTAGCGCCGGACAGCCCCTTCGTCGACGGCGCTCCGCTCAACTCGTCATGCTCGTCCTGACGACCATCGCGACAGGGGCCTAGGCCGGTCAGGGTGATGCCCAGAGGCGGCGTTGTCGGAAATCCTTCGTGATTACGCGGCGGATGTCGGATTTCCGGGTTCGGGAGGGTGTGGCTGGCTCCCGCTGAGGAAGCGGCGGAAGGTGTGCGCGGAGTCAGTCGAGTGCGGCGCCGCCGCGTCGCGAGGGAGAATTCTGTGAACGTCACACCAAGGGTGCACGAGCCCCGGGAGCCACAGCATGGCCCCCACAGCATGGCCCCCACGGCATGGCCGAGCGGCTCCCGGTCGTACTGCACGTCGAAGTACAGGACGCCCGTGGAACGCAGGGCCTCGAGCCGGTGCCGGACCGCCGACTCCGACTGCCCGGTGGCCTTCTGCAACTCGGTGAGGGTGGCCCTGCCGTCGCGGCGCAGCACGTCGAGGAGCGCCTCCTGGTCCGCGTCGAGCGTGACGGGGGCCTGCGGTGGCGCGGGTGTCGCTGGGCGCAGCGCGCCCTGTTGGTCGGCGGAGAGCGCCTGTGACTTGTTCAGCCAGCCGTACTGGCCGCCGTAGAACTGGTGCAGCAGGCAGTGAGCCGTCACCTGGATGATCTGCGGGGTGCGTTGGAAGCGGTCGAAGAGGAGTTCGTCGCGTTCCTTGCGGGTGCGGGGTTTCATGCCACAGACGATCTCGGTGCCGCCCGACGTCAAGGCCACGTAGAGGGTGTCCGGGCGTTTGGCGAGCGCGTCCGCGAGCTGCTCGGCCACGTCCGGCACGCAGTGCAGTCGCACGAGCCAGCTCTGCCGCCCGAGCACGCTCTCGTCCGTCATGCCGAGCACGCGCAGATTGACGGCGTTGTGCAGCCGCCGGTACCTCCGGGCCACGGTCTGGTCGGAGACGCCGAGCACCGCGGCGATGCGGTTGAAGGGCGCCCGCCCGTCGACCTGCAGCGCGTGCAGGAGTTGGCGGTCGAGGTCGTCGAGCGTGGTGGGGGACTCCACCGTCACTCCTCGGGCCGTAGCGGTCGAGGACGCGGCGCCGAGAGGGCCGCCTGACGGACGGGGGCGTCGCGCAGCCGGGACGTGGGGCCCTCCGGTTCGCTGACGCGCCTGCGCTTCACCGGCCCGCACGGACCGGCGCACCCGGCGCGCACGCTCTGCTGGACGGCGGGGGCGGGCACCAGGTCCTCCACGGTGGGTTCGTCTGCGGGCACGAGCGGAAGCGTATGTCCTCGTGGCCGTGACGATCACCGGGGCCCGGCTCGGTCACCGGCCTTGCGGCGGGCGACCCGCTCCTCGGCACCGGCCTGGAGGTCACTCGCAGGTGACCTTGTCGCGCGGCGTGTAGTGCGTGTGGAACGTCTCGCGTGCGACTTCCTTGCCGTCGTTGCTCATCACCCGGTCCACGTTCACGTCGAACCCTTCGAGTGGCGGCTGCGGCACACAGCTCTTCGAGTCGCTGGTGCGTTCCTTGGGCTGGGTGATACGGGTGCGCGGGCCCGTCACCGATTCGACCCGGTCGTACTTGGGGGTGCCGAGGAAGGTGATGGTGACCGAGGTGTCGGTCGCGCTCGCCAGGATGGACAGCGCGTGCCCGGAGTCGTTGCGGAACGACAGGTCGAGGGAGCCCCAGGCGACCGTGGCCTCGCGCCCCTCCGGGTAGCGCTCTATGTAGAAGGAGTGGGCGCCGTGTTCGAGCGGCTTGACGCCCGCGAAGAAGAGGGCGTTGTACATCGTCGTGGCCACCGCGGAGACGCCGCCGCCGGGCGCCTTCTCGTAACTGCCGTCCAGGATCATCGTGCCGTCGACGAAACCGTTCTCCTTGGTGCGTTCACCGACCGTGCGGTTGAACGACCAGTCCTCGCCGGCCGGCACCAGCGAGCCGTTGATCAGTTCCGCCGCGCGGCCGATGTTCGTGGTGCGGTACGGGGCGGGCTCGAAGTTCACAGTGAACGTGGACATGCGCCGCGTGATGCCGAGCTTCTCCACGGTGGCGCGGGTCAGACGCGGCTGGACCTCCTGCGTGGCCACCGGCGCCGTGCGCGCCTTCGCGCCGGTCCTGGTCAGCAGCGGCAGCACCGCTTCGTGCAGGGACGCGGCCGTGAGCGTATGGCCCGCTCTGCCGTCGGCGGCGACCACCACCTTGTCCCCGTCGAGCCGGAGCCGGGCCTCGACGGGCCCGTCCGTCGCGCGGCCGACGGCGGTCGCGACGGACGGATCGTCCAACAGGCCCCGGCCGTCGAGGCGCGGCGCGAGACGGTGGTCGTCGTCGGGCGCGACGGAGAGATGGGCGCCGAGGGCGGCCGGGGTCACCTCGATGGTGTGCCCACCCGTGGTGAGCGTCACCGGCCCCGACATGGCCGGGGTGGCGAACTCCCGCATGGCGCGGTCGAGTTCGTCCTGTCCGACGGCCGGTTTCGTGGTCGTGGTGGGGAGTTCGACCGGTGGGGAGTCGCCGGTGGCCGACGTCGTGCGCGCGGCGTAGGCGGTGCGCAGCGCGGCCGTCGCCCGTTTCGTGTCGAGCGTGCGCCCGTCGCGCGGCTGTACGGCGACCGCCTTGCCGTCCCGGAACGTGACGTCGGCGTTCTTGGCGGTGGTGTCGTGCGCGTCGGCGAGGCTCCGCAGCGCGGTGCGCGCCTTGTCCTCGTCGACGTGCACGACGGGGTCGATGTCCCGCTCGGTCGTGCCGAAGAGCCCGCCGATGACGGCGACGGGATTGTTGTCCCGGCCCGTGGCGCGCGCGGCCGTCGCCGCCGCGTCCACGGAGAGCCCGGCGTCGGAGGGGTCCACCTCGGCGTCCGCGTCCCCGATCCGTACGGCGACGGGCGCCGTCCAGTCGTCACCGCGCTGCTTCTCGAGGGCTTCGGCGGCCCGCGCACGCGTCATGCCGCCGATGTCGACGCCCTGGACCCGGGTGCCCTCGACGACGTCGTCACTGCCACCGGACGTGAGCAGGCCCGCCGCATACAGGCCGCCCAGAGCGACGACCGCGGCCGCGCCCGCCCACAGCGCGGCGCGCCGCGCTCTTGCTCCACGCGCGGGCGGCGCCGCTTCGGGTATGTCGTCCGGGGCGGTGTCGGGCACGGCGGACTTCCTCTCGCCGGCGTGCGCACAAGCCCTGTGACCTGCGGCGTCACAAACCAATGAGGTGATTGCTCGCCACAACCCTAAGCGTGCGGAGCGGACCTGGCCTGTCGGCCGCCGTCGCCGCTCGTGTCGCCCGAGACGCCGTTGCGCGCCGCCGTCGCCTGCCGGGCGACCTCCGCCTGGAGCGCCCGCAGTCGCTTCAGGTAGCGCAGGTGGGACGCCACCTTGATGCGCAGGAGCCACGGGTCGATCGGCTTGGTCAGGATGTCCGCCACATCCAACTCGTAGGCTTCTTCCGCCAGTTGGGCATGCCTGTACAGACCGGTCAGCAGGACCACCGGGATGTCGGTCGTCCGGTCGTGGCGGTGCAGGTGCCGGGCCGCTTCGAGTCCCGTGATGCCCGGCATGACGACGTCCAGGATGATCAGGTCGATGCCGCCGCGCAGCACCGCCCGCAGTGCCTCCTCCCCGCTCTGCGCACGCTCGGTGACGCAGTCGAGGGACGCCAGCGCACCCTCCAGGGCAATGAGGGATTCCTCGTGGTTGTCCACGAGGAGAACCGTGAGTTCGGTTGGCATGTCACCGTCCTTGGTGTGCTGCTCCCCTCCCCACGATGCGCCCTGCCGCCCCTGCGACAACAGGGGCCGGACGGCCCCCGAGCGACGATCCGCGGCCCCTTCGCGGCAACGGTTGGCACCATGATCGGCGCGGCGGTACCGTGCCCGGACCGGCGCGCGAAAAGGACGGACACATGCCCCAGACGGTGACTGCGGGACTGGCCGCGATGCAGGACGAGCTGGCCGCGCTCTACCAGGACCTGCACCGGCACCCGGAACTCTCGCTGCAGGAGACGCGGACGGCGGCGCTGCTCGCCGGACGGCTGCGCGCCGCCGGTTTCGACGAGGTGGCCGAGAACGTGGGCGGGACCGGTGTCGTCGGGGTGCTGCGCAGCGGTGACGGACCGGTCGTCATGCTGCGCGCGGACATCGACGCGCTGCCCGTCGAGGAGAAGACGGACCTGCCGTACGCGAGCCGGGCCCGCGGCGTCGACGGCGAGGGTCACGACGTCCCGGTCATGCACGCCTGCGGGCACGACATGCACGCCGCCTGCTTGGCCGGCGCCGCCGCGCTGCTCGCCGGCTCGCGCGCGCAGTGGTCCGGCACGCTGCTCGTCGTGTTCCAGCCCGCGGAGGAACTCGCCCGCGGCGCCCGGGACATGGTCAGGGACGGTCTCTTCGACCGGTTCCCGAAGCCGGACATCGTGCTGGGCCAGCACGTCGGTCCGTTGCCCGCCGGGTTCATCGGGTACGGCGCGGGGCCGGTCATGGCGGCGGCGGACTCCCTGAGCGTCACCCTGCACGGGCGCGGTGCACACGGCTCGCGTCCGGAGGCGTCCGTCGACCCCGTGCTGATGGCCGCGAACGTCGTCACCCGGCTCCAGGGCATCGTCGGCCGGGAAGTGCCGCCGGCCGAGACCGCCGTGGTCACCGTCGGCCGCCTGCAGGCCGGCACGAAGGACAACATCATCCCGGAGACGGCCGAGCTCGGGGTGAACATCCGCACCTACACCCCCGAGGTGCGGACCCTGGTGCGGGCGGCCGTGGAGCGCATCGTGCGCGCGGAGTCCGAGGCGAGCGCCGCGGTCGCCGCGCCCACCCTCGAATGGCTCGCTGCCGCGCCCGCCCTCGTGAGCGACCCCGAGAGCACCCGGACCACGGTGGACGCCTTCGCCGCGCACTTCGGGCGGGAGCGGGTGATGGAGATGCCGCAGGTGAACGCGAGCGAGGACATCGGCGTGTTCGGCGAGGAGCTCGGGGTGCCCACGGTCTTCTGGTTCTGGGGCGGACTGGACACGCAGACCGTCGTCACGGCTCTGCAGGAGGGCCGCCTCGACTCCCTGCCGAGCAACCACTCGCCCCACTTCGCGCCGCTGATCGAGCCGACCCTGACCACCGGCGTCGAGGCCCTGGTCGTCGCCGCGCTGACCTGGCTCGGCGAGGCCGCGTGACCCGCGGCCCTCTTTGAGGGGTCGGCGGGTCGAGGAGATCCACGACGGTGCGGTGCGCGGTCCGCGCCGGGGCGGATGGCCCCGCGCCCGGTGCCGTCCGCGCCCACCGCTAGACCGGCAGCAACCGCCCCACCAACGCGCTCAGCTGCCGCGCGGTACGGCACTCGTACATGTCCACGACGTCCGCGTACGCCCCGGCCACCGAGTCGCCCGTGTCCCACAGGGAGCGCGGCTCCGGGTTCAGCCAGTGGACGCGGCGGGCCGCGCGGGCGATGCGGCGCAGGGCCGGGACGTCCGGGTCGAGCTGGTTGGCGCGGGCGTCGCCGAGGATGAAGACGGAGGTACGGGGACCGAGGGCGCCCTCGTAGCGCTCGACGAACTCGCCGAGCGCCGCGCCGTAGTCGCTGCTGCCGTGCCAGCCGGTGATCGCCGCCTCCGCGGCGATGCGGCCGCCGAGGCCCTCCGGGTCCGCGGTGCCGCGGGCGATGAGCTCGGTCACCTCGTCGATCCGGTTGACGAAGGCGAAGACGCGGACCTTGCTGAACTCGTCGTGCAGGGCCTGCACCAGCAGCATCGTGAAGTTCGCGAAGCCGGCCACCGAGCCCGACACGTCGCACAGCAGCACGAGTTCGGGCCGGGCGGGTCGGCGCCTGCGCAGCACGGGACGCATGGGCACGCCGCCCGTGGACAGTGATCCGCGCAGCGTGCGCCGCAGGTCGATGTGGCCGCGGGCGGCCCGGCGCCGAC
>NZ_JAAGMG010000696.1 GCF_010548525.1 Streptomyces sp. SID14478
GGTCGGACGCGGGGGGCCGGAAGTAGAGGCGGCTGCCCGCCGCCGCTATGGCGTCCGCGGGGGTGGGCAGGCCGGTGAGCGGGTCCGCGCCGGCCGGCGTCCAGTGGTGGACGGTGTAGTGCCCGGGGGCGTACACGTGCACCTGGCGGTCGTCGCCGATGACCGCGGTGAGGCCGTCCTGGACCGGGCCGCCGCCCAGGTCGCGCCACGGCGACCAGGCGCCGGCCCGGTCGCGGACGCGGGTGCTGACGCCTTGGTCGGCATTGCGCACGAAGAGGTGGACGCGGCCGTCGGGAGCGGTGACCGCCACTGGCACACCTGTCCGGCGGCCCCGGTCGGCGTCGCCGTTCTCCGGGTTGCCGAGGCTCGTCCAGGACCCGTACGTGCGTGGGCCGCGCTGTTCGAGGACCACGATCTCGCGCACGTCCTGGGCCCCTCTGCCCTCGATCGCGGCGAGCCGCAGGCCGAAGACCAGATGGCGGCCGTCCGGGAGGGTGGCGCTGCCGAGAACCGGGGCGAGGGGGCCGCCGCCGAGGTCGACGGGGGCGCCGAACGCGCCGCCCGACCCGTCCCGCTCGTCGTAGCGGACCGCGCGCAGGCCGAGGACGCCGTACGCGGTGAGCCGCCCGTCGGGGGTGCGGGCGAGGGACAGCCGTGGCCCGGGGTAGCGGTAGTGGGTGGCGCGGACCCAGCCCTTGCGGTTGGTCAGGGGGCGGTCGCCGCCGACGTTGTAGTCGCCGCAGCCGGACGGGTTGCCGCAGGTCCAGTCGGGGGCGGCGCCGTACGGTACGAGGTGCGCCGCCTTCCGGTCCAGGACCTGCGGCGGAAGGTTCTTGGGCCAGTGGTGGTTGTAGTAGCCGCGGAAGGCGGTGGCCACGAACGCGGGCGGGCCGCCCTCGGCCCCCTGCGCCCAGCGGATCAGCGCGGCCCAGGTGAAGCAGGCCACGGCGGTGTGGTCGGCATGGTCGGAGTAGCCGCTCTGCTCGCTGTCGCGGATCTGCGTGATCCGGTCGCTGAGCTGTATGTCGGGGTCCGGGTCGAGGGTCTGCACGAGGGTGGGGCGGTAGCGCGCGAAGAGCTCCACGAGGACGCCGGCCAGGGACTCGTAGTCGTAGCTCTGCACCGTGCGCAGCGGCGAGCCGTCGGGGACGAGGGTGCGCAGTTCCAGGCCGGGGTCGCGCCACAGCGCGGGCACGCCCATGTGTCCGGCGGGGGTGTGCATCGCGAGGTCGAGATGGACCAACTCGACGCGGCGGCCCCGGTGTTCGAGGATGTTGACCTCGGCCTGGAAGCCGCTGCGCAGGCGGATGACGCCGGTCTGCCAGCGGGTGAAGACGGGCAGGCCGAGCTGGGAGGCGTAGGACTGGCGCAGGCCCTGGTGCCGGGCAGCGGAGTAGGCCGCCTTGTTCGGGGCGGGGCGGCGGTCGGCCGGCGACTTGTTCATGCCGTTGGCCTCGCCGGCCGTGACGTAGACGCAGACGAGCGGGGTGCCGGCGTCGAGCGAGTGCTGCGTGTCCGGGTTCATGAAGTACAGGTCGTCGTCGGGGTGGGCGAGGACCTGCAGCAGCAGGGCGCGCTCGGCCTGGGCGGCGGGGCGGCCGGTCGCGGGGGAGGGGACGGTGGTGTGCGGCGGGGGTGCGGGGGTGACGCGGGAGCAGGCGGTGAGGGTGCCCGCGGACGCGGCGAGGGCGGCGCCGAGCAGGATCGTGCGCCGGGAGGGTCGCGCGGAGCGGCCGGGGGAAAGCCCGGGGGAGATTGCTCTCTTAACGGGCTTTTCGGGCCCCGCTATCGCAGGTCTCTTCCGCACGGTGGCGCTCTCTCCGTCCGCTGTCGAGGCAGCGGTCGGTGGGGCGCTCGCCTCTGTTCAGGTTGTTCACCTGGCTAGAGGGTCACCGGGGAATTCAGGTTCCATGCGCGTACATGTTCCGTTCACCCGGACGGGGTCGGCCGCCGTCAGCGGTACCGGATCACGTGCAGGGCCCGTACGCCCGTCTCGTCCATGGCGACCGGATCCTCCGAGGAGCCGTCGAAGAGGAGGACGCCCGTCTCGGTGGTCAGCGCCGTCACGAGCCAGCCCACCGCTTCCCGGCCCCGCCCGTCCGTGCGCCGGACCCAGATCAGCGCGCGGGAACCCGGCGGGAAGGCCGAGACCTCCGCCGTCGCCGACTGCCACTGCTGGTGGTCGGAGGTCGACAGGACAGGCCCGAGCTCGGCCAGCGTCGGCTCGAACCAGTACGCGCGGCCGGGGGCCGGGGGCGCCGGGAACGAGCCCGTGCCCGGGACGCCGCCCTGGTCCCAGTGCGCCAGCCAGGCCCACGGTGCCGAGTTCGGGACGTGGAAGGGGGCGGCCGCGTCCTTGGGGACGACGACCGTCGCGTCCAGCAGGGTGTCCTGCCAGCGGCCGCCGCGCAGGTGCCGGCGGGTGTCGCAGGAGAAGACCCAGCCGCGCTGCGTCTCGTCGCCGGGGCCGGGCTCGACGAGCTCCACCTCGCCGCCGTACGCGCTGTCCAGCCACTGCCGCGCCTTGTCGCGGGCGGCCTCGGCATCGGGTGCGGGGCGCTCCCAGGGGGCCCGGGAGACCTGCGGAGTGGCGCGGACGAGGACCAGCTCGCGCACGTTCTCGGTGTCGAGGCGGGCCAGGGAGGAGGTCAGGCCGTCGAGGAAGACGACGCGGCCCTTGTTGTTGTGGGCGTACAGGAGGTGCCCCGTCACCTCGTGACCGCCGGCCTCGCGGCGCACCCACACCAGGCCCCGGGTGTCGGGCCCCGGCTCGGCGATTGCCTTCACGGCCTCGTCCCAGCTGCTCACCGGCACCGGCGCGAACTCCGGGAAGTAGCGCCGCAGCAGCCGCTCCCACCAGCCCGGCGCCTCGTCCGACGGCTGCCACGGCAGCGGTGTCGAGGGCCCGCCGTCGATCATGGCGTGCAGCGTGACGAGGCAGCCGCGGGCGTTGATCCGGCGCGGCTGGTCCGTGACGCGGGCGGCGGCCTGCTCGGGCGAAGCCGCGGGCGCGAGGTCCGCGAACGGGGCGCTCGGCGACGGGTGGAAGGGGCTGCTGCCGTCCTTGGGCACGACGACCGAGGCCGCGAGCATGGGCGTGCCCGGGTAGCCCGGCTGCGGCAGGGTGCGGCAGGGGTACAGCCAGGCGGCGGGGGACTCGTGCACGGGGTGCGGGGCGGCGAGCTCCACCAGGCCGCGGTAGGTGTGGTGGAGCCAGGCCGCGGCGGCTTCGGCGGGAGTGGGCATCAGGGGGAGGGCCTTACTTGGGGGGCCAGTTGCCGGTGGCCTGCATTTCCAGGTACTCCGCCGGCGGCGGGAAGGTCGGCGGGAAGTGCGTCGGCGAGCCGTCGTGCGGCACGACGAGCAGGGAAGTGAAGGGAGCCTGCGCCGGATCCCCGGTGTCGATGTGCTCCTGGAAGTCGAACCGCACGGTCCATGCCCACGGATGGTCCACGGCCGTATCCGGGAGCACGACCACGGAATCGGCCCGGTCCGGATACGCGATGTTCTTCAGGAATTTCTCTGCGGCCGATACGGCCTCGTCCTTGGTCACCATTTAGGGAGCTCCATTGCGATACGGAATGTGTCCGATTCCGGAGACATTCTGTTCCAGTCTGCCGAGGGTGCCGCTCTGCCCGTCGAGGAAGACGACTCCGTGCGGTGTGTTCACGGCGTTGAAGACATGGGCCGAGCCGTCGGGCCGGCTGATGTAGACCGCGCTGCGCGAGCCCTCCCCGCGGGCCTGGAGGTCGCGGACGATGTCATCGTAGCCATGGACCATGTCGTACTGGCCCTTGGCCCGGTTGGTCACTCCGAGCTGCTCCGGCGGAATGTGGTCGCCCGCCTGCTTGGGCGCCGCGCTGACGTCGATGCCGTCAAGCCGGCGGTCGACGGCGACCGTGTTGTGGCTGCAGTTCAGGGTGTAGCCGGGCTGGCCGGTGTTGTTCACGTCCTTCAGCCACGGATATTCGGAATCCAGGAATTCCTGCGCCTTGCGCGGGTCCACCGAGTCGTAGTGAATGGCCTTTTCTTTTACGTGCCCGGTGCTCTGCGCCAGATCGTCCCACTTCTTCGGCGCCGCCCCCGCCGCCTCGTCCGCGTATTTCGCGCCGCCCTTCGCGAGGTTCGAGGCGCCCGACTCCAGGCCCTCCTTCATCGCCATGCGCATGCCGCCGCGGGCGAGCCCGGCGCCCTTGGTGCCGACGAGTTCGGGCAGCAGGCGGCCGATGAACTCCGACGGGTCCTTCTTGAAGCCGTCGACGGCGGCGGTGACGACGCGTTCGGGGTGGGCGGCGGTGGAGACGAGGCCGGAGAGCGTCATGGAGACGTTCTGCATGTACGCGGCGGGGTGCGTGAGGTTGTAGGGGTCGGTGGGGTTGAGGCCGCGGGCGAAGTTGACCAGTCCGGCGGTGCCCTTGAGGACGCCGCCGACGACGTGGGTGAGTTCGATGTTGTAGGCCTGGTAGCCGTCGGTGAGGTTGTTGCCGAGGCGGTCCAGGGGTGGAGGTTCGGCGGGGGCGTGCGCGAGGGCGGCCTTGACCTTGGCCTGGGCGTCACCGGCGGCGGTGTTGCGCTGCTTGCGGGCCTCGGCGAGGGTCTCGCGGGCCTTCTTGATGTCGGCCTTGCCGGGATCGTGGAACGGCTCCGGTTCGGGACCCGGGTCCTGGTCCGCCTTGATCTTGGCGTTGTAGGCGTCGACCTTCTTGTTGTACGAGTCGATCGCGTGCTCGGAGGACTTCTTGCCCTTCTTGTAGAACTCGACGGCCTCCTTCGCCTTGCCCTGCGCCCACTTGACCGTGTCCGCGTACGCGTCCAGCGCCCCGGCGGCCTTGTCGCAGGCGTCCGCGGCCTGGGCCCACTTGGTGGGGTGCATCTCGAACTTCTTGCGGAAGGCGTCGCCGCCCTCGCCCCGCCAGTGACCCGAGTCGACCTTGCGCATGCCGGAGGCGACGTGGTCGAAGGCGGTGTGGAAGTCCTTGAGGTGCTTGCCGGACTCGCGGATCTTGTCGGGGTTGCCGTGGACGAGTTCGTTGGCTTCCTCGGTCTGGCCGAGCTGCTGTTCGCCGGGGGTGGCGCCGAGGTCGGAGGCGACGTCGTCGCCCCAGTCCTCGACGGCGTCGGCGGCGTCGTGCAGGCCGACCTTGTCCAGCCCCTCGCCGACCTTGTTCGTACCCCAGTCGACGCCCTCGCCGACGAGCTTCTTGCCCGCGTCGATGCCGTCCTCGAGCTTGCCGAGGCCGTCGTTGAGTCCGTCCTTCAGATCTCCGAGCAGACCCATTTACTCGCCCCCGCCTTGCTGCTGTTGCTGTGGGGCCGCCTGCGCGCGGGCTTCGGGCGAGGGGCCGAAGGTGTCGTCGAGCATCTGGTCGTACTCGGCGTCCGAGACGCCCATCGCGCCGTGCAGGTTCTCGGGATTGAGGCCCATCGGGCCCAGGGTGTGGGAGGTCATGACGTCGCGTCCGGCGTCCTTCCAGCCCTGCTCGCTGTTGGCCAGGGCCTGGTCGAAGGACTCCTTGCTGTAGTCCGCGCCACCGGCCGCACCCGAGGTGGCGATGTCGCCCCAGCCCTGCTTGATCACGTCCTCCTCGGAGGCGTACGGGTTGCCGATCGCGGCGTTGGTGACGACCTTGAACGAGCCCTCGACGTACTGCTCGGTCTCGTAATACGTGCCCGCCGACAGGCCGGTCTTCTGCGCGAACGCGTTGCCCTCGTTGACCAGCGAGCGCACGCCCCATTCCCAGCGCTCGCAGAAGGACTTGAAGTCACCGGTCAGGCCCTCGTGGCCGAGCTCCAGGCCGGACAGTGCGATGTCACCGAAGCCGCGCCCGGCGCCGGCCTCGCCGACCATGCCCAGTTCCTTCAGCTCCGCCAGCGCCTCGGTCAGTCCCTTCGCGACTAGGCCGAGCCCCTCGGCCTGCAGGTCCTTCCCGCCGCCGGTCATGCGCCACCGTCCTCACGGTCGACGGCCGCCTCGTCCGGCACGATCCCCATGACCGGCGGGAACACCATCCCGTCCGGCCCGTCCGCGCAGTCCAGCGCCACCCCGCAGGGCACCCCGGCCGCGGGCACGGCGACATCGAGGAGCTTCGCGCCCAGCACCGTGCGGTACGACCACTCGCGGGAGTACTCACCGCGCGCCTGGGCGTAACGGGCCAGGGCCTGCTCGTCGGAGAACGCCAGGATGAACCGGATGCCGTTCAAGTCGGCGGTCAGCATGGCCTGTTCACCATCGAGGCCACCCGGCTCCCCGCCCGTGGGGACCAGCACCGCGGTACGCCGGAACTCGCCCAGCAGCGCAGCGAACTCCCGCTTGCGCGCGGCCACTTCAGGATCCTCGGCTTCGGGGACCTCGGATGTCCGGTCCTCGGATGCCGGGTCCAGGGATTCAGGGGCCGCGGATCGAGGATCCACGGGGACCCCCGGCTCCGCCGGGGCCGCCTCGCCCGGTGTCCCGGCTCTCGCCGACGGCTCCTCGACCGGCGCCACCGGCGTCACGGGCGCATCGTCGGCCGGCGCCCCGCTCATCTCCGCGTAATCCGTGAGACGTGATCTTGAAATTCGAGGCGGCTGGTCCGCCGCGCCCCCGTGCTCAGACATGCGGCCCATCATCACAGCCGCGGGTGGCCGGAACGCAACCCCCCTCGCTCCGCCGGGTGCCGCCACCCCGGGTTTGACCTCCGTCACACACCGGGTACTCTCTACAGCTTCGATTGGCCCCCGGCATGCCCCGTATGGCAGACTGTCGGGGTTGCTCGGTTGAGTGCCGATGCTGCGCGCCTCCCGCCGGGAGGACCGGAAGCGAGTCCCACAGTACTCGTCGCCCTATCTGTCGCTTGCGGCAGCGCTGGGGCGGACGTACGGGAATCTTTCGGGAAGTGCAGTGAGGTGTCTCGGCCAGGCACCCGGTGGGTTTCTTCCCCCGGTCATGCGGCCCAGGGCCGCAGCCCCCTTAGCAGGGAAATCCGTTCGGATATTTCTGTCAGCGGGACTGCGACACGCCCGACCGCGTGGGTCGGATGAAGTGTGAAACCAGGCCTACTGGGTTCCAGAGCGTTACGAGAGACAGGACTACTAAGTAGCCATGGCGGGACAGAAGATCCGCATCCGGCTCAAGGCCTACGACCACGAGGTCATCGACTCCTCGGCGAAGAAGATCGTCGAGACGGTGACGCGTACTGGTGCGTCGGTCGCGGGCCCGGTGCCGCTGCCTACCGAGAAGAACGTGTACTGCGTCATCAAGTCGCCGCACAAGTACAAGGACTCGCGCGAGCACTTCGAGATGCGCACGCACAAGCGCCTGATCGACATCCTCGACCCGACTCCGAAGACCGTTGACTCTCTGATGCGACTCGACCTCCCGGCCGGTGTCGACATCGAGATCAAGCTCTAAGGGTCGGTGAGCTAGAGATGGCTAAGCAGATCAAGGGCATCCTGGGCGAGAAGCTCGGCATGACGCAGGTGTGGGACGAGAACAACCGTGTTGTTCCGGTCACCGTCGTCAAGGCCGGCCCCAACGTCGTGACCCAGGTCCGCACGAACGACTCCGACGGCTACGAGTCCGTCCAGATCGCGTTCGGCGAGATCGACCCGCGCAAGGTGAACAAGCCCCTCAAGGGCCACTTCGCCAAGGCCGACGTCACCCCCCGTCGTCACCTCGTCGAGATCCGTACCGCTGACGCCAGCGAGTACACCCTCGGCCAGGAGATCACCGCTGAGACCTTCGAGTCCGGCGTCAAGGTGGACGTGACCGGCAAGAGCAAGGGCAAGGGCTTCGCCGGTGTCATGAAGCGTCACAACTTCAAGGGCCTCGGCGCCGGTCACGGCACCCAGCGCAAGCACCGCTCGCCCGGCTCCATCGGTGGCTGCGCCACCCCGGGTCGTGTGTTCAAGGGCCTCCGCATGGCGGGCCGTATGGGCAACGAGCGGGTCACCACCCAGAACCTGACCGTTCACGCCGTTGACGCGGAGAAGGGCCTGCTCCTCATCAAGGGCGCGGTTCCTGGTCCGAACGGCGGCCTCGTCCTGGTCCGCACTGCGGCCAAGGGGGCCTGAGGACTATGAGCACCATTGACATTCTGTCGCCCTCCGGCGACAAGACCGGGACCGTAGAGCTCCCGGCCGAGATCTTCGACGTGGAGAAGATCAGCGTTCCGCTGCTTCACCAGGTCGTCGTCGCGCAGCTGGCCGCCGCCCGTCAGGGCACGCACAAGGTCAAGCGTCGTGGCGAGGTCCGCGGTGGCGGTAAGAAGCCTTACCGCCAGAAGGGCACCGGCCGCGCGCGCCAGGGTTCGACCCGTGCGCCGCAGTTCGCCGGCGGTGGCGTCGTCCACGGCCCCACGCCGCGTGACTACTCGCAGCGGACCCCGAAGAAGATGAAGGCCGCGGCCCTGCGCCACGCCCTCACCGACCGGGCCCGCAACGCTCGCATCCACGTCGTCACCGGCGTGGTCGACGGCGAGGTCTCGACCAAGGCCGCCAAGTCGCTGCTCGGCAAGATCAGTGAGCGCAAGAACGTGCTCCTGGTCATCGACCGTGCCGACGAGGTCGCGCTGCTCTCCGCTCGCAACCTGCCCCAGGTCCACATCCTGGAGCCGGGCCAGCTGAACACGTACGACGTTCTCGTCTCGGACGACGTGGTCTTCACCCAGGCCGCTTTCGAGTCCTTCGTGTCTGGCCCCAAGGCCGCTGACACCGAAGGGAGCGAAGCCTGATGGCTACGCGTCACCCGAGCATCGCCTCGAAGGCCGCCAAGGCCGCCAAGGCCGCGCGCGTCGCCAAGGCGAAGCGCCACGCCACCGAGGGCAAGAACACCGTTGAGACGCCGCTGAGCAAGTCGTTCACGGACCCCCGTGACGTTCTCGTCAAGCCGGTCGTCTCGGAGAAGAGCTACGCGCTCCTCGACGAGGGCAAGTACACCTTCATCGTGGACCCGCGTGCCAACAAGACCCAGATCAAGCAGGCCGTCGAGGCGGTCTTCTCGGTCAAGGTCTCCGGGGTCAACACGATCAACCGTCAGGGCAAGCGCAAGCGGACCCGCACCGGCTTCGGCCAGCGTGCGAACACCAAGCGCGCGATCGTGACCCTCGTTGAGGGCGACCGTATCGACATCTTCGGCCAGGCCTCCTAACGGAGCGCCCTGGTCCGAATATCGGACGAGGACTGAGAAATGGGAATCCGCAAGTACAAGCCGACTACGCCGGGGCGTCGTGGCTCCAGCGTTGCCGACTTCGTCGAGGTCACGCGGTCCACGCCGGAGAAGTCGCTGGTCCGCCCGCTGCACAGCAAGGGCGGCCGTAACAACGCCGGTCGTGTGACCGTTCGCCACCAGGGTGGTGGCCACAAGCGCGCCTACCGCGTGATCGACTTCCGTCGTCACGACAAGGACGGCGTGCCGGCAAAGGTCGCGCACATCGAGTACGACCCCAACCGCACTGCGCGCATCGCGCTTCTGCACTACGCAGACGGCGAGAAGCGCTACATCATCGCTCCGCGTGGCCTGTCGCAGGGTGACCGGGTTGAGAACGGCCCCGCGGCCGACATCAAGCCGGGCAACAACCTTGCGCTGCGCAACATCCCGGTCGGTACCACGATCCACGCGATCGAGCTCCGTCCGGGCGGCGGCGCCAAGTTCGCCCGCTCCGCGGGTGCCTCCGTGCAGCTGCTGGCGAAGGAGGGCTCGATGGCCCACCTTCGTATGCCCTCCGGTGAGATCCGCCTGGTCGACGTGCGCTGCCGCGCCACGATCGGCGAGGTCGGCAACGCCGAGCAGTCGAACATCAACTGGGGCAAGGCCGGCCGCAAGCGCTGGCTCGGCGTTCGTCCGACCGTTCGCGGTGTGGCGATGAACCCGGTTGACCACCCGCACGGTGGTGGTGAGGGCAAGACCTCCGGTGGTCGCCACCCGGTCTCCCCGTGGGGTCAGAAGGAGGGTCGTACTCGCTCGCCGAAGAAGGCTTCGAGCAAGTACATCGTCCGCCGCCGCAAGACGAACAAGAAGCGCTAGGAGCGGGTTTAGATGCCGCGCAGTCTCAAGAAGGGACCCTTCGTTGACGGCCACCTCGTGAAGAAGGTGGACGCTCAGAACGAAGCCGGTTCCAAGAACGTCATCAAGACCTGGTCCCGCCGCTCGATGATCATCCCCAGCATGCTGGGCCACACGATCGCGGTGCACAACGGCAAGACCCACATCCCGGTGTTCGTCACCGAGTCGATGGTCGGCCACAAGCTCGGCGAGTTCTCGCCGACGCGCACCTTCCGGGGTCACGTCAAGGACGACCGGAAGTCGAAGCGCCGCTAAGGCGGGGTGGAATCGACTATGACTAACACCGAAGGGACAACCATGGAAGCCAGGGCCCAGGCGCGGTACATCCGCGTCACGCCCATGAAGGCCCGCCGCGTGGTGGACCTCATCCGTGGCATGGATGCCACGGAGGCTCAGGCGGTCCTGCGTTTCGCCCCGCAGGCCGCGAGCGTGCCCGTTGGCAAGGTGCTGGACAGCGCCATCGCCAACGCTGCGCACAACTACGACCACACCGACGCCTCTTCGCTGGTCATCAGCGAGGCGTACGTGGACGAGGGCCCGACCCTGAAGCGGTTCCGTCCGCGTGCTCAGGGCCGTGCCTACCGGATCCGTAAGCGGACCAGCCACATCACCGTGGTCGTCAGCAGCAAGGAAGGAACCCGGTAATGGGCCAGAAGGTAAACCCGCACGGGTTCCGGCTCGGTGTCACGACCGACTTCAAGTCGCGTTGGTACGCCGACAAGCTGTACAAGGACTACGTCAAGGAAGACGTCGCCATCCGTCGGATGATGACGTCCGGCATGGAGCGCGCCGGCATCTCGAAGGTGGAGATCGAGCGCACCCGTGACCGCGTGCGTGTGGACATCCACACCGCTCGTCCCGGCATCGTCATCGGCCGCCGTGGCGCCGAGGCCGACCGCATCCGCGGTGACCTCGAGAAGCTCACGGGCAAGCAGGTCCAGCTGAACATCCTCGAGGTCAAGAACCCCGAGGTCGACGCTCAGCTCGTGGCCCAGGCCGTGGCGGAGCAGCTGTCCTCCCGCGTCTCCTTCCGTCGTGCCATGCGCAAGAGCATGCAGTCGGCGATGAAGGCGGGCGCCAAGGGCATCAAGATCCAGTGTGGCGGTCGTCTCGGCGGTGCCGAGATGTCCCGTTCGGAGTTCTACCGCGAGGGCCGCGTGCCCCTGCACACGCTCCGCGCCAACGTGGACTACGGCTTCTTCGAGGCCAAGACGACCTTCGGCCGCATCGGCGTGAAGGTCTGGATCTACAAGGGCGACGTCAAGAACATCGCCGAGGTTCGCGCCGAGAACGCCGCTGCCCGCGCCGGCAACCGCCCGGCCCGTGGCGGCAACGACCGCCCGGCCGGCCGTGGTGGCCGCGGTGGCGAGCGTGGCGGTCGCGGTCGCAAGCCGCAGCAGCAGTCCGCGCCGGCTGCCGAGGCCCCCAAGGCCGACGCTCCCGCCGCTGCCGCTCCGGCTGCTGAGAGCACCGGAACGGAGGCCTGACCGAAATGCTGATCCCCCGTAGGGTCAAGCACCGCAAGCAGCACCACCCGAAGCGCAGCGGTATGTCCAAGGGTGGCACGCAGGTTGCGTTCGGCGAGTACGGCATTCAGGCGCTCACGCCGGCGTACGTGACGAACCGTCAGATCGAGGCCGCTCGTATCGCCATGACGCGTCACATCAAGCGTGGCGGCAAGGTCTGGATCAACATCTACCCGGACCGTCCCCTCACCAAGAAGCCTGCCGAGACCCGCATGGGTTCCGGTAAGGGTTCCCCGGAGTGGTGGGTCGCCAACGTCAAGCCCGGACGCGTGATGTTCGAGCTGTCGTACCCCAACGAGAAGACCGCGCGCGAGGCGCTGACTCGTGCGGCTCACAAGCTGCCGATGAAGTGCAAGATCGTCAAGCGCGAGGCAGGTGAAGCGTGATGTCGACCGGTACCAAGGCGTCGGAGCTGCGCGAGCTGGGCAACGAGGAGCTCCTCAACAAGCTCCGCGAGGCCAAGGAAGAGCTGTTCAACCTCCGCTTCCAGGCGGCGACGGGTCAGCTCGAGAACCACGGTCGGCTCAAGGCCGTCCGCAAGGACATCGCGCGGATCTACACCCTCATGCGTGAGCGCGAGCTGGGCATCGAGACGGTGGAGAGCGCCTGATGAGCGAGAAGACTGTGACTGAAGAGACTGCCGCCCGCGGCTTCCGCAAGACCCGTGAGGGCCTTGTTGTCAGCGACAAGATGGACAAGACCGTCGTCGTCGCTGTCGAGGACCGCGTCAAGCACGCCCTGTACGGCAAGGTCATCCGCCGTACGAACAAGCTCAAGGCGCACGACGAGCAGAACGCTGCCGGCGTCGGCGACCGCGTCCTCCTGATGGAGACGCGTCCGCTGTCGGCGACCAAGCGCTGGCGCATCGTCGAGATCCTCGAGAAGGCCAAGTAATTCTCTGAGGCCCCGAATAAGAAATTTGGGGGCCCCTCAGGGTTCGTTCCGCCAGGCTCGGCAGGGGCCCTCTCGTCAGAGAGCAGCCCCTGCCGGGAACCGGCAGACAAACAGGAGATAGACGTGATCCAGCAGGAGTCGCGACTCCGCGTCGCCGACAACACGGGTGCGAAGGAAATTCTCACCATTCGTGTTCTCGGTGGCTCGGGTCGCCGCTACGCGGGCATCGGTGACGTCATCGTCGCCACCGTCAAGGACGCGATCCCCGGTGGCAACGTGAAGAAGGGTGACGTCGTCAAGGCGGTCATCGTTCGCACCGTCAAGGAGCGCCGCCGTCCGGACGGCTCGTACATCCGCTTCGACGAGAACGCCGCTGTCATTCTGAAGAACGACGGCGACCCCCGCGGCACCCGTATCTTCGGCCCGGTGGGCCGTGAGCTGCGCGAGAAGAAGTTCATGAAGATCATCTCGCTCGCGCCGGAGGTGCTGTAAGCATGAAGATCAAGAAGGGCGACCTGGTCCAGGTCATCACCGGTAAGGACAAGGGCAAGCAGGGCAAGGTCATTGCCGCTTACCCGCGCGACGAGCGCGTCCTGGTCGAGGGTGTCAACCGGGTCAAGAAGCACACGAAGGCCGGCCCCACCGCCAGCGGTTCGCAGGCCGGCGGCATCGTGACCACCGAGGCCCCCGTCCACGTCTCCAACGTCCAGCTGGTCGTGGAGAAGGACGGCAACAAGGTTGTCACGCGCGTCGGTTACCGCTTCGACGACGAGGGCAACAAGATCCGCGTTGCCAAGCGGACGGGTGAGGACATCTGATGACGACCACCACCAACCCGCGTCTGAAGCAGAAGTACCGCGACGAGATCAAGGGCAAGCTGCAGGAGGAGTTCTCGTACGAGAACGTCATGCAGATCCCCGGTCTGGTCAAGATCGTGGTCAACATGGGTGTCGGTGACGCTGCGCGTGACTCGAAGCTCATGGACGGTGCCGTCCGCGACCTGACCACCATCACGGGTCAGAAGCCGGCCATCACCAAGGCCCGCAAGTCCATCGCGCAGTTCAAGCTGCGCGAGGGCCAGCCGATCGGTGCTCACGTCACGCTTCGTGGCGACCGCATGTGGGAGTTCCTGGACCGCACCCTGTCGCTCGCGCTCCCGCGCATCCGCGACTTCCGTGGTCTGTCCCCCAAGCAGTTCGACGGCCGTGGCAACTACACCTTCGGTCTCACCGAGCAGGTCATGTTCCACGAGATCGACCAGGACAAGATCGACCGCGTCCGGGGTATGGACATCACCGTGGTCACCACGGCGACCAACGACGCTGAGGGCCGCGCGCTCCTTCGTCACCTCGGCTTCCCGTTCAAGGAGGCGTAAGCGAGATGGCGAAGAAGGCTCTTATTGCCAAGGCTGCTCGTAAGCCCAAGTTCGGTGTTCGCGGCTACACGCGCTGCCAGCGCTGCGGCCGTCCGCACTCCGTCTACCGCAAGTTCGGCCTGTGCCGCGTGTGCCTTCGTGAGATGGCTCACCGTGGCGAGCTGCCGGGCGTGACCAAGAGCTCCTGGTAATCCCCTAGTTGGGATTAGCTGGATCTCTCGGTAAGCAAAGGGTCGGCAGAGGCCCTGCTCTCCATGCCTTAGGCTAGGAGGGTTGGGCGTCTGCCGCCCTACCGCCCGCGGGCTTTGCCCGCTAATGATGCTTACTACGCCGTAGGTCCCCGCGCCGCACCCGTCCCGCCCCTGTGTGGGGAGAGGGATGGCGCATACAGGAAACCCCGGCGAGAGAGGCCGAAGGCCAATTCATGACCATGACTGATCCGATCGCAGACATGCTGACGCGTCTGCGGAACGCGAACTCGGCGTACCACGACACCGTGGCTATGCCGCACAGCAAGATCAAGTCGCACATCGCCGAGATCCTCCAGCAGGAGGGTTTCATCACCGGCTGGAAGGTCGAGGACGCCGAGGTCGGCAAGTCCCTCGTCCTGGAGCTGAAGTTCGGCCCGAACCGTGAGCGTTCGATCGCCGGCATCAAGCGGATCTCCAAGCCGGGTCTGCGCGTTTACGCGAAGTCCACCAACCTGCCCAAGGTCCTCGGTGGCCTCGGCGTGGCGATCATCTCCACGTCGCACGGTCTCCTGACCGGCCAGCAGGCAGGCAAGAAGGGCGTGGGTGGGGAAGTCCTCGCCTACGTCTGGTAGCGGAAGGAATCGGAGGAAAAAGCTATGTCGCGTATTGGCAAGCTCCCCATCACGGTTCCCGCCGGCGTGGACGTCACCATCGACGGCCAGACGGTCGCGGTGAAGGGCCCCAAGGGATCCCTGAGCCACACCATCGTCGCGCCGATCGAGATCGCCAAGGGTGAGGACGGCGTGCTCAGCGTCACCCGCCCGAACGACGAGCGTCAGAACAAGGCCCTGCACGGCCTGTCCCGCACGCTGGTGGCGAACATGATCACCGGCGTGACCACGGGTTACGTGAAGAAGCTCGAGATCAGCGGTGTCGGTTACCGCGTCCTGGCGAAGGGCTCCAACCTGGAGTTCTCGCTCGGCTACAGCCACCCGATCCTGGTCGAGGCGCCCGAGGGCATCTCGTTCAAGGTCGAATCGGCGACCAAGTTCTCGGTCGAGGGCATCGACAAGCAGAAGGTCGGCGAGGTTGCGGCCAACATCCGCAAGCTGCGCAAGCCCGACCCGTACAAGGCCAAGGGCGTCAAGTACGAAGGCGAAGTCATCCGCCGCAAGGTCGGAAAGGCGGGTAAGTAAGCCATGGCATACGGTCAGAAGATTGCTAAGGGCGACGCTTACAAGCGTGCTGCCATCAAGCGGCGTCACATCCGCATCCGTAAGCACATCTCGGGTACGGCTGAGCGTCCGCGCCTGGTCGTGACGCGCTCGAACCGCAACATCGTGGCCCAGGTCATCGACGACGTTAAGGGTCACACCCTCGCGTCGGCGTCGACCCTGGACACCTCGATCCGCGGTGGCGAGGGCGACAAGTCCACGCAGGCCAAGTCGGTCGGCGCCCTGGTCGCGGAGCGCGCCAAGGCTGCCGGTGTCGAGGCTGTCGTGTTCGACCGTGGTGGTAACCAGTACGCCGGGCGCATCGCCGCTCTGGCGGACGCCGCCCGCGAAGCCGGCCTGAAGTTCTGAGCCGGTTCCGTAGCTAGCGGAAACAGAGAGAGGTAATTCCAATGGCTGGACCCCAGCGCCGCGGTGGCGGTGCCGGTGGCGGCGAGCGGCGGGACCGGAAGGGTCGCGACGGTGGCGCTGCCGCCGAGAAGACCGCGTACGTTGAGCGCGTTGTCGCGATCAACCGCGTCGCCAAGGTTGTGAAGGGTGGTCGTCGCTTCAGCTTCACTGCGCTCGTCGTAGTGGGCGACGGTGACGGCACCGTGGGTGTCGGTTACGGCAAGGCCAAGGAGGTGCCGGCCGCCATCGCCAAGGGTGTTGAGGAGGCCAAGAAGCACTTCTTCAAGGTCCCCCGTATCCAGGGCACCATCCCGCACCCGATCACGGGCGAGAAGGCTGCGGGCGTCGTCCTGCTCAAGCCGGCTTCCCCCGGTACCGGTGTTATCGCCGGTGGCCCGGTGCGTGCCGTGCTCGAGTGCGCGGGCGTGCACGACATCCTGTCGAAGTCGCTCGGTTCGTCGAACGCGATCAACATCGTGCACGCGACCGTGGAGGCCCTGAAGGGCCTGCAGCGTCCCGAGGAGATCGCGGCTCGCCGTGGTCTGCCCCTCGAGGACGTCGCTCCCGCGGCTCTGCTGCGCGCGCGTGCCGGGGCTGGTGCTGCGTAATGGCACAGCTCAAGATCACGCAGGTGAAGTCGTACATCGGCAGCAAGCAGAACCACCGTGACACCCTGCGTTCCCTTGGTCTCAAGGGCATCAACACGCAGGTCGTCAAGGAGGACCGCCCCGAGTTCCGCGGCATGGTGCAGACCGTCCGCCACCTCGTGACGGTTGAGGAGGTCTGATCATGGCGGAGAACAACCCGCTGAAGATCCACAACCTCCGTCCGGCCCCCGGCGCCAAGACCGCCAAGACCCGTGTCGGTCGTGGTGAGGCGTCGAAGGGTAAGACGGCCGGTCGTGGTACCAAGGGCACGAAGGCCCGTTACCAGGTTCCGGAGCGCTTCGAGGGTGGCCAGATGCCCCTCCACATGCGTCTTCCGAAGCTCAAGGGCTTCAAGAACCCCTTCAAGGTCGAGTTCCAGGTCGTGAACCTGGACAAGCTCACCTCGCTGTACCCCGAGGGTGGCGAAGTCACCGTCGAGGGTCTGGTGGAAAAGGGCGCTGTCCGTAAGAACAGCCTCGTCAAGGTCCTGGGCCAGGGCGAGATCACCGTGGCGCTGCAGGTGACGGTCGACGCCGTCTCCGGCTCCGCCAAGGAGAAGATCACCGCCGCCGGCGGTACGGTCACCGAGCTCGTCTGATCTCAGACACCGTCTCGATGACATGAGCGATCCCGACCGGGGATACCCCACAAAAGGGGTATCCCCGGTTGGTCGTTCCTAGGGGGGCGGGTACGCCGGTAAGGTGGCGTCCGCTGTTAATTTCCGGGCTGTTGTGTGCCCCCGGCACCAATCCCGGGTTTTGACCGTTACCCATTCGTCGAATCCTCAAGACCGTCACCTCTGACGCACGCGCGCGGGGGTCGCAGGAGGCACCGTGCTCACCGCGTTCGCCCGGGCGTTCAGGACGCCCGACCTGCGCAAGAAGCTGCTCTTCACGCTCGGCATCGTCGTGGTCTACCGGCTCGGGGCGCACATCCCGATCCCCGGTGTGGATTACACGAGTGTCCAGACGTGCATGGACCAGGCCAAATCCTCCACCGGCCTGTTCGGCCTGGTGAACATGTTCAGCGGTGGCGCGCTGCTGCAGATCACGGTCTTCGCGCTCGGCATCATGCCGTACATCACCGCGAGCATCATTCTGCAGCTTCTCACCGTGGTGATCCCGCGCCTCGAAGCCCTCAAGAAGGAGGGACAGGCCGGTACCGCGAAGATCACGCAGTACACCCGGTACCTGACCGTGGCGCTCGCCATCCTTCAGGGCACGGGCCTGGTCGCCACCGCCCGTACCGGCGCCCTCTTCCAGGGGTGCCCCGTCGCAAGTCAGATCGTGCCGGACCAGTCGATCTTCATCACCATCACGATGGTCATCACGATGACCGCCGGTACGTGCGTGATGATGTGGCTCGGTGAGCTGATCACCGACCGCGGCATCGGCAACGGCATGTCGATCCTGATGTTCATCTCGATCGCCGCCAGCTTCCCGTCCGCCCTGTGGGCCATCAAGCAGGGTGGTTCGCTGGCCGACGGCTGGATCGAGTTCGGCACCGTCATCCTCGTCGGCCTGGTCATGGTCGGCCTGGTGGTCTTCGTCGAGCAGGCCCAGCGCCGTATCCCGGTGCAGTACGCGAAGCGCATGATCGGCCGTCGTTCCTACGGCGGCACGTCCACGTACATCCCGCTCAAGGTGAACCAGGCGGGTGTGATCCCTGTCATCTTCGCGTCGTCACTCCTCTACATCCCCGCGCTCGTCGCCCAGTTCGCAGGTGGCGACTCGTCGTGGAAGCTGTGGATCGACGACCACCTGACCAAGGGAAATCACCCGATTTACATCGTCACGTACTTCCTCCTGATCGTGTTCTTCGCCTTCTTCTACGTGGCGATCTCGTTCAACCCCGAGGAAGTCGCGGACAACATGAAGAAGTATGGTGGCTTCATCCCGGGCATCCGGGCTGGCCGACCGACCGCTGAGTACCTTTCGTACGTGCTCAACCGGATCACCTGGCCGGGTTCGCTGTACTTGGGTCTGATCGCTCTCGTACCGACGATGGCGTTGGTTGGTTTCGGGGCAAACCAGAACTTCCCGTTCGGCGGCACCAGCATCCTCATCATCGTGGGTGTGGGGCTGGAGACGGTGAAGCAGATCGAGAGCCAGCTCCAGCAGCGCAATTACGAAGGGTTCCTCCGCTGATGCGAATCGTCCTCGTCGGGCCGCCTGGTGCCGGCAAGGGAACGCAGGCTGCGTTCCTTGCCAAGAACCTGTCGATCCCGCACATCTCCACGGGCGACCTCTTCCGTGCCAACATCAGCAAGGGCACGGATCTCGGCAAGCAGGCCAAGTCGTACATGGACGCGGGCCAGCTGGTACCGGACGAGGTCACCATCGGGATGGCCAAGGACCGCATGGAGCAGCCGGACGCCGTGAACGGCTTCCTGCTCGACGGCTTCCCGCGCAACGTCTCGCAGGCGGAGGCGCTCGACGTCGCCCTCAAGGCGGACGACGTGAAGCTGGACGCGGTTCTGGACCTGGAGGTCTCCGAGGACGAGGTGGTCAAGCGCATCGCCGGCCGCCGCATCTGCCGAAACGACTCGTCGCACGTCTTCCACGTCACGTACAAGCAGCCCAAGACCGAAGGTGTCTGTGACACCTGCGGCGGCGAGCTGTACCAGCGCGACGACGACAAGGAAGAGACCGTGCGCAAGCGGCTGGAGGTCTACCACACGCAGACCGAGCCGATCATCGACTACTACCGGGAGCAGGGGCTCGTGAAGACGATCTCCGCGCTCGGCAAGGTGGAAGAGGTCACGGCGCGGTCCATGGAGGCCCTGGGGCGCTAGCCCCCGCTGTTGCCGTACGTACCTCAGGCCGCGGTTCCCCGACAGGGGGGCCGCGGCCTTAGTGTTGGTGGGTACGTACGTAACCCTCGTACCGGATGACGGAGAGCGCAGGCCCCCATGGTGCAGATCAAGACCCCCGACCAGATTCGCAAGATGCGGGAGGCGGGGCTTGTCGTCGCGGCGATCCACGCCGCGACCCGTGAGGCGGCCGTGCCGGGCGCGACCACCAGGGACCTGGACGAGGTCGCCCGCAAGGTCATCGCCGAGCACGGCGCGAAGCCGAACTTCCTCGGGTACGGCGGTTTCCCCGCGACCATCTGCACCTCGAAGAACGAGGTCGTGGTCCACGGCATCCCGAGCGACAAGGTCGTCCTGGAGGACGGCGACATCATCTCCATCGACGCGGGCGCGATCATCGACGGCTGGCACGGCGACGCCGCGTACACCGCGTTCGTCGGGTCCGGTCACGCTCCGGAGCTCATCGAGCTGTCCCGGGTGACCGAGGAGTCGATGTGGGCCGGCATCGCCGCCATGAAGGCGGGCAACCGCCTCGTCGACATCTCGCGCGCGATCGAGACGTACATCCGCCGCCAGCCCAAGCCCGGGGGCGGCAAGTACGGGATCGTCGAGGACTACGGCGGCCACGGCATCGGCACCGAGATGCACATGGACCCGCACCTGCTGAACTACGTCGAGCGCCGCCGCGGCAAGGGCCCCAAGCTCGTCCCCGGCCTCTGCCTCGCCATCGAGCCCATGGTCTCCCTCGGCACCCCGCGGACCGAGGTCCTCGAGGACGAGTGGACGGTCATCACGACGGACGGCACCTGGTCCTCCCACTGGGAGCACTCCGTGGCGCTGACGGAGGAGGGCCCGATCGTGCTGACCGCGCCGGACGGCGGCAAGGCGAAGCTGGCGGAGATGGGCGTGACGGCGGCGCCGGACCCGTTGGGCTGAGTCGGCGGGCCGCAGGGATTATCGATCTCCCGGGTAGGGCAGAATTCTCGGATTCGTCTTTCCGGGGGTACTGACGTAGACTGACTCGTCGACTCTCGTGTATATGCATGTCCGCATGCGATCCGCGAAGTCGATCAAGGTAGTCGATTCGAAGGGCGAAGCGTGGCCAAGAAGCAAGGTGCCATCGAGATCGAAGGCACTGTCGTCGAGTCTCTTCCGAACGCCATGTTCAAGGTGGAGCTCCAGAACGGCCACCAGGTCCTGGCACACATCAGCGGCAAGATGCGCATGCACTACATCCGCATCCTCCCTGACGACCGGGTCGTGGTGGAGTTGTCTCCGTACGACCTGACGCGTGGCCGGATCGTCTACCGGTACAAGTAGATCTTGCCCAAGTCCCGCTTCCGCGGGCTGCCGGCAACTGACCCGGAGAACCTCACCCATGAAGGTCAAGCCGAGCGTCAAGAAGATCTGCGACAAGTGCAGGGTGATCCGCCGTCACGGTCGGGTCATGGTCATCTGCGACAACCCGCGCCACAAGCAGCGCCAGGGCTGACGCACGACTGACTGCAGTTCGTTCGCAGAGTTTCGCGCGACGCACGCAACACATTGAGTACATATGCAGAACCCGCCGGCGGTGGATCACTTCACCGCGGCGACACCTTCGGTCGGAGGCCGGGGACCCAGTTTGTACCTAGTACGGCTGCTGGGAGTGGTTCTGCTGCAGACCTCCGAAGAATCAACAGGAGCCATGAATGGCACGCGTTGAAGGTGTTGACCTCCCGCGCGAGAAGCGCATCGAGGTTGCCCTCACCTACGTGTTCGGCATCGGCCGTACGCGCGCCCAGCTCACGCTGGACACCGTCGGTGTGGACCGCAACATCCGCGTTCGCGACCTGAGCGAGGAAGACCTCGTCAAGATCCGCGAGTACGTGGACCAGAACTTCCAGACCGAGGGTGACCTCCGTCGCGAGATCCAGGCCGACATCCGCCGCAAGGTCGAGATCGGCTGCTACCAGGGTCTGCGCCACCGTCGTGGTCTGCCGGTCCGCGGTCAGCGCACCAGCACGAACGCGCGTACCCGTAAGGGCCCGCGTCGCGCCATCGCCGGCAAGAAGAAGCCGGGCAAGAAGTAGTCCTCAGCGGACAACGCTTCATCAGCGGTCTTCGCTGTAGGACCGACCACCTCCCGTAGGAGAACGACATGCCCCCCAAGGGTCGTCAGGGCGCTGCCAAGAAGGTGCGCCGCAAGGAAAAGAAGAACGTCGCTCACGGCCACGCGCACATCAAGAGCACGTTCAACAACACGATCGTGTCCATCACGGACCCGACCGGCAACGTGATCTCGTGGGCCTCCGCCGGCCACGTCGGCTTCAAGGGCTCGCGCAAGTCCACGCCGTTCGCCGCGCAGATGGCCGCCGAGTCGGCTGCCCGTCGCGCGCAGGAGCACGGCATGCGCAAGGTCGACGTCTTCGTCAAGGGCCCCGGCTCCGGCCGTGAGACCGCGATCCGCTCCCTCCAGGCCACCGGCCTCGAGGTCGGCTCGATCCAGGACGTCACCCCCACGCCGCACAACGGCTGCCGTCCGCCCAAGCGCCGCCGCGTCTGACGCACGTCGCTTGACACGAGGTTTTTCGGGCGGTATGGCTCCCTGGAGCCGTACCGCCCGTACCCTTGGTAGTACTCAAGGGCATCAAATAGTGGGTGCCCATGACTGAAGGATTCACTTCATGCTGATTGCTCAGCGTCCGTCGTTGACCGAAGAGGTCGTCGACGAGTTCCGCTCCCGGTTCGTGATCGAGCCGCTGGAGCCGGGCTTCGGTTACACCCTCGGCAACTCCCTTCGCCGCACGCTTCTGTCGTCGATCCCGGGTGCGGCGGTCACGTCGATCCGTATCGACGGTGTCCTGCACGAGTTCACCACCGTGCCGGGCGTCAAGGAAGACGTCACCGACCTGATCCTCAACATCAAGCAGCTGGTCGTCTCCTCGGAGCACGACGAGCCGGTCGTGATGTACCTGCGCAAGCAGGGCCCGGGTCTGGTCACCGCCGCCGACATCGCGCCCCCGGCCGGTGTCGAGGTGCACAACCCCGACCTCGTCCTCGCCACGCTCAACGGCAAGGGCAAGCTGGAGATGGAGCTGACCGTCGAGCGCGGTCGCGGCTACGTCTCCGCCGTGCAGAACAAGCAGGTCGGTCAGGAGATCGGGCGCATCCCGGTCGACTCGATCTACTCGCCGGTCCTCAAGGTGACGTACAAGGTCGAGGCGACGCGTGTCGAGCAGCGCACCGACTTCGACAAGCTGATCGTCGACGTCGAGACGAAGCAGGCCATGCGGCCGCGTGACGCCATGGCGTCGGCCGGCAAGACCCTGGTCGAGCTGTTCGGTCTCGCCCGCGAGCTGAACATCGACGCCGAGGGCATCGACATGGGCCCGTCCCCGACGGACGCCGCTCTTGCCGCTGATCTCGCCCTGCCGATCGAGGAGCTCGAGCTCACCGTTCGGTCGTACAACTGCCTCAAGCGCGAGGGCATCCACTCCGTGGGTGAGCTCGTCGCCCGTTCCGAGGCGGACCTGCTCGACATCCGTAACTTCGGTGCGAAGTCGATCGACGAGGTCAAGGCGAAGCTGGCCGGTATGGGCCTCGCGCTGAAGGACTCGCCTCCCGGCTTCGACCCGACCGCCGCCGCCGACGCCTTCGGCGCCGACGACGACGCGGATGCCGGTTTCGTCGAGACCGAGCAGTACTGAGCCGCTCCGCCGCGAGCCGGTTCTTCGAGCCCCTTACGGGGCCCGATCCCTCCTGGCCCCTCGAAAGGGGCGCCAGGATCTCCGACAGACAGCCGTCTGCTCGGACACTGACCCCGGTACCTGATACGGCCGGGGCAGACACCTAGGAGAAACACCATGCCGAAGCCCACCAAGGGTGCCCGTCTGGGCGGCAGCGCCGCGCACGAGAAGCTGCTCCTCGCGAACCTCGCGAAGTCGCTCTTCGAGCACGGCAAGATCACGACGACCGAGGCGAAGGCCCGTCGTCTGCGCCCGTACGCGGAGCGTCTGGTCACCAAGGCGAAGAAGGGCGACCTTCACAACCGCCGTCAGGTGCTCACGGTCATCACGGACAAGAGCGTCGTCCACACGCTCTTCACCGAGATCGGCCCGCGCTACGAGAACCGTCCGGGTGGTTACACCCGTATCACCAAGATCGGTAACCGTCGTGGCGACAACGCGCCCATGGCTGTCATCGAGCTGGTCGAGGCCCTGACGGTCGCGCAGCAGGCCACCGGTGAGGCCGAGGCCGCCACCAAGCGTTCCGCCAAGGACGCCGAGCCGAAGACCGAGGCTCCGGCCGAGGTCGTCGAGGACGCCAAGCCGGCCGACGAGGCCGCCGCTGAGGAGTCCAAGGACGCCTAGTCGTCTGTTGGGGGCTGTGTGCTCGCGGCCGCGGGTTCGTGGCGGCGTGTCGCGCAGTTCCCCGCGCCCCTTCGGGGTGCGTCTTAGCGGGTCCGCTCCTTTGGGGGCGGGCCCGCTTCGCGTTGCTGAGAGGATCTTTGGGTGAGTGACGAAGTTGCCGACGGGTTCGTGCGCGTACGGCTCGATCTGTCGTACGACGGGGCCGAGTTCTCCGGGTGGGCGAAGCAGGCCGGCGGGCGCCGGACCGTGCAGGGGGAGATCGAGGACGCGCTGCGGACGGTGACCCGGTCGGGCGGGGCGACGTACGAGCTGACCGTGGCCGGGCGGACCGACTCCGGGGTGCATGCGCGGGGGCAGGTCGCGCACGTGGACCTGCCGGTGGAGGTGTGGGCCGAGCACCGGGAGAAGCTGCTCAAGCGGCTGGCCGGGCGGCTCTCGCGGGACGTGCGGGTGTGGTCCGTGGCCGAGGCGCCGAGCGGGTTCAACGCGCGGTTCTCGGCGGTGTGGCGGCGGTACGCGTACCGCGTGACCGACGCTCCGGGCGGTGTCGACCCGCTGCTGCGGGGCCATGTGCTGTGGCACGACTGGCCGTTGGACGTCGACGCCATGAACACCGCGGCCGGGGCACTGCTCGGGGAGCACGACTTCGCCGCGTACTGCAAGCGCCGCGAGGGTGCGACGACCATCCGCACATTGCAGGAGCTGAGCCTCGTACGCGGGGACGACGGGATCATCACCGCCACCGTGCGGGCCGACGCCTTCTGCCACAACATGGTGCGCTCGCTCATCGGCGCGCTGCTGTTTGTGGGGGACGGGCACCGGGACAGCGACTGGCCGGGCAAGGTGCTGGCCGCCGGGGTGCGCGATTCCGCCGTGCACGTGGTGCGGCCGCACGGGCTGACGCTGGAGGAAGTCGGCTATCCCGCCGACGAGTTGCTGGCCGCGCGGAACAAGGAAGCGCGCAACAGGCGGACCCTTCCGGGGGCGGGCTGCTGCTGAGCCCGACATCCGAAACAGGGTGATGGTTGTACGCCTGGGGGGAGAAGAGACGAAACCCTCAGGTAACACGCCTGTTCGTAATTAACCCCGGTAACTCGGCTATGCTGCCGCGGTCTGGCCAAGGGATCACAGGGAGTGGCCGGGCGCAATGGGGGCAGTGCGGGCCGAGTCGGCCCGGGGGGTTTTGCATGAGCGCAGTGGGGACTGCCCGTGCCTCGAACAGCCGGAGGCGTGGGCCCGTTTCACGGAATCAGGGGTTGCTGCCGCAGCCACCTGACGACGTGGAGAAGTATTCGTACGCCCATCGGCATCTGTGGATGCTGACGATCGGCTCGCTGATCAGCTTCGGGTGTCTCGCGATGAGCCAGTTGCTGTTCACCGCGTCCAGCCCGTGGTTCTGGCTGACGATGCCGTTGCTCGCGTTCGTGGTCGCCGACTACCTCATCTCGCTCTACCTGGACGGCCTGAGCAAGGACTTCGACATCAAGGGGCACCGGCGGCTCGTGCGGCGCTGGCAGCCCGCGCGGTTCCCGAGCGTGGACGTGTTCCTGCCGGTGTGCGGGGAGCCCCTCGAAGTGCTGCACAACACCTGGGTGCACGTGAGCCGGCTCGCGGACACCTACCGCGGCGTGGTGCACGTGTACGTCCTCGACGACGCCGACAGCGGTGAGGTCGGCGCCATGGCGGGGGACTTCGGCTTCCACTACGTCGTGCGGCCCAACCGCGGCTGGTTCAAGAAGGCCGGCAATCTGAACCACGCCTTCGAGAAGACCTACGGGGACCACATCCTGATCCTCGACGCGGACTTCGCGCCCCGGCACGACCTGCTCGACGAGCTGCTGCCGCACATGGACGACGACGGTCGCGTCGGCATCGTGCAGTCCCCGCAGTTCTTCCGTGCCGTCGACCGGCAGAACTGGATCGAGCGCGGCGCGGGCGCCGTGCAGGAGCAGTTCTACCGGTCCGTGCAGACCTCCCGCGAGGACAAGGACGGCTCCATCTGCGTCGGTTCGTGCGCCGTGTACCGGCGGGCCGCGCTCGCCGAGATCGGCGGGATCACGCTCATCGAGCACTCCGAGGACATGTACACCGGCTTCGATCTGCGGGCGCTGGGCTGGAAGCTGCGGTACGTGCCCGTCGCCCTGTCGGCGGGGGTGTGCCCGGACACCGCCGGCGCCTTCCACAACCAGCAGTACCGCTGGTGCATGGGGTCCCTGGAGCTGCTGACCAGCAAGCGGTTCTGGGAGATGGAGATGAAGTTCAAGACCCGCCTGTGCTACGTCTCCGGGTTCCTCTACTACCTGCAGACCGCCCTAGCCACCTTCCTCATGCCGATCATCCCGCTCGCGCTGCTGATCCTGCGCCCGGACCTGCTGCGCGCCGAGGCGTCGATGTGGGTGCTGCCGAGCGTCGCGTACGTGACGCTCGTGCTGCCGCTGTGGCACCGCGCGCCCTACCGCCTGGAGGCCTGGTCGGTGCGGCTGATGTACGGCTGGTCGCACGTCTTCGCCGTGTGGGACGTGCTGCGCGGGCGGCCCATGGGCTGGAAGCCGACCGGCTCGCAGGGCGCCAAGAAGAACGGTATGCGGCGCTACTGGGTCGGCATGATCGGCTGGACCGGCGGCACCGCGCTCGCCTGGATCGCCGTCGCCGCCTGGCGCGTACTGACCCTGTATCCGCCGGACTTCGCGCTGATGCTGTCGGCCGGTCTGTTCTACGCGATGGTCGTCGGCCGGGTGCTCGTGCAGCCGCGGCGCCAGGAGGTCGCCGCCGCATGAGGACCGCCATCAGGCTGCTGCTCGTGGTGACGGTGCTCGCCGTCGTCTCGGCGTGCAGCACCTTCTCCGACAAGGGGCGCGACGAGTACGCGCGCGGCCAGGGCAAGGACCCGGCCGCCTCGGCCGACGTCTCCTCGCCGGCCCCGAAGCCCGAACCGCCCTACGACGTGCGCCCGTTGCTGCACCCCGGCAAGAAGTACTTCGGGGTCGCCGCCGACGGGGCGCCCGCCAAGATGAGCACCATCGAGTCGTTCGCGGCGTCCGCGGGCAAGAAGCCCAACCTCGTCGAGTTCTACTCGGCCTGGGGCGACCGGTTCGAGTCCCGGCTGGTGCAGAACGCGTGGGACTACGGGGCGATGTCCTTCATCGCCTGGGAGCCGTTCAAGGTGTCCCTGAAGGACGTCGCGGGCGGCAAGGAGGACACGTACCTGCGTGAATACGCCTCCTCCGTCAAGGAGTTGAACCTCCCCGTCGCACTCAGCTTCGCGCACGAGATGAACGGGTTCTGGTACGACTGGGGGACGAAGAAGGCCTCCGCGAAGGACTTCGTGGCGGCGTGGAAGCACATCCACGACGTCTTCGACGAGGAGGGCGCCACCCAGGTCATCTGGGTGTGGAGCCCGAACGTCATCACGCCCATGCCGAAGGTGCAGCTCAAGCCGTACTGGCCGGGCGACGACTACGTCGACTGGGTCGGCATCATCGGCTATTACGCGGCCACCGGACCCTCCACGTACCAGACGCTCTACGGGCCGACGATGACCCAGATCAGCGGCTTCACGAAGAAGCCGTTCATCATCGCGGAGACCGCGGCGCAGGCCGGTGAGCGCAAGCCCGCCGACATCAAGGACCTGTTCCGGGGGACCGCGCGGCGCGACGACGTCATCGGGTTCGTCTGGTTCAACTTCGACAAGGAGACGGACTGGCGCATCGAGAGCGGACCGCTCTCCAAGAAGACCTTCCGGGAGCAGTCGCAGGACGACCGCTTCGGATTCGATGTGACCAAGCCATGACCAACCGGCACACCCCGACCTGGGCGGACGAGCCCGAGGTGCGGTACGGCACGGACCCGGACCCGTGGCCGCAGGCGCACCAGCAGTACGCACAGGAGCAGCAGTACACGCCGCCCGTGTACCACCCGACGTACCCGGTGCACGAGGACGAACCGCCCGCCTACCAGACCGGCGGCTGGCGGTTCGACGGCCAGACGTCCGAGTACCTCGACCAGCAGTCCTACGACACGTACGCGCCCTACGACCCGTACGCCTCCCCGGTGGTGGCCGAGCCGGAGCCCGAGCCCGTCGTGCCGGAGCCGGTCGCGCCCGGCTACACCCTGCCGCCGCTCGCGGAGTCGGCGTGGTCCGTGGACGGCGTGCGCGCCAAGCTCCTGGGACGCTGGGTGCTGCTGTGCGTCCTGCTGATCCAGACGGGCCTGTCGCTGCGGCTGCGCGGCACCGCCTTCCAGGACGAGGCGCTCTACATCACGGCCGGCCACTACGAGGTCGGCAACATCCTGCACGGCACCCCGGTACCGGGCGACTTCGAGGGCTACTTCTCGGGCTACCCGAAGCTGTACCCGGTCCTCGCGGCCGTGGTCGACAGCTACGCCGGGCTGGCCGGCGTCCGCATCGTCAGCCTGCTGTTCATGCTCGGTGCCACGGCGCTGCTGTACGCGACCACGCGGCGGATGTTCCACGTCCGCGCGGCGCTCGGCGCGGCCGCGCTGTTCTCGGTGATCCAGTCGACGGTGTTCCTCGGCAACTTCGCCACGTTCGACGCGGCGGCGATCTTCCTGCTCGCCCTGTCGATGTGGATCGTCGTGCGCACCGGCCGGTCGTCCAGCGCGATGGTCGTGCTCGCCGCGCCCCCGGCGGTCCTCGCCTTCGCCACCAAGTACGCGGCCGGACTGTTCCTGCCGACCCTGGTCGTCCTGGCGGTACTGACCGCCTACCGGTACCGCGGCCTGCGGGCGCTGGCCCGTGGTGCGCTGCTCGGTGTCGCGATGGGCGTCCTGTTCGGCGCCGGCTACCTCTACACCGGTTCGCTCGGCGGCATCAGCCAGACCACGACCAACCGCGCCAAGGGCGCCGACACCGCCCTGACGATCCTGCAGCACAGCACCGAGTGGGGCGGCCTGATGTTCCTCGCCGCGCTCGGCGGCTCCCTCGCCTACGCGCTCCGGCCGACCATGGGGGAGATGCCCTGGGTGGTCGACCGGCAGGGCCCCGGGCGGCTGCGGCGCATCACGCTCGGTGTGCTGCTGACGGGGACGGTGCTGCTCGCCCCGGCCTACCAGATCCACCTGCAGACCGAGATCTCGCTGTTCAAGCACGTCGGCTTCGGGCTGCTCTTCGCCGGCCCGATGGCGGGCCTCGGCCTGTCCCGGCTGGTCGGACCGCACTTCCGGCACCCGCAGCTCGGGATCATGCTGTTCGTGGTGACGCTGGTCTTCGGCATGGTGCAGGCACAGCAGGCGTACAGCTTCCCCGACTCGCGCGAGATGACGGCCGTGCTGCGCGGCCTGGTCGACCGCAAGGGCAGCTACCTGGCGGAGGAGCACGAGGTTCCCGCGTACTACCTGCGGGACGTGACCGGCTACGCGCAGTGGCAGAGCACGTTCGGCATGGACTACAAGGACAAGAAGGGCAAGCAGCACTCCGGCCCCGACGCCTACCGTGCGGCCGTCCTCGACGCGAAGTTCGACGTCATCGTGTTGCGCGGCACGGTCACCCCCGACGTGGACACGGCCGTGACGGACGCGCTGCGCGGCAACTCCCACTACCGTCTCGCCGCCGTGGCGCGCTTCACCACCAGCAAGGGCGACGGCGCGTTCCGGATCTGGGTGAAGCGATGAGCCTGCACTCCTCGCCGCAGTACGGCGGCGGCTACTCCGACGACAGGGGCGGATACGACCCGTACGAGCACCAGGGCGCCTACGCCGCGCATCCGGGCACGTACGTGGACCCCGACCCGTTCACGGAACAGGGGCAGTACGCCGATCCCGCCGCATACCCCGGACACGACGTGCACACCGACGAACCGGCGGCCGCGCCGGAGCCGGAGCCGGACGAAGAGCGTCCGGCGCCGGGCGGACGTCTCGCCGGGCTGCTCACGTTCCTGCTGCCCACGGCCCTCGCCTTCGCGCTGGTCCTGCGCGGCATCGGCGACCGTGAGCTGTGGCGGGACGAGCACGCCACCTGGTGGGCGTCGACGCTCTCGCTCCACGACCTGAGCCTGCTGATCCGCTCCATCGACGTGGTGTTCACCCCGTACTACGTGGTCATGCACGGCTGGATCGCCGTCACGGGGCAGTCCGAGACCGCGATGCGGCTGCCCGGGGCGCTCGCCATGGCGGCCGCCGCCGGATTGCTGGCCGTGCTCGGCCGGCGCCTGTTCACCACGCAGGTGGGGGTGCTCGCCGGGCTCGCGTTCGCCGTCGTCCCCTCGACCACCCGGTACGGGCAGGAGCTGCGCCCGTACGCCTTCGCGGTGGCCGCGGTGCTGTTGTCGACCTGGCTGCTCGTGCGGGCCCTCGACCAGCCGTCGTTCCGGGTGTGGGTCGGCTACACGCTGTCCGTGCCGCTCATCGGCTGGAGCCACCTGGCCTCGCTCGCCGTGCTCGGCGCCCACCTGGTGATGATCCTGACCGCGCATCGCGCGGGCGACCGGATCGTGGGCTGGGCGTACGCTGCGGCCTGCACACTCGGCATGTGCTTCGTGCTGCCCATGGCGGTGTCCGGCTCCGGGCAGAGCGGCCAGATCGCCTGGAACAACCCGGGGCTGAAGGACCTGATGGAGTTCCCGAAGAACCTCTTCGGGTCCTGGGCCGTGGCCGTACCGGTGATGGCGCTCGGCGCGGTGGGGCTGTGCTTCGCGGGCCGGCGCGCCCTGGCGCTCGTCGTCTGGATCGTGCTGCCGCCGCTGGCCACCTTCGGCACCGCGGCGCAGCTGCACCTCTTCCTGCCGCGCTACCTGCTGTTCACGGCGCCCGCCTGGGTGCTGCTCGCGGCCGTCGCCGTGTGCCGGATCGCCGGGCCCGTGACCGGGACCTCGCGGGCCCGCTCCCGGGCCGGCACCGGC
>NZ_JAAGMG010000731.1 GCF_010548525.1 Streptomyces sp. SID14478
GTGGACGACGCCGCCGCCGAACGTGACGGCTCCGCCGACCTCGACGGCTTCGGCCCGGTCCTGGACGGCGAGGCCTCGGGCCGGTGCGTGGACGAGGCGAGGGGCGACGCCGAGTCGGACTCGTCGGCCGCGACCACCGGCATCGCCCGCGGCGGGTCGTACGCCGTACCGGACATCACCGTGTGCACGCCCCACCACGACAGGGTCACCGCGGCCAGCGTCGCCAGCAGCCAGGCCACCGTGTGCACCAGGCCCCGGCGCACCGGGCGCGGGCTCCTGGGGCCGGTGTCCGGGGTCGGCGGCGGCGGTGGCGTCGAATGCATCGCGGGCCATACTGCACCACACGGGCCACCGCTGTCCCACGGAGTCCGAGGTCACCCGGGAGGAGGACCCCGAACGACCGGATGGCGTACGGTGCCGCCCATGGCAAGTGTGCTCGTGGTCGAGGACGACCAGTTCGTACGCTCAGCCCTCATCCGGCACCTGACCGACGCCGCGCACACCGTGCGCAGCGTCGGCACGGCCCTGGAGGCGCTGCGCGAGGTCGCTCATATCCGGTTCGACGTGGTGATCCTCGACCTCGGTCTGCCCGACCTGGACGGGGCCGAGGCGCTGAAGATGCTGCGCGGCATCACCGACGTACCCGTGATCATCGCCACGGCCCGCGACGACGAGGCCGAGATCGTCCGGCTCCTGAACGACGGCGCCGACGACTACCTGACCAAGCCCTTCTCGCCCGAGCACCTCTCCGCCCGGATGGCCGCCGTACTGCGCCGCTCACGGGGCAGCGCCGCCGCCGAGCCGCCCTCGCGGGTGCTGCGCGTCGGCGGCCTGGCCATCGACCCGCTGCGCCGGCAGGCCGAGCTGGACGGGGCGCAGCTCGATCTGACCCGCCGCGAGTTCGACCTGCTCGCGTTCCTCGCCGGGCGCCCCGGCGTCGTCGTCCCCCGCAAGGAACTCCTCGCCGAGGTGTGGCAGCAGAGCTACGGGGACGATCAGACCATCGACGTCCATCTGTCGTGGCTGCGGCGGAAACTGGGCGAGACGGCCGCGCGCCCCCGCTATCTGCACACCCTGCGCGGCGTCGGCGTGAAGCTGGAGCCGCCCCGCCTGGAGGCGGCGCCGTGAGGTGGGCGCTCGTCAAGGTCTGCCTGGCCGTCACGGCGATGGTGGTGGTGGCCTTCGCCGTTCCGCTCGGGCTCGTCATCAAGGAGATGGCGCGCGACCGGGCGTTCTCCAACGCCGAGCGGACCGCCGCCGCCATCGGCCCCACCCTGTCCATCACCACCGACCGCGACCAGCTCGCCCGCGCCCTGGCCACCGCGCAGACCGCCGACGGCGACCGGATGTCCGTGTACGTCCCGGCCGCCGGCGGGAACCCGGAGATCCGCCTCGGCAAGCTGCGGGTCGGCGCCGACGAACTGGACGGGATCGTCCGGGCCAAGACCGTCGACGTACCCGGCGGCTCCGTCTGGCTGCAGCCCATGGCCGTGAGCTCCACCAAGATCGCCGTCGTCGAGGTGTACGTCCCCGAGGCCGAGGTCACCAACGGCGTGACGACCGCGTGGGTCGTGCTCGCCGGGGTCGGCATCGCGCTCGTCATCGGCTCGGTGGCCGTGGCCGACCGGCTCGGGGTGCGCATGGTGCAGCCCGCGCAGCGGCTCGTCGGCGCCGCGCACGAGCTGGGGGAGGGCAGGCTCGGCGCCCGCGTGCCCGAGGACGGGCCCACCGAACTGCGCCTGGCCGCCGTCGCGTTCAACTCCATGGCCGACCAGGTCGTACAGCTGCTGGCCAACGAACGGGAGCTGGCCGCCGACCTCTCGCACCGGCTGCGCACGCCGCTGACCGTGCTGCGGCTGAACGCCGCCTCGCTGGGCGACGGGCCCGCCGCCGAGCAGACCCGGGTCGCCGTCGAGCAGCTGGAGCGCGAGGTCGACACCATCATCCGCACGGCGCGCGACGCCAAGCCGCAGACCGCCGTGGCCGGTCCCGGCGCCGGATGCGACGCCGCCGAGGTGATCCGGGACCGGATGGCCTTCTGGTCGGCGCTCGCCGAGGACGAGGGCCGCAAGGTGCGGGTCGCCGGGATCGACCGGCCGGTCCGCATCCCCGTAGCCCGCGGTGAACTGGTGGCCGCGCTCGACGCGCTCCTCGGCAACGTCTTCCGGCACACCCCCGAGGGCACCGCCTTCGCGGTCGACGTGCACAGCGGCGAGGACGCCGTGATCGTGCTCGTCTCCGACGCGGGCCCCGGCATCCTCGACCCGGAGGCCGCCATGGCGCGCGGCAAGGGCTCGGGCAGCGACGGTTCGACCGGGCTCGGCCTCGACATCGTGCGCCGGCTCGCCGAGTCGACCGGCGGCGACGTGCGCATCGGCTCGTCGGTGCTCGGCGGCACCGAGGTGCGGATCTGGGTGCAGGTCGACCAGCGGGGCGGCCGGGGGCCCGGCGAGGGGCGCCGTGGACGTGGACATCGCGGCCGGGAACGTAAAGGGTTGGTCTCGACCTTTAATCGCTCCCGATCCCTTCCTTAAGCCCACCCTAAGATCCTCAATCCCCTTCCCGCTTGCCCGAATTGACGGATTCCGGATCGCTAGCGTGCTGACGCGCCCTCTCCCCAAGGGCACCCCACACCCCCAGCACAGCTAAGGCAGGCACGCGATGAGCAGCACGCACCGGCGCAGGGTCAGCGGCAGGAACAAGGCGATAGGCGGTGTCGTCGCCGCGGCCGTCGTGGGCGGCGGTGCGTTCCTGTTCACCTCCAGCGCCTCGGCGGCCTCGGTCGGCGCCGCGTTCACCAAGACCAGCAGCTGGTCCGGCGGCTACACCGGCCAGTACGTCATCAAGAACGACACGGACAAGGCCCAGTCCGACTGGACGCTGGAGTTCGACCTCCCGTCCGGCGCCAAGCTCGGCTCGCTGTGGAACGCCGAGTCGTCCGTGTCGGGCAACCACGTCACCGTGAAGCCCTCCTCCTGGGACAAGCAGGGCGTCGCCGCCGGCAAGTCGGTGACCGTCGGCTTCGTCGTCTCCGGTGACGCGGACCCGACGGGCTGTCTCATCAACGACGCCAAGTGCTCGGTCGACGGCGGTGCCACCCCGGAGCCCAGCGGCCGCCCGACCGATGCTGCGACGTCCTCGCCGTCGCCGAGCGCGAGCACGTCGGCCACGGCGTCCCCCTCGAAGTCGGCCACCACGCCGGCGAGCCCCTCGGCGTCCTCGTCCTCGGAGTCCTCGGGATCCTCCGGGTCCTCCGGTTCGGGCTCCGCGGCGGCGGGCGCCGCCTTCGCCCCGTACGTCGACACGTCGCTGTACCCGAAGTTCGACCTGGTCGCCTCCGCCAAGGCCACCGGCGTCAAGGAGTACAACCTCGCCTTCCTCACCTCCGGCGGCGACTGCGCCCCGAAGTGGGGCGGCGTCACCGACCTCGGCAGCGACGAAGTCGCCGCGCAGGTCGGCGACTTGAGGTCCGCGGGCGGCGACGTCCGGGTCTCCTTCGGCGGCGCCTCCGGCACCGAGCTGGCGCAGGCCTGCTCCTCGGCGGGCGACCTGGCGGCGGCGTACCAGAAGGTCATCGACCAGTTCAAGCTCACCAAGGTCGACTTCGACATCGAGGGCGGCGCCCTGCCGGACACGGCCGCGAACACCAAGCGGGCCAAGGCGATCGCCACGCTCCAGAAGGACAACCCGGACCTCAACGTCTCCTTCACGCTGCCGGTCATGCCCGAGGGGCTGACCTCCGACGGCGTGAACTTCCTCAAGAACGCCAAGGAGAACGGCGTCTCGACCGACCTCGTCAACATCATGGCCATGGACTACGGCGCCTCGTACGACGGCGACATGGGCACCTACGCCGAGCAGGCCGCGACCGCCACGCAGGCGCAGATCAAGACCGCGCTCGGCCTGTCCGACGCGGCCGCCTGGAAGACGGTGGCGCTGACTCCGATGATCGGCGTGAACGACGTCTCGTCCGAGGTCTTCAAGGTCGACGACGCCACGCAGCTGGTGTCCTTCGCCAAGGAGAAGGGCCTGGGCGGCCTCTCGATGTGGTCCGCGACCCGCGACAAGCAGTGCGAGGGCGGCGCCTCGAACTCGGCGCAGCCGACGTGCAGCTCCGTCGAGCAGGGCGCGAACGCGTTCCAGAAGGCGTTCGCGGCCTTCAACTAGCCACAGCGGCACGCCGCACAAGCCACTGAGCAACGGGGGAGCGAGCCCCGGCCGGTCCACCCCCCACCCGGCCGGGGCTCGCTTCATGCAGGGGCCTGAGCGGGGGCGCTGCGGCCCGGCCGCCGGTTCCGGGACCTTGCCCGGAACCGGTTCCTCCCGGGCAGGACGCCGGGGACTACCCCTTCGACGCCCGCCACTCCTCCGCGTAGTCGTTGAAGATCGCCCGCAGGTGGTGCCCGATCTTCAGGTAGTCCAGGTCGTCCAGGTTCGCCAGGGAGACCCGCACCGACCACTGGGGTCCCTCGAAGCCGCCGCCGTTCAGGAGCACGACCCCGGTCTGCTGCGCGAGGCGGAACAGCGGGTCGATCGGCTCGTAGCTCTGCTCCAGGTAGGCCGCGAACTCCTCGCCGTGCTCCAGCTGCGCCTGCGCCATCAGGTCCAGCTCGATGTAGTACCCGGCCCGGTGCGGATCGTCGGCGATCTTCATCTGGGCGCCCTCCAGGAGGAGTTGGAGGCGCTGCTGCACGATGGCGCGGATGCGGAGCTTGTAGGCCTGGCCCTCCTCCAGCATGTCGAAGAGCGAGAAGAGGGAGAGCATGACCTGCTGGGGCAGGGACAGGCCCGCCGTGTGGTTGAGCGCGACCTGACGGGAGTCGGCGACCAGACGGTCGATGAACTTGATCTTCTCCGGCTCCAGGGTGAGCGTCGCGTAGCGCTTGTTCAGCCGCTCCTTCGCGTCCGCCGGCAGCGACGCGAGCCGCTCGTCGATCACGTTGTCGTCGTGCAGGCCGATGACCCCGAGCCGCCAGCCGGTGCAGCCGTAGTGCTTCGAGTACGAGTAGACGAGGAGCGTGTTGCGGGGGAGGTCGGCGGCGATCGAGCGGAAGCCCTCCACGAACGTGCCGTACACGTCGTCGGTGACGATGAGGAGGTGGGGGTTCTTCTCCGCGACGATGGTCTTGAGCTGGTCGGCGACCCGCTGACTCAGCGCCAGGGACGGCGGGTTGGAGGGGTTGACCAGGCAGATCAGCTTGATCTCCGGGTCCTCCAGCTTGGCGACCTCCTCCTCCGGGTAGCGCCACTCGCGCACGCCCGCCTCGGCGAACATGTTGGCCTGGACGTACGTGACGTCGAACTCGTACGTGTCGAGCTCCGGGATCTCGATGTACGGGGTGAAGACCGGCACCATGAGCGCGATCTTGTCGCCCTTCTTCAACAGGCCGTTCTTCATCAGCGAGTCGAAGATGTAGCACATGGCGGCCGTGCCGCCCTCGGTCGCGAAGTATGAGAAGTCCCCGGCCGGCGGCTTCTTGTCGAACATCTCGTCCGCGACGTAGCCCCGGACGATCTCCTGGACGTGCGTCAGGATCCGGTCCGGCACCGGGTAGTTGTCGCCGATCGAGCTGTCGGTCAGCTCGTGGACGAACGCGTCCTTGTCGAACCCGAAGCGCTGGATGCCCTTCTGGACGCACTGGGCGAGCAGCTCGATGCCCGGCAGGTCGGGGTGGCGCCGCACGAAGGTGTCGAAGCGCTCGTAGGAGCCCTCCTGTTCCGGCATGCCGCCCAGGTTGTCGGCCGTCCACACGCGGCGCGACTCCTCCAGCGCGAAGTAGCCGAGCGCGTAGAACGCCTCGCGGGGCCCGGTCGCCGTCCAGTTCGGATTGCCGCGGCCGGCGTTGAGCATCTGGACGCTCGACTTGTCCTTCTGCCCCGGCTGGTCGGCCTGCGCCTCCTTGGCCAGGTCGATGAAGACGTTCTTCAGCTCGAAGGGGGACAGCTGGGCGTACTGCTGGATCTGCTGGCGGGTGAGACTCGTCTTCGGCATGGTCTTTCCTTACGTCCTTGAACGCTGCGGGTCAGTGGTGGAGCAGGACGATCACGGCGCCCCAGATGGTCAGCAGTACGTTGCTGATGGCGTACGGGATGGTGTAGCCGAGCGTCGGCACCTGCGATCTGGACGACTCGTTGATCGCGCCGATCGCGGCCGTCGTGGTCTGGCCGCCCGCCAGCACGCCCATCAGGATCGGGAAGCGGATCTTCTGGATGTAGTGGCCGACGAGGAAGCCGACGAGCAGCGGGATGACCGTGGCCACCGCGCCGAAGAGCAGCAGACCCCAGCCCGCCGTGGACAGGCCCGAGGTGAAGCTCGGCCCCGCGTTGATGCCGACGACGGCGACGAACAGACACAGGCCGAGCGTGTCCATGAACCACTGGGCGCCCGGCGGCACGTTGCCGAACGTCGGGTACTTGCCGCGGATCCAGCCGAAGACCAGACCCATGATCAGCGCGCCGCCCGAGGTGGACAGCGAGATCGGGACGCCGCCCGCGGTCAGCGCCGGGATGCCGATGCAGCCGCCGAGGAAGATGCCGAGGCCGACCCAGATCATGTCGGTGGCGAACGAGGTGGGGACCGGCTTGCCGATCGCCTTGCCCGCCGGGTCCACCAGCCGCTTGGGGCCGGTCAGGACGAGGGTGTCGCCGCGCTCGACCTTCGTGGAGAGGCGGTAGGGGAACTCGGCGCCGGAGCGGTAGATCTTGTCGACGTAGACACCGACCATGAACGGCTCGCGCCGCAACTCCGCCACGGTCTTGCCGAGTTGGGCCTTCTCGGAGACCACGACGTGCAGCGTCTCCGTCTGGTAGCCGAGCAGTTCGACGTCGTCGGTCTCGGCACCGATGTGGGTGCGGGCGTCGAAGTCGACGAGGGAGCCGCGCAGCGCGCTCAGCGCCACGACGTCGCCCTCGCGCAGCACCGTCTGCTGGTCGTGGTCGAGGATCTCCCCGTCGCGGCGCACCCGCGTGAGGTAGATCCGGTGCCCGAGCTGCTGTTGCTGCTGCTCGAAGTCCTCGATGGTGCGGCCCACGATGTCCGGGCGCTGGATGGTGAAGGCGCGGAGCACGACCTCGTAGTAGCCCTCGTGCAGGTCGGGGTCGTTGTCCGGAGCGTCCAACTCCTTGGCCAGGGCGGCGGATTCGGCCGCGAGGTTGCGGCGGTACAGCTTCGGCAGGATGTTCGCGAGCAGCATCGCGCACAGGATCGTGCCGAGCGGATAGCAGACCGCGTACCCGACGGCGACGAGGTTCTCCTCGCTCTTGACCTGCGCGTCGGACAGGCCCGGCAGGTTGCCGATGGCGTCCTGCGCGACACCGATCACGGCGGACTGGGTGAGCGCCCCGCCGAGCAGACCGGCGCTGAGCCCGGGCCCGTAACCGAGGAGGGCCGCGAAGCCCCAGCACACCAGCAGGCCGGTGACGCAGACGACGATCGCGTTGACGACCTGCGGCAGGCCGTCCTTCTTCAGGCCGCGGAAGAACTGCGGGCCGACCTTGTAGCCGAGGGCGAACAGGAACATCGTGAAGAACAGGTTCTTCACGGTCCCGTCGATCGTGACCTTGAACTGGGCGCCGAACAGCAGCCCCACCACCAGGCAGCCGGTGACGGCGCCGAGCGCGATCGCCTTGTAGCGGATCTTCCCGGCCAGGAAGCCGAAGGCGACGGTGATGAAGACCAGCAGCTCGGGGTGGGGCTGGAAGATGTTGCGGTTGAGGAAATCGATCATTTCCGGGCGCTCCTCAGTTGCCGAGAATGCCGACGAGCACGGGGCCGGTCAGCGGGAGCAGGAAGTTCGACAGGGCGTACGTGATCGTGTAGCCGAGCATCGGCACCGATGACTGCGCCACCTGGGTGACGGCGGTGATCGCGGGCGTCGAGCACTGCTGCCCGGCGATGGCGCCGATCAGCAGCGGCGGCTCGATCTTGAGCAGCTTGCGGCCGACGACCAGCGACAGCGTCGCGGGCACCAGCACCATCGCGATCCCGGCGAACGGCAGCAGCGCCCCGTACTCCTTGATCAGCGGCCAGGCCTGCGGCCCCGACACCAGGCCCGTACAGGCGATGAAGACCGCCAGGCCCATGTCCTTGATGGTGGAGGCGGCCTGCGGCGGGAACGCGCCGAAGGTCTGCGAGCGCGAGCGGAACCAGCCGAAGAGCAGGCCGGAGATCAGACAGCCGCCGCCGGTGCCGAGCGACATCGGGACGTCGCCGAACTTCACGACGACCTGGCCGAGCAGCGAACCGGCGGCGATGCCGAGCCCGAGATAGACGAAGTCGGTGGCGTCGTTCTTGACGACCGAGCCGATCTTCGCGACCAGCTTGTTCAGGCCCGAGCGGGCGCCGACCAGGGTCAGGACGTCGCCGCGGTGCAGCACCGTGTCGCCGTTGGCGGGCAGGTCGGTGTCGCCGCGGTTGATGTCGGTGACGTAGACGCCGTCCTTGTAGAACTCGGGGTTCGCCTTCTGCAGGTCGTCGATGGTCCTGCCGTCGAGGGCCTTGTCGGTGACCGAGACCTGGCGCGAGGCCAGCGGCGAGTCGAGGCCCGGCACGCCCGGCGTCTCGGGGCCGATGAGCCGGCCCGCCTCGATGACGTTCGCCCGCCGCCCGACCAGGAGCACCAGGTCGGACAGGGTGAGCGCGAGCTCGGGCGTGACCGTGAGGATCTTGCTGCCGCGCTTGACGGACTCGATGGTGACCCGCTCCTCCAGGCCGGACTGGAGGTCGCCGACCGTACGGCCGTCGGCGGTGGTCACCAGGTAGGTGCGGCCCACCATGCCCGGCAGCGCGGCCCGCTCGTCGGACTCCAGGCTGCCCTTGCTGCGGGTGCGCTCCCACAGCTCGCGGGAGGCGTCGCGCAGGTTGACGCGCAGCAGCATCGGCATGATCTGGCTGGAGTACAGCACGATCGTGATCAGGCCGAACAGGTAGCAGACCGTGTACGCGGTGGCGACGTTGCCCTGGTACTCGGTGATCTGCGCGGCGGTCAGGTCGCTCAGCTTGCCGATGGACTCGGTGGCCGTGCCGACGACCGCGGACTCGGTGGCGGCGCCGGCCAGGATGCCGGAGGCCGTGCCGACGTCCAGGTCGAACCACTTGGCGATGCCGAGGGCGATGCCGACGACGCAGACGAGCTCGATGCCGCACAGCACGAAGAAGCGCAGGCTCTTCTTGTTGAGGTTGCGGAAGAACTGCGGCCCCGCCATGTAGCCGAGGGCGAAGATGAACAGCGCGAAGAACACCGTCTTCACGTCGTTGGAGACCTGGGCCTTGGTCCAGGCGCCCAGGAGCAGCGAGACGATCAGCGTCCCGCAGATACCGCCCAGCGTCAGCGGCCCCACACGCAGCTTCCCGACGAGGTAGCCGAGCGCGAGGCTCACGAACAGGACGAGTTCGGGGTGGTCCTTGAGTACGCCCATGGCGACTCAGTGCATCTCGAAAACGGCGATATGGGGCATAGGCGAAAAATAAGGGCCGGTACGTCGCCTCGCCACGCGACGTACCGGCCACGGGACCCGGTGCGCGGCGGGCTATCCGGCGCTGGGCAGCCCCCCGGTCCTGGCGACCTGGGAGTACCAGGCGGCACTCGACTTCGGGATGCGGGCCTGCGTCGCGTAGTCGACGTAGACGGCGCCGAACCGCTTGCCGTACCCGTACGCCCATTCGAAATTGTCCAGCAGCGACCACAGGAAGTACCCGCGGACGTCGGCGCCCTGGCGGACGGCCTCGTGGACGGCGGCGAGGTGGGCGTGGAGGTAGCGGATGCGCTCGGGGTCGTGGACCTGGCCCTGCGCGTCGACGGTGTCCTCGTAGGCCGCCCCGTTCTCCGTCACGTAGAGCGGAACCCCGGGGGCCTGAGCGGTGTAATCAAGGAGAAGGTCCGTGAGGCCGGTCGGATCCACCGGCCAGTTCATCGCGGTGCGTTCCCCGGGCGCGTGATGGAAGACGACGTCGTCGGAGCCCGGCCAGGGGGAGTGGGCGCTGGCGCCGTGCCCGTCGAGCCTGGGTCCGTCCTGCACGCCGCGCGGGCCGGAGACGACGGCGGGCGTGTAGTAGTTCAGACCGAGGAAGTCGAGGGGGTGGTGGATGGAGGCGGTGTCCCCGTCCTGCACGAAGGACCAGTCCGTCACCCGCGCGGTGTCGGCGATCAGGTCCGCGGGGTAGGCGCCCTGGAGCAGCGGCCCGGTGAAGACGCGATTCGCGAGCGCGTCGATCCGGCGCCGGGCGTCCAGGTCGTCGGGAGCGTCGGTGAGCGCCCGCACCACGCTCGGGTTGAGGCTGATGCCGATGCCCGCGCGGGCCGGGAGCGTGGCGCGCAGCGCCTGGGTGGCGAGCCCGTGGCCCAGGTTCAGGTGGTGCGCGGCGCGCAGCGCGGCCGCCGGATCGGTGCGGCCCGGGGCGTGCACCCCCGAGCCGTACCCCAGGAAGGCGCTGCACCAGGGCTCGTTGAGAGTCACCCAGCTCTCGACGCGGTCCCCGAGCGCCTCGCCGACCAGAGCGGCGTACTCCGCGAACCGGTACGCGGTGTCCCGCTCGGGCCAGCCGCCCGCGCCCTCCAACTCCTGGGGCAGGTCCCAGTGGTAGAGGGTCACCATGGGCTTGATCCCGTGCGCGAGCAGCTCGTCGACGAGGCCCCGGTAGAAGTCGAGCCCGCGCTGCACGGCGGGCCCGCGCCCGGTGGGCTGCACGCGCGGCCACGCCACGGAGAAGCGGTACGCGGTCAGGCCCAGGTCCGCCATGAGGCGCACGTCGTCACGCCACCGGTGGTAGTGGTCCACGGCGACGTCCCCGGTGTCGCCGTTCGCCACCTTCCCCGGGGTGTGGCTGAAGGTGTCCCAGATCGACGGTGTCCGCCCGTCCTCCCGCGCGGCGCCCTCGATCTGGTACGCCGCGGTGGCCGAGCCCCAGAGGAACCCGGAGGGGAAGCGGATGTCCGTCCGCGGGGCGGGGGCCGTGGTGGTCGTGGTGCTCGTGGCACCGGTGTTGTCCGTGGTGGTCATAGGAGCGCTCCCAAGGGCGTGGTGAGGGGGGCGAGTTGATGGAGCGGGGGTGAGGTGAGGCGGAGGGTCGGGCGCGGGGCGGTGCCGGTGTGCGGGGTCCGGCACGCCGCGGGCCGGCGTGGCGGACCCCCGCGTCCGCGACGAGATCCGCCGGACGGGCCCTAACCCTTGACCGCCCCCTGCATGATTCCGCCCACGATCTGCTTGCCGAAGAGGAGGAAGGCGATGAGCAGGGGCAGCGTGCCGAGCAGCGCGCCGGCCATGATCACCGAATCGTCGGGGATGAAGCCGGTCCCCAGCTGGTTCAGGGCGACCTGGACCGTCGGGTTCTCTCCGTTGAGGGCGATGATCGGCCACAGGAAGTCGTTCCAGGCCATGACGAAGGTGAGCAGTCCGAGCACGGCCATCGCGGGGCGCGCCGCGGGGAAGACGACGTGCCAGACGACCCGCAGGCTGCTCGCGCCGTCGACGCGCGCCGCCTCGATCAGCTCGGTGGGCAGCGCCTGCACGAGGTACTGCCGCATGAAGAACGTACCGAAGGCGCTGACCAGGGTCGGCAGGATGACCGTCTGCAGCTGGTTGGCCCACCCGAGGTCCGACATCCACAAGTACAGCGGGACGACGGCCAGTTGGGGCGGGACCATCATCGTGCCGATGGTCATCAGGAGCAGCACGGTCGAGAACCGGAACCGCAGCTTGGCGAAGGCGAACCCGGCGAGCGTGGAGAACAGCACGGTGCCGACGGTGATGCAGCCCGCGACGAGGATCGTGTTCCACATCGCGGTGCCCATGCCGGCCTGGTTCCAGGCCGTCTCCAGGTTCTTGAACAGATTGCCGCCGAACCAGAAGGGCGGCGGCGTCTGTGCGAGCCGGGTGTTGGTGCGCGAGGCCGCGATCGCGGTCCACAGCAGCGGTGCGAGCGAGATCACGGCGAACACGGCCAGCAGCACGTACGTCAGCGGCCCGGCGTGCAGCTGCTTGCCCGCGCCGAGGATCCGGCGGCGGCCCTTCGGCTCGGCGTCGCTCTGCGCGACCTGAGGAGGTGTCGCGTCGGTGATGGTGGTCATTGGGACTTCCTCAGCCGTCGGGTGACCAGCAGATTGATCGCGGCGATGACCAACAGGATCAGGAACATCGACCAGGCGATCGCGGACGCCTTGCCGAGGTTGCCGACGATCCAGCCCTGGTCGTACATGTAGAGGCCGAGCGTCTGGTACTGGTGCTCGGAACCGCCCTTGGTGCCGCTGACCCCGCCGAACAGCAGTGGTTCGCCGAAGAGCTGGGTCGCGCCGATGGTGGAGACGACGACGGTGAACAGGATCGTCGGGCGCAGCATCGGAACGGTCACGTGCCGGAACTGCTGCCACCGGCTCGCCCCGTCCAGGGCCGCCGACTCGTACAGGTCGGCGGGGATCGCCTGCATCGCGGCGAGGTAGATCAGCGCGTTGTAACCGGTCCACCGCCAGATCACGATCGAGGAGACCGCGAACTGCGAACCCCAGTCGGACTCACGCCAGTTGACGGGGTCGATGCCGACCAGGTGGAGCGCCCAGTTGATCATTCCGTTGTCGGGCGAGAACAGCAGGACGAACACGAGCGTCGCCGCCGCCACCGAGGTCGCGTACGGGGTGAGCATGATGACGCGCCACACGACCGAGCCGCGCAGCCGGTAGTTGAGCATGTGCGCGAGCCAGATCGCCACGATCAGCTGCGGCACCGTCGACAGGACGCCGATGGAGAACGTGTTCTTCAGGGCGTTCCAGAAGAAGTCCGACTGGAAGAGGTTCGTGTAGTTGTCCAGGCCCGCCCAGGTCTGGCTGTCCAGGGACGCCAGCTGCACGTGGTGCAGCGAGTACCAGGCGGTGTAGAGCAGCGGCACCAGCGAGAAGGCGCCGAAGATGATGAAGAAGGGGGCGATGAACGCGTACGGCGACGCCTTCATGTCCCAGCGGTACAGCCGGCTGCGCCACGAGGACGCGTCCGGCGCCGTACCGCGACCCCGAGCGCCCCGGGCCGAGCCCGGCTCCCCCTTCGGGGAGCCGGGCTCGGCGTCGGCGCTCGCCGCGGTCCGCGCGAGAGCCTGTTCGGAGCCGGTCACTGGCCGAGCACGTCCTTGACCTCCTTGGTGGCGGCGTCCCAGCCCTGCGCGGGCGTCTTGCCCTTCTGCTCGACCTGGAGGATGCCGGTGTCCGTGATCGCGGTGAGGATCGGCTGGTCCTTCACGCCGTGGTACGCCGTCGGGATGTTCTTCGCCGCGTCGGTGAAGATCTGGGTCATCGGCGCGTTCGAGAAGTAGGCGGTGGTCGCCGGCGACACCTTCAGGTCGCCGTACGCGTCACTGCGCGAGGGGAAGCTGGCCTGCTTGGCGAAGACCTTGTCCTGCTGCGCGGGGTCGGTCAGCCACTTGGCGAGGGCGATGGCTTCCTTCTGGTGCTTGCCGGCCTTCGGGACGCCGAGGAAGGAGCCGCCCCAGTTGCCCGCTACGGGCGCGGGCGCCACGTCCCAGTTGCCCTTGCCGGCGGTGCCTGCCTTCTCCTGGATGTAGCCGATCATCCACGGCGGGCAGGCCACCGTGGCGAAGGTGCCGTTCGCGTAGCCCTGGTCCCACGGCTTGTCGAACTGCTTGAGCTTCGCCGACATGTTGGTGGTGGCCACCTGCATGGCCGCGTCCCAGGCGTCCTTGACGCCCTTCGACTTGTCCCAGACGACGTTGCCGTCCTTGTCGTAGTACTGCGTCGTCGAACCGGCGACCACCGCGTTGTAGACGGAGGCGGCCGAGTCCACGAACTTGGTGCCGCTGGGCGCCTTCTTCATGTACTGCTTGCCGAGGTCGACGTACTTGTTCCAGTCGCCCTTCCACAGCTTGGCCAGCTCGTCGCGCCCGGTCGGCAGGCCGGCCTTCTTGAACAGGTCCTTGCGGTAGCACATGGCCATCGGGCCGATGTCCGTGCCCAGCGCTATCAGCTTGCCGTCCTTGGCGGTGGCCTGGTCGTTCTTGAAGTCCAGCCACTTGGACTTGTCGACTTCCTTGCCCAGGTCCACGAACTTGTCGGCCTGCGTCTGCACGGCCTCGGTGATGTTGCCGATCTCGATCGCCTGGACGTCGTCCGTGCCGGAACCGGCCTGCAGGCGGGTGAGCGTCTTGGGCCAGTAGACGTCGGTCCGGGTGGTGACGTTCTCCTTGATCGTGATGTCCGGGTGCAGCTTCATGTACTCGTCGTACAGCCCGGCCTGCTTGTAACCGAAGGTGCCGAAGGTGCCGACCGTCAGGGTCGTCTTGCCGCCGCCTCCGGCGCCGCCGCTCGACCCCCCGTCGGAACCGCCGCCGCTGTCGTCGTCGCTGGCGCATCCGGCAAGCAGCCCTGTGGCCAGGGCGGCGACGACCGCGAAGGTCATCACGCGTCGGGACGTACGGGCAGTCGTGCGCATTGCGTCCTCCAAATGCTCAAGTGCTCAGGTACTCAAGTGCTCTCACGTGCCGATCCCGGCCAACTGCCTTGCGGTGCCCGTCGGTTCACATACGGCTCAGTCGGGGAAGGTGCGGCTTCTGTACGCGTCCCCTAGGGTGGGAGCGCTCCCATGTGTGATGTGTTGAAGGGTCGTCCTTCGGCTCAGGGGTGTCAAGACACCGGGCATCGGCAAGTTGGTGCGGTTATCGGGCTGTTAGATTCCGCGTGAGACTTGGGGAGGTAGGAGCTATGGCGGCTCGCGGCACTCACGGCAGGCGTCCGACCCTTGAGGAGGTCGCGGCCCGGGCCGGCGTCGGCCGCGGGACGGTCTCGCGCGTGATCAACGGATCGCCGCGGGTCAGCGACCGCACCAGGGCCGCGGTCGAGGAGGCCGTGGCGGAGCTCGGCTACGTCCCGAACACCGCGGCCCGTGCTCTCGCGGCCAACCGCACGGACTCCATAGCCGTCGTGGTCCCGGAAGCCGAGTCCCGGTTCTTCTCGGAGCCGTACTTCTCGGGCATGGTCGGCGGCGTCGGCCTCGCCCTCGCCGAGAGCAACCTCCAGCTGCTGCTCACCTTCGCCCGCGGCGAGCGCGAGCAGGACCGCCTCGCGTCCTACCTCGCGGCCCACCGCGTCGACGGCGTCCTCCTCGTCTCCGTGCACGCCGACGACCCCCTCGCGGACCGCCTCCTGCAGATGGACATCCCGACGGTGATCAGCGGCCCCCGCTCCGCCGACGAGCCGCTGCCCTCGGTCGACACCGACAACTACGCGGGCGCCCGCTCCGCCGTCGGCCACCTGACCTCCCGCGGGCGCCGCTCCGTCGCGATCATCGCGGGCCCGCTGGACGTGTACGGGGCCCAGCGCCGCCTCGCCGGGTACGAGGACCAGCTGGCCGGGGACGGCATCGCGTACGACGAGAAGCTGGTGGCGTACGGGGACTTCACGGAGGAGGGCGGCCGCGCCTGCATGGCCGACCTCCTGGAGCGCAGCCCCGGCCTCGACGCGGTCTTCGCCTGCTCCGACCTGATGGCCTCCGGCGCCCGCCAGGTGCTGCGCGAGGCGGGCCGGCGCATCCCCGACGACGTGGCCCTGGTCGGCTTCGACGACTCGGTGATCGCCCGCCACATGGAGCCGGGCCTGACCAGCGTGCGCCAGCCCACCCGCGACATGGGCCGGGCGATGACGGAGCTGCTCCTGGACGAGATCGCGCTCGCCGCCGACGGCAAGCGCTCCTCGGTGCGCCGTGGCGCCGAGCGTCATCTGGTGCTGCCCACGGAGCTGGTGGTACGGGCCTCCTCGTGACCCCCGGCAACGCCGAAGGCCCCGGTTCTCGCGAACCGGGGCCTTCGGTCATTCAGGGTGAGTGACGGGACTTGAACCCGCGGCCACCTGGACCACAACCAGGTGCTCTACCAACTGAGCTACACCCACCATGTCCGGTCGTTTGTCGTTCTTCCGACCGGCCGAGAAAAAGTGTACAGGGTCCGCAGGGGTGCTCGCGCACCGCTTTAACGGACCCTGTACGAGCGGACGGGGGACGGGCTACTGCGCAGGCAGGACGTGCTTTGCCGCGATCGTCTTCGCGGTCTCCGAGTCGGGCCCGGGCTGCGGGACGAAGATCGCCTCGCGGTAGTAGCGCAGCTCCGCGATGGACTCGCGGATGTCGGCGAGCGCCCGGTGGTTGCCGTTCTTCTCCGGACTGTTGAAGTACGCCCTCGGGTACCAGCGCCGGGCCAGTTCCTTGACCGAGGACACATCGACGATCCGGTAGTGGAGGAACTCCTCCAGCGTCGCCATGTCACGCAGCAGGAAACCGCGGTCGGTGCCGACCGAGTTCCCGCACAGCGGGGCCTTGCCCGCATCCTTGACGTGCTCACGTACGTAAGCCAGGACCTGCTCCTCGGCGTCCGCGAGCGTCGTGCCGCCCGCCAGCTCGTCGAGGAGACCCGAGGCGGTGTGCATGGTGCGCACCACCTCGGGCATCTGCTCCAGGGCCTCGTCCGGCGGGCGGATCACGATGTCCACACCGTCGCCGAGTACGTTCAGCTCCGAATCGGTGACCAGTGCGGCCACCTCGATGAGCGCGTCGTTCGCCAGCGAGAGTCCGGTCATCTCGCAGTCGATCCACACCATGCGATCGTTCATGCGACCAACCCTACGGGTCGGACCTTCCCACTGGCAGACGACGGGCGTCAGCTCCTGATCCGGTGACGGCACCGGGCAGGCCCTACCCCCGGTGCGGGGCGAACGCGTCGGACGTCGGTTTGGCGCCCTCCGCGTGGCCTGTCGGGCCGGCCGGTCCCGTCTGCGCCGAGGCCGCGGGCACACCGAGCGCGCTCGCG
>NZ_JAAGMG010000777.1 GCF_010548525.1 Streptomyces sp. SID14478
GCTGCCTGTGCGCTGAGGGCGGTGCCGCCGACCGCGGCGGCGCCCGCGGTCGCGCCGATTCCGATCACGACGTTCCTGCGCTTGATGGCCCGATGCTTCACATCAACTCCTGTGATTTGTGGGGCGCATGGGGCTGCCCCACGGCCACCGCATCAAGCGTCAACTAGATTGTCAACAATAATGGCCGCATTCAAAGGGCATGCTCAGGTGCGGTCCTCCGGAAGCTGCGCTTCCCGCGGTGACGCAGGTCACGCGGCTGCACCGTGGGGTCTACACGGATTGCCCACGGGTCATCCCCGGGGAGGACACGCGCCGCGTACGACTACCGCGGGCGTGGGTCCGGAGTCCGGCTCAGAGGCTTACCCGGGGGCCGCTGGCGGCGGCGACGATAGAGGAACGATCCTGCCACCCCCTGACGTGCGATGACGCACCGCCGGGCGGTCGCACCTGCCCACGACCCCGACGGGAGTCCCTTTCGCCGTGGCTACGTTCCTGTACAAACTCGGGCGGCTGTCCTTCAGGCGCCGCCGCTATGTGGCCCTGCTGTGGGTGCTGCTGCTCGGCGGGATCGGCTTCGCGTCGTCGGCCGCGCCGGCCCCGCCCGCCGACTCGTTCTCGATGCCGGGCACCGAGTCGCAGAAGGCCTTCGACCTGCTCGACAAGAAGTTCCCCGCGGCGAGCGCCGAGGGCGCGACGGCCCGCGTCGTCATCCGGGCCCCCCAGAACGAGAAGCTGACCGACCCGGCGGCCAAGAAGGACGTCGAGAACCTGGTGACCGCGCTGGGCAAGGGCCCGCAGGTCACCTCGGTCGCCGACCCGTTCAAGGCGAACGCCGTCAGCAAGGACGGCTCCACCGCCTACGCCTCCGTCACGTACAAGGTCGCCGGGACCGAGCTGACCGACGCGGCGCACGACGCCCTGACGAAGGCCACCGACGACGCCCGCGCCGAGGGCTTCACCGTGGAGATGGGCGGCGACGCCGTCGAGGCGGACCAGGAGATGGGCGGCAGCGCCGAGCTCATCGGCATCGCGATCTCCGCGGTCGTCCTGCTCGTCACCTTCGGTTCGCTGGTCGCCGCGGGCATGCCGCTGCTGACCGCCATCATCGGCGTCGGCATCGGCGTCTCCGGCATCGCGGCGCTCGGCAGCGCGCTGAACCTGTCCAGCACCACCTCCACGCTGGCGTCGATGATCGGTCTCGCCGTCGGCATCGACTACGCCCTGTTCATCGTCTCCCGCTTCCGCGCGGAGATAGCCGAGGGCAGGCAGGGCGAGGACGCGGCGGGCCGCGCGGTCGGCACGGCGGGCTCCGCGGTCGTCTTCGCCGGTCTGACGGTGGTGGTCGCCCTCTCGGGCCTGGCCGTCGTGAACATCCCGATGCTGACGAAGATGGGTCTGGCCGCGGCCGGTACCGTCGCCGTCGCCGTCCTGATCGCGCTCACCATGATCCCGGCGCTGCTCGGCTTCGCCGGCAAGAAGGCGCTGCGCCGCAAGGACCGCAAGGCCGCCGTCCCCGCGCAGGGCGCCAAGGCCGGCAAGCCGAACCTGGGCACCCGCTGGTCCCGTCTCGTCCTGCGCCGCCCGCTCGCCGTCCTGGTCGTCGGTGTCCTCGGACTCGGCGCGATCGCGGTGCCCGCCGCCAGTCTCGAACTCGGCCTGCCCGACGAAGGCACGTCGGCCCCCGACAGCACGCAGCGCAAGGCGTACGACATGCTGTCCGAGTCGTTCGGCGCGGGCTTCAACGGCCCGCTGATGATCACGGTCGACGGCAAGGACGCGGCCGGTGCGGCCAAGTCGGTGAGCGCCTCGCTCGCCAAGGTCGACGGGGTCGCCGCGGTCGCCCCGCCGCAGGTCAACAAGGCCGGGGACACCGCCATCATGTCGGTCGTCCCGAGCACGGGCCCCAGCGACCACAAGACCGAGGAACTGGTCAAGACGATCCGCGGCGAGGCCAAGGGCTGGGAGGCGGACACCTCCTCCGACGTCCTCGTCACCGGCCAGACGGCCATGACGATCGACTTCTCGCAGACCCTGAACGACGCGCTCGTGCCGTACCTCCTGCTGGTCGTCGGTCTGGCGTTCCTGCTCCTGATGCTGGTGTTCCGCTCGATCCTCGTCCCGCTGAAGGCGGCGCTCGGCTTCCTGCTGTCCGTCGCGGCGGCGCTCGGCGCCGTGGTCGCGGTCTTCCAGTGGGGCTGGCTCGCCGACATCATGGGCGTCGAACAGCCGGGTCCCATCATGTCGATGATGCCGATCTTCATGATCGGCGTGGTCTTCGGCCTGGCGATGGACTACGAGGTGTTCCTCGTGACCCGGATGCGCGAGGCGTACGTCCACGGTGCGCGGCCCGGCGAGGCCATCGTGACCGGGTTCCGGCACGGCGGCCGGGTCGTCGGCGCCGCCGCGATCATCATGATCAGCGTCTTCTCCGGCTTCATCATGGAGGACAACTCCATGATCAAGATGATGGGCTTCGGCCTGGCCATCGCGGTCCTCTTCGACGCCTTCGTGGTCCGCATGGCGATCGTGCCCGCGGTCATGGCGCTGCTCGGCAAGTCGGCCTGGTGGCTGCCCCGCTGGCTGGACAAGGTGCTGCCGAACGTCGATGTCGAGGGCGAGAAGCTGCAGCAGGACCTGTCCGCGCCCCGGCCCGTCGAGGACGAGCGCGAGCTGGAGTCCGTACGCGGCTGAGTCCGGCTCCACCCGTTGCACGCGGGCCCGCTCCGGTCACCGGGGCGGGCCCGCCGCCGTTGGCCGCCCGGTGTCGGCGGCGGCCGCGGTGAACACGCGCGCACAGGTCCGCGACCGCTGTCCGGACGTGCGCGTACAGCCGGTCGCGGTGGCATGTCCACGGACTCCCACCGCCGTGTCCTTGCCCGGCGTGACGGGAGGTGACGCGCCCCTCGGGCACCTGTGCCCCGAGAGGGCGGCGGGTCACTCCGGCTCGGTCAGCGCCCCGGACACGACGGACGCGACGATCCTGCGCACGGCCTGCGCCCGGGGGGTGCCGTCGTCGCCCGCGAACAGCAGGTGCCCCGTGCCGATGAGGGAGAGGGCCAGGGTGTCGACGTCGGCGTCGGCCGCGATCCGGCCCGACTCCCGCTCCGCGCCCAGGTACTCGACGATCATCGCGGTGGCCTGGGTGAGGACCGGGATGCCGCGCTGTCCCGCCGCACGCAGCCGGGCGCGCAGCCCGTCCCGGAACGTGATGAGGCCGACCATCGCCACGGCGACCGGGGTGAACAGATCGGTGAGCGCGCGCGTGAGGTGCCCGACGACGGAGCCGCTCCCCGCGACGGCGCGCAGGGCGTCGGCGCGCTCGGCCACCCGCCCGACGCGGTCCAGGACGAGCTCCGCAAGGAAGGCGTCGAAGTCGGCGAAGTGCCGGTGCAGCACGCCCTTGGCGCAGCCCGCCTCGGTGGTGACCGCCCGGCTGGTCAGCGCGGCCGCGCCGTCGCGCAGCAGCACCCGCTCGGCGGCGTCGAACAGCTGGCTGCGCACATCGCGTATGGCCACACCGGTGGGCACCCGTGTCTCTCCTCGAACTCGGCGGAACTGCGGCAACCGTAGACGAGTGGGCAGGTGCCCACTAGAGTGGGCGCATGCCCACTCGCGCGCAGGAACACCCGCCCGAGCCGACGAACGAGCCGCACAGGGCCAGGGACATGGCCGAGTCGTTCGGCACCGACCCCGCACGCTACGACCGGACCCGCCCGCGCTACCCCGACGCCATGGTGCGGCGCATCGCGGCCGGGGCCCCCGGGCCCGACGTCCTCGACGTCGGCTGCGGCACCGGCATCGCCTCCCGCCAGTTCCGGGCAGCGGGCTGCACCGTCCTCGGCGTCGACGTCGACGCGCGCATGGCCGCGTTCGCGAGGGAGCAGGGACTCGCCGTCGAGGTGGGCGCCTTCGAGACCTGGGACGCGGCGGGCCGCACCTTCGACGCGGTCGTCGCCGGGCAGACTTGGCACTGGATCGACCCGGCGGCGGGCGCCGCCAAGGCCGCCGCCGTGCTGCGCCCCGGCGGCCGGCTCGCGCTCTTCTGGAACGTGTTCCGTCCCGCGCCCGACCTGGCCGCCGACTTCTTCGACGCCCACCGGCACGCCCTGCCCGACGCACCCCGCAACCCCTGGGCGCGGCCCACCCTGGAGGCGTACGGGGGTGTCTTCGACAAGGTCGCGGACGGGCTGCGCGGCGCGGGCGCGTTCGGCGAACCGGAGCGCTGGCGCTTCGACTGGGAGCGCACCTACGGCCGCGACGAGTGGCTGGAGCAGATGCGCACCAGCGGGGAAGCGGGCCTGTACACGCCGGAGCAGACGGCGGACCTGCTCGCGCGGACCGGTGCGGTCATCGACGCGCGGGGCGGTTCCTTCACGATGCCGTACACCGCGACGGTGGTCACCGCGGTGCGCCCGGGCGGGAACCGACCTCAGTCGAGCGGCTGTTTGGCCCGGGGGTCGACCCCGTCGAGCACCGGATACGGGCGGGGGTAGCGGGCGCCGAGCCCGTAGGTGTCGGCCAGCAGATCGGCGAAGGCCGCCGCGATGCGCACCTCGCCGTTCGGGTTCGGGTGCGTTCCGTCCCAGGTGTGCTCGGCGGCCCGGAACTCCCGGGCGGTCTCCGCGACGACCGCCGCGTGTTCCGCGCAGACGAGCCGGATCTGCTCGTTGGTCGCCGCGACCTTCGCGGCGAACTCCGGTTCGTCCAGGGCCTTTCGGGTCTCCAGGACGGTGCCGACCGCGATGCGCAGGTCCGGTGCCGGCCGGCGGGCCCGGGTGAGGAACTCGCGCAGGTTCTCGGCGAACGCGGGCGGCTCGACGCCGTACCAGAAGAGGTCGTTGATGCCGAGCAGGACGAGCAGGTACGCGGGCTCGTACTCGGCGACCTTCGCCTCGATCTCCTCCTTCTCCTGGACGTAGGGCCGGCCCCACTGGGCGTCGTGGTCGCGGTCGAACTCCGCGTCGGCGTACGTCTCGTCGTCGTCACCCACCTCGGCGGTGCGGATGTTGTCGAGGGTCGCCTTGGGGCCGACGAGGTCGATGCTGACGTCGTGGTTCCTCAGGTGTTTCCAGAAGAAGTAGCGCCAGGTCCAGTCGCCGCTGCTGCCGTGGCTGATCGAGTCGCCGACGATCATGATGGGGATGTCGCCCTCGGGCGCCTTCTTCATGTCTTCTCCTGTGTCGAGGGACCGGGCAACCAGCCCCGGTCGGGGACGTACCGTCGGACGATGCGGGCGGGCACGCCCGCGATGACGCAGTGGTCGGGGAACTCGCCGCGCACGACCGCGCCGCCCGCGACCGTCACGTTCCGGCCGAGGCGGGTGCCGGGCAGCACGATCGCGCCCGTGCCGAGCCAGCAGCCGTCACCGATCACCACGGGCCTGTTCACCGGCGGCTGACGGCCGATGGGCTCCCGCGGGGTGTCGTAGGAGTGGTTCTGGTCGGTGACGTACACGTAAGGCGCGATGAACACGTCGTCGCCGACGGCGATCGACCGGTGCCCGACGATGTGGCTGCCCCGGCCGATCGAGCACCGGCTGCCGATCGTGACGACCGGTGCGGCGCCCAGGTCCTGGCCGGGCAGGAACCCGGCGGAGATGCTGACCTGCGCCGCCACGAGCGTCCCCGCGCCGATCTCGATGTACTCCTCACCGAAGATCGCACCCGGGGGAAAGGCGATGCACACGCCGTCACCGATCCTCGCGAACCGCAGCCGGCCGGGGCGCGCGGCCGACACCCGGCCGTACTCCTCGGCCAGAGCCCAGGCCCGCTGCACCGCCCCGCACGCGAGGCGCTGCAGCCAGTCCGCGGAACGACTCCTGACGCTCATGCCTCACGGATCTCCGTATCGATCACCGCACAAGCACGGCCTGAGGCCATGTGGGGGACGCGTAGGGAGGCAGCGGCACTCCGACGGCGTACGACCGCGCACACTCCGCCGGCCCCGCATCGCACACCCATGCGGATCACCCCCCTTCCGGTAGAGAAAGCGGAACCGGGAGTGTGGCCGCTGGCCAGGCCGGACAGTGGCATGTCGAATATCGGGATCACGTACCGAAAAAGGCAGTTGAGGAGTCGCATGAAGAGCGCACGCCTGGCCCGCAGACTGACCGAGTCACGGGCCTTCGGGGCGGTCGCCATGTCCGCCATCCTGGGGAACGCGGTGCTGCTCGGGCTGGAGACCTATCCCGGTCTGGCCGCCCGGCAGCATGCGCTCCTGGGACACCTGGAAAGCGGCTTCCTGGCGTTCTTCACCGTAGAAGTCGCCCTGCGGGCACTGGCGCACGCCAACCGGCCCAGCGAGTTCTTCCGCAATCCGTGGAACATCTTCGACGCCGTCGTGGTCCTCGGCGCGTTTCTCCCGGTACTCGGGGACAACACCACGCTGCTCCGCCTGCTGCGCCTGTTCCGCGTCCTGCGCACCGCCCGGTTCCTGCCCCAACTACGGGTCATCGTCACCGCGCTGGGAAAGAGCGCCCCCGGCACCGCGAGCTTCCTCATGGTCGGCACGCTGCTGCTGTACGTGTACGCGATGGTCGGCTGGCTCTGCTTCGCGACGACCGACCCCGCACACTACGGATCCATCGGCCGGGCGGCCGTCACCCTGTTCATCCTCATGACCCTCGACGGCCTCGGCGACGCCATCCACACCGGCCTGACCATCTCCCCCTGGTCCCTCGTCTTCTACGCCTCCTACGTCCTGCTCACCTCCTTCATCCTGGTCAACATGCTGATCGGCGTGGTCATCAACTCCATGGAGGAAGCCCGCGAAAGCGACAAGCGCGTGGCGAAGGAGCAGACGCCGCCCCCCCGGCCCGCCCCTCGCGCAGAGCGCCCACGCGGCGGACCTCCGCGAACGGATCGGCGCGGCACGCCGGGCCCTGGACTCCGCGGAACAACTCCTGCTCGACGTCCCGGCCCAGCACAGCCCCGAGAGGATCTAGGCACTCGCCCCGTCCTCGTCGTCGCGACGGCCGGCGGCCCGGGACCTGTCCGCCGCGGACGGCTCGACGGCACCTTTCGTGACGTCCTGGAGCCTCTTGCCGCTCAGCCTGACCAGGGTGTCGATGGCCTTGGCGCCGCCAGGCCGAGGACGAGGTCCCCGGCCTCGACGTCCTCGGTCCCGGCCATCGACAACGTCGTGCGCGCGCCTCGGGCCGAGTCGCCGGGCGACGTGCACCGTGACCTCTGCGTCGTCCATGGTCGTGCGGAAGCAGGAGTCGCAGGCGGCGACCACGTCCCCGAAGTCCCCGGCCGTCGGGCCCGAGGTGCTGAGCGTCCGGGCGGCGTGCGTCAGTCCGTGTACACCTCGGCGCGGTCGACGCTCACGAACGACGCCCCGGACGAGCCGTTCCGCTCGCCCGTCACCCGGACCTTCAGGGTGTGTGGGCCGAGCGGCAGGCGCGGGCTGAGGTACTGGAGCGTCTCGCCGGTGCGGATCGCGTCGTAGTAGTCGACGCGCTGCTCCGGGCCGCCGTCCACGCTGATCGCCGCGATGCCGTTGCCGGTGTCCTGCACGGACAGCAGGGCGATGCGGGTGCCCGTGAAGGTGTACGTCGCCGTGTTCCCCGCCTGGTCGCTCCAGTGGTCGTCGCTCCAGAAACACTGCGTGGCGCAGCCCGTACCGGAGTTCCACGTGCCGGTGTACGCGACGGTGCCGGCGCCGCTGGAGCGGCCGTCGTCGTTGATCCAGTAGTTGCCGGACCCCGGGTCGCCCGACGGCAGGTCCTGCGTCGCGCCCATGGCGAGCGGGACGCCGAGGTTCGGGCTGCCGTCCGCGTTCCAGCTGATCTTCTGGGCGCGCGTCGTGCGGTTGGTGTACGTGTTCGTCGACGTGGTCTTGGCGTGGTAGATCAGCCAGTCCTGCGTGCCGTCGGGGGACTTGAAGAAGGCGTGGTGCCCCGGGCCGAACACGCCGTGGTCGTCGGCGCGGGAGAAGACCGGTCCCGGGGCCGCCGTCCAGTTGCCGGGTACGAGCGGGTCGGCGCCGTCGGGCAGCGACTTCATCCACACCTGGTAGTCGGGCTTGCCCGTGTCGCAGGTCGAGTACGTCATCCACGTACGGCCGTTGCGGTTCAGGAACTCCGGGCCCTCGCGGACCTCGGGGCAGCCCCCGGCCGCGTCGATCGCGACCGCGTCGCCGGAGACGGTGTACGGGTTCGCCATCGGCGCGATGTTCAGGCCGTTGTGCTGGTACGGGTTGATGCCGCTGTAGGCGAGGTACAGCTTTCCGTCGTGCTGGAGGATGCCCGGGTCGATGGCGAAGTCATCGGCGTGGTTGGGCGGGGCCAGCTCGGCCTTGAAGTGGTACGGGCCGGCCGGGTCGTCGCGCTCGGACTCCAGGACGTACAGCCGGTGATGGTCGTCCGTGCCGTCGTCCGCGGTGTAGTAGAGGTACCAGCGCTCGCCGAAGCGGTAGAACTCCGGCGCCCAGATGTGCTGGTTGCGGGAGGCGTCGGTGTCGGTCCACACCGTGATCGGGTCGGCGTCGAGCAGCGTCCCGAGCGACGGCGAGCGCCACATCTTGATGCTGTCGCCCTGGGTGGTGGTGAGGTGGTAGTTCCCGTTCGCGTAGGCCAGGAACGGATCGGGGCCCGTGTTGAGCGGATTGCGGAAGGTGCCCGCGGCGGCGGAGGCCTCGGCGGGTCCGGCCGCCGTGGCCTGCGGTGCGCAGACCAGGCCGACGAGCAGGGTCAGAAGGGCTGCGACCAGAGCGGTACGGGGCCGGATGCGCATGAACGGCTCCTTACATCGATGTAAGTCTCACGGCTTCTGGACGGTAGGGAAGAGGTGGAGGAGTGTCAACGGGGCGTGTGTGCGGGCGTGTTGGCGCGTCCTCACTGGCCGCCGAGACCGGTGGTCGCCACGGACTTCACGATGTGCCGCTGGAAGAACACGAACACCACCACGAGCGGCAGTGCGGCCAGCACGGCCGACGCCATCGACTGCGCGTACTGGACCCCGTACGCGTCCTTCACCGAGGTGATCCCGACCGGCAGCGTCATGAGCGAGGGGTCCGAGGTCGACACGAACGGCCACAGGAAGTTGTTCCACGCCCCGATGAACACGAAGATCGCGACGGCGGCGAGCATCGGCCGGGACAGCGGCAGCAGCACCGACCAGAAGATCCGCCAGTGACCGGCCCCGTCGATGCGTGCCGCCTCCTCCAACTCCTTGGGCAGCGAGTCGAAGTGCTTCTTCAGGATGAACACCATCACCGGCGCGACCGTCTGCGGCAGGATCACCGCCGCGTACGTGTCCAGCAGGTGCAGCGTCAGCATCTGCTGGAACCAGGGCACGATCAGGATCTGCGGCGGTACGAGAACCGCCGCGACGGTGAGGACGAACAGGCCCCGGCGGCCGGCGAAGAGCGTGCGCGAGAACGCGTATCCGGCCATGGCGGAGACCAGCACCGTGAGCACGGTGACGGCCGCCGAGATGAACAGGCTGTTGAGCATCCACAGCGGCAGGTCGCCGCGCTCCCACACCGCGCTGAACCCGTCCAGGGTGAACCCGTGCTTCGGCCACACCCAGTGCAGCGGATCGCTCGCGTCCTGCTCGGACTTGAAGGCCGTCAGGACCGCCCACGCCATGGGCAGCAGCCACAACAGGGCGGCGACGGCGAGCACGGCGAGGGCGAGCACCCGGGCCGTGCGGCTCTCGCCGAGCGTCAGGTTCGTACGGGACCGGACGGGCGGCCGGGACGGCCTCAACGGGCGGATGGGGCGGCGCACTTGAGGAGTCGGCGCGGTCTTGACGGGGGCGTCGGTGGCGGTCATGGTCACTTCTCCCGGCGGCGGAGCGCCGCGAACTGGGCGGCGGAGGCGAGCAGGACGAGGGCGAAGAAGATGTAGCTGATCGCCGAGGCGTAGCCGAGCCGGTACCCGGTGAAACCGACGTCGTAGACGTACTCGACTACGGGCCGGGTCGAGTTGTTCGGGCCGCCCTTGGTGAGCAGGTACACCTGGTCGAAGACCTTCAGGGACGCCAGGACCTGCAGCACGGTGATGACCAGGGTGATGCGGTGCAGCTGCGGCAGGGTGATCGACCACATGCGCCGCCACGCGCCGGCGCCGTCGATCGCCGCGGCCTCGTACAGGTGGTCGGGGATCGACTGCAGCGCGGCCAGGTAGAGCAGGAAGTTGAAGCCGACCGTCCACCACAGGGTCGTCAGCGCGACCGCCCACATGGCCACCGACTCGTCGCTGAGCCAGGCGAGTTGGGTGAGGCCGAGCTTGTCGAGCAGGTGGTTGTACAGGCCGAGGTCGGGCTGGTACAGCCACAGCCACAGCAGACCGACCACGCCGACGGGCAGCAGGTAGGGCGCGAAGAACGCGAGGCGCCACACCCACTGGCCGGGCAGTCCGGTGTGCACGAGCAGCGCCATGCCGAGCGCCACCACGACGAGCGGCACCGTCGAGATGGCGGTGAAGAACGCGGTGTGGCCGAGGGCCCGCCACATCTCCGCGTCCCGGAACGCCTCGGTGAAGTTGTCGACGCCGACGAACGACGGGGCGTGCGCCGACAGGGCCCGGTCCGTGAGGCTCATCCACAGGCCCTGGCCCAGCGGCCACAGCATGAACAGCGCGAACAGGACGAGGAAGGGCAGCGCGAAGAGCAGCCCGGGCGACAGCAGCCGCCGCACCGCGGGCGTCCCCGGCCGGGTCGGGGCGTGGGGAGAGGACATCGTTGTGCCTCCTGGTGGGTGCGCGGCCGGTCAGGCCGGGCTGGGCTTGGCGAGGAAGGTGTTGATGCGGCGCACCATCGCGCGCGCGGCGCGGTCCGGGGCGAGACCGTCGAGCAGGGCCTGCTGGAGCACCTGTGACATGGCGTTCTGGAAGTCGGAGCCCGCGCCGGCGAACCATACGGCGGGGTCGAGCACGACCTCGGCGGCGGCCGCCTTGTAGTGCGCCTGCGGCAGCAGCGCGGCGTACTCCTTGGTGCGGGTGATCGGCTCGTACGCGGGGATGTGGCCCGCGGTCGCCCAGATCTGCCCGGCCTTGAGGAGGGCCGCGACCGTGCGGTGCGTGCGGCGGCGGTGCTCCTCGTCGGGGTGGTCGCGGTGCGGGAGGACGAACGAGTGCGAGTCGGCGTAGACGGCGGGCGTGCCGAAGACGGTCGGGAAGGGGGCCGCGCCCACGTGCTTGTCGGCGGCCCGGTACGTGCCGAGCTCCCACTCGCCCGACAGGATCATCGCGGTCTGCCCGTTGGTGAAGGAGGCGAGGCCCGCGTTGTAGTCCAGCCGCTTCGGGTTCACGCGGCCGTCGACCACCTTGGCCATGAACGCGATGACCTCGGCCATCCGGTCCAGGTCCACCTCGGCCGGACCGCCCGCGGGCAGTGTGAACGCGCCGCCCGTCTGCCGGTACAGGCCGTAGAAGAGCCGCCAGCCCTGCGCGGTGTCGGTGGCGTACCCGAAGGCGATGCCCTGCTTCCCGGACGCCTTCGCGAGCTCCTTGCCCGCCGCGAGGAACCGGTCGGGCGAGGAGAAGGCGTCCGCGTCGAGCGTGCCGTCCTTCGTGAGCAGCCCGGCCTTCTTCATCGGCTCCGGGTGGAAGAACACGATGAACGGGTGGGTGTCCAGGGGGATCGCGTACGTCTTGCCGTCGTACTGCGTGCGCGACCACACCGCGTCCGCGAAGTCCTCGCGCCGGACGCCGAATTCGGCCAGCAGGTCCATGTCCCACGGGTCGACCAGGCCGCTCGGCGCGTATCCGGCCAGGCGGGACATGTGGGCGACGGCGACGTCCGGGCCGCGGCCGCCGGCCGAGGCCATGGCGAGCTTCGTGTAGTACGGAGTGCCCCACTCCAGGACGGTGCGCTCGATGCGGGTGCCGGGCATGTCGGGCCGGGCCTTGCGCACCATGTCGTTGAGCAGGCCGCCGTCGGCCCCGCTGAACAGGTCCCACAGACGGACGGTCGACTCGTTTGCCGCCAGCGCGCTGCCGCAGCCGCTGAGCGCCCCGGCGCCGAGGGCCGTGGCCCCGGTGGCGAACGCGGCCGTCAGCGCGCGTCGCCTGGTGAGGGCGGGGCGACCGACGGGTGAGGCGGGTGTGCCGGTCATCGGGCTCCTTCCCCGGGCGCCGTCGGCACCCGGTGTTACATCGATGTACGTCACGGACAGGGCTCAGGACGGAACAGGGCTAACGCGTGCGCTCGAAGGCCGCGGGGCGCTGCTGCGCGGCCCGCAGCAGCGCGGTGTCGACCTTCGCCTCGCGGTCGAAGCGGTACACGCCGTTGCGCTCCTGGAAGACGTCCGTGAGCTGCGTGTAGCAGTAGCCGAACATGTCCGGGTCGGCGAGAAGTACGCCCGTCAGGCCGGTGAAGCGCGCCACGAACTCCTCGGCGGTGCGGGGCCGTTCGCCGTACCCCCAGGAGGCGTCGCTCTCGTTGCCCGCGGCCTCGGCCGCCGCGGCGGCGTCCCACCAGATGCCGCCGAACTCGCTGCAGAAGTACGGCTGTCCGCGGTAGGGCACGGACCAGGGGCGCCCGTCGGGTCCGGCGTTGACGTACGGCCTGCCTGCCGCGAGGCCGTTCATGATCTTGGCGAACGCGTCCGGGTCCTGCTCGTAGCAGTGCGCGTCGTAGACGTCGGTCTCCGGGACCCGGTGCGCGTAGCCGGACGCGTCGATCACCGGGCGCGTGCCGTCGGCCTGCTTCGTGGCCAGGAACATCGCCCGCGTCACGTCGTCGAGCTGGGTGATCCGGTCGTGCAAGTGCTGGTACGTCTCGTTCAGCGGGCACCAGCCGACGATCGAGGGGTGGGAGTAGTCCCGCTCCACGGCCTCCAGCCACTGCGCCACGTACGACGCGTCCGGGCGCTGGTTGTCGTCGCGGGCGCCCACCTCGCAGCCCCAGTCGCCGAACTCGCCCCACACCAGGTAGCCGAGCCGGTCCGCGTGGTACAGGTACCGCTCCTCGAAGACCTTCTGGTGCAGCCGCGCCCCGTTGAAGCCGGCGGCGAGGCCGAGTTCGATGTCGCGCACGAGGGCGGCGTCGCTCGGCGCGGTCATCAGGCCGTCCGGGTAGTAGCCCTGGTCGAGCACCAGGCGCTGGAAGACGGGCGCGCCGTTCAGGAGCAGCCTCTTGCCGTCGACGGAGACGGAGCGCAGCCCCGCGTAGGAGCGGACCCGGTCGACCGACTCGCCCGCCGCGTCGAGGACTTCGAACGTGAGGTCGTACAGGTGCGGGTCCTGCGGCGACCAGACGCGCTGCCGGTCGCCGGGCACCGCGAGGGCCAGGCGGGGGGTGAGGTCGAGGTCGGCGCGGGCCTCGGCGGCGGTGACGACGCCGTGCTCGTCCGACAGGGTCGCGCGGACCCGGTGTCCCGGCGCGTTCCCGCTCAGCGGCAGTTCCAGGAAGAACGAGCCTGAGGCCAGATCGGGCGTGACGCGGGGACGTCGCAGTGCCACGGTCTGCGGCACCGGCTCCAGCCACACCGTCTGCCAGATCCCGGTCGTGCGGGTGTAGTGGCAGTGGGTGTTGGCGTACCAGGTGGCCTGCTTGCCGCGCGCCTGCGGCCCGTGCCGGCTGTCGCGGGCCCGCACGACCAGGGTCAACTCCCGCCCGGCCGCGGCCACTTCACCGAGATCGGCGGTGAACGGGGTGAAGCCGCCGCGGTGCCGGGCCACCTCGACGCCGTCCGCCCACACGGTCGTGTCGTGGTCCACCGCCCCGAAGTGCAGCAGCACCCGGGCGTCACCCCACCCGGCGGGCACGGTCACGGTGCGGCGGTACCAGACCGCCTCCAGGAAGTCCGTCTCGCCGATCCCCGACAGCTCCGACTCCGGGCAGAACGGCACGGTGATCCGTCCGGTCAACTCGCGCTCGTTCAGGCCCCGTTCGAGGCCGGTGTCGGCGCGGTCGAGCTCGAACTGCCACTCGCCGTTGAGATTGAGCCAGGCCTCGCGGGCGAACTGCGGCCGCGGGTACTCGGGCCGCGGCAGGTCCTGGGAATGCGGGACGGGCATGGTGCTCCTTGCTCGGGGACGCAGGGGCTCACGGGCCGCGTGGCGTTCGGGGGTGCGGAGCCACGCGGTGCGGAGCCATGGCACCATGACGATTACAACGATGTAAATATCCCGGACGGCCGAGGATCCGGCCCGCAACCGATTCGTGATGCTCGATACGATCGCGGGCGGCAGACGGAAGGAAAGAACAGCGTGGCGGCCAGACCCAGGATCAAGGACGTGGCGGAGTACGCGGGGGTCTCACCCAAGACCGTCTCCAACGTCATCAACAACTTCGAGCACGTCTCGGACCGGACCCGTGCCTCGGTGCGCGAGGCCATCGAGGCCCTCGGCTACCGGGTCAACATCGCCGGCCGCCAGCTCCGCCAGGGCCGCACCGGCATGATCACCCTGGCCGTCCCCGAACTCGACGTCGCGTACTTCTCCGAACTGGCCAAGCACGTCATGACCGAGGCCGACCGGCGCGGGCAGACGGTGCTGCTGCACCAGACCGGCGGCGACCGCGAGCGGGAACTCGCCGCCCTGCACGGCTTCGACGCCCAGTTCACCGACGGCGTCATCCTCAGCCCGCTCGCCCTGCACCCCCGCGACCTCGCCACGCGCGACCGCCGGCTCCCGGTCGTCCTGCTCGGTGAACGTCCCGCCGAGGGCAGCACCGACCACGTCGCCATCGACAACGTACGGGCCGCGCGCGAGGCCACCGCCCACCTCCTCGCCCGGGGCAGGCGCCGCATCGCCGTCGTCGGCGGCACGGTGCGCGGCCGCCAGGGCACCGACCGGCTGCGCACCGACGGCTACCGGGAAGCGCTGAAGGCGGCCGGCATCCCCTTCGAGAGCGACCTGGTCGTGACGGTGGACGCCTACCACTGGCGGGACGGGGCGCGCGCCGCCGTCGCGCTCATGGACGCCGACCCGCGCCCGGACGCCCTGCTCTGCCTCAACGACCACCTGGCACTCGGCGCCCTGCGCGCCCTGCACGAGACGGGCCACCGCGTCCCCGGCGACCTGGACGTGGTCGGCTTCGACGACATCGAGGCGTCCCGGTTCAGCGTGCCGAGCCTGACCACGGTGTCCCCGGACAAGAAGGAGATCGCCCGGGCCGCCGTGGCGCTCCTGCTCGACCGCGTCGAGGACCCGGCGGCCGGCCCGCTGCAGGACCACGTCGTGGGCCACGCGTTGATGGTGCGGGAGAGCAGCGGCGGCTGAGCGCGGGCCGGGGCGGACCCGGCGTCGGGGTTCCGTCGTGAAGGCGCAGACGCCCTGTTACGGGGCCTATGGGGCGCTTTGATCTTGGCCGCGTAGCTTCGGGGACATCGCTCGCCCGCCGCCGCACCGTACGCGGCGGGACCTCGCACCCTCAGGAAGGACCGGCCCCATGTCCTTGCGCCGCGCCGCCCGCCCGCGTGCCCTGCTCATCGTCCTCGGCGCCCTGGCCGCCACCGCGATGCCGACCGTCGCGGCCTTCGCCGCCCCGCCCCACGTGTCGCCCACGGAGTCGCACAGCACGCCCCGCGAGGAGATCGAGCCTGCGGCGCACATCGTCGGGGAACTGGCCCGCAAGACGGCTCACCGGTCCACCGGCCGGCCGCTCGGCCTCGTCCCCGACCACTGCGGCCCCCAGGTCCGGCTCAAGGCCCCGCAGCACACGGGGCCGGCTCAGCCGCGGGCGATCATTGCGCGAGCGGCTGGTTGAAGCGCAGCAGATTGCCCGCCGGGTCGCGGAAGGAGCAGTCGCGCACCCCGTAGAACTGGTCCATCGGCTCCTGGACCACGTCGGCGCCCGCCTCGCTGATCCGCTTGAACGTGGCGTCGCAGTCGTCCGTCGTGAAGAGCACGCCGCGCAGCAGCCCCTTGGCGAGCAGCTCGGCCATGACCTTCCGGTCCGCCTCGGACGCGTTCGGATCGGCCAGCGGCGGCTCCAGCACGATGCTGACGTCCGGCTGCGCGGGCGAGCCGACCGTCACCCAGCGCATCCCCTCGTACCCGACGTCGTTGCGCACTTCGAGGCCCAGCACGTCGCGGTAGAAGGCGATCGCCTTGTCGTGGTCGTCGACGGCGATGAAGCACGTGGAAAGCTTGATGTCGTCCATGTGCAGCAGCCTACGACCGGGGCTCGGAGCCCGCTTCTCCGTTCCTGACAGGCCTCGTGTGGATCTTGATGATGCAGGCCGGGATGACCGCCGCCTCGTCGTGGTCGCGCGCCCGGTAGCTGCTCGGGGTCTCGCCGACCAGCTCGGTGAAGCGCGAGCTGAACGAGCCGAGCGACGTACAGCCCACCGCGAAGCAGACGTCCGTCACCGTGAGGTCGCCGCGCCGCAGCAGCGCCTTCGCCCGCTCGATGCGGCGGGTCATGAGATAGCTGTACGGCGACTCGCCGTAGGCGGCCCGGAAGCTGCGGGAGAAGTGGCCCGCGGACATCAGCGCCTCCCGCGCCAGTGCCATCACGTCGAGCGGCTCGGCGTAGTCGCGGTCCATCCGGTCGCGCGCCCGCCGCAGCCGGACGAGGTCGTCGAGCTCCTGACGTTTCACCCCACGATTTTCCCACAGCGGCCGGGCCGGGTCTCAGGCGTCGGCCACCCAGCTGCCGTGGAAGCCCAGGGGCACCCGGCCGGGCAGCTGGACACGGGCCAGCGGGCGGCCCGTGAAGTCCTGAGCGGCGAGGACGACCAGGTCCGTCGCGCCGCGGTCGGGATCATGGACGTAGCTGAGGACGTAGCCGTCGTCCTCCTCGCGCGCACCGCGCCGCGGCACGAACACCGGCTCGCTCGCCGCCGCGCCCTTCGGGAAGCGGTGGACCTGCCGGCTGCCGCGCAACATGTCGTGCTTCACCAGGCAGTTGGTGAACTTGTCGTCCGGCACCTTCCCGTCGACCGTTTCGTACGCGCGCCACATCTCGGCGGCGCTCGCCGCGTACCCGTAGCGGTGGCGGCGGGATACGAGGGATTCGTTGACGCGGGGGAACTCCTGGGGCAGGTCGTCCAGGCGGGTGCCGCGCACCCGGCCGGCCCGCAGGTCGACGACCCAGCGGTCGAGGGTGGGCGTGCCGAGCGCGGAGGGGCCGCCGTTGCCGCGTCCGGCCGCGTAGAACGGGGCCGGCATGGACGTGTACTCCACGACGACGGTCTCGCCCTGGTCGTAGGCGTTCAGGGTGTGCGAGTAGAAGACCGGGTCGATCTCGAACCAGCGCGTGGCGCCCCCGGTCCGCGGCATGACGCCCACCCGCATCGGATGACGGTCGTTCCAGAGGTAGGGGACGACGGCTCCCGCCTCGGCCGCCGCCGCGTCGAAGGTGAGGGGCACGTCCACGAGCACCACGTACTTCTCGGTCAGCGCGAAGTCGTGCATCATCGGGGCGCCCGCCAGCGGGATGCGGTGGGCGGCAACCATCCGCCCGGTCCCGTCGATCATGATGTGCCGCACGTGGTCCCAGGTCGGGTAGTACGCCACCGCGTGCAGTTCGTCGGCCGCCGCGTCGTACTTGGTGTGCGCGGTGAACGCGCCGCTCAGGGTGGAACGGAAGTCGTAGGGGCGCACCGTCGCCAGCTCGCCGTCCAGTTCGTAGGGCAGCGGTCCGCTCTCCTGCAGCGCCAGGATGCGCCCCTTGTACGGGATCACGTGCGTGTTGCAGGCGAAGTCGTCGGGCGGCGCCTCGCCCCGGTACGGCTCGCCGAGCTTCTTCGCCACCTGCGAGGAGCGCACCCACCGGTTGCGGTACCACTCGGCACGCCCGCCGCGCAGCCGCACGCCGTGCACCATGCCGTCGCCCAGCATCCAGTGGTGCGCCCGCGGGTCCTCCAGGCCGAGGGCGTTGGGTCCGGTGCGCAGATAGCGGCCGTCGAGGTCGCGGGGCACGCGGCCCGTCACCTTCAGGTCGAAGGCCGTCAACTCCTCGGTGACCGGGGCGAAGGCGCCCTCCAGGAACGGCAGCGCCCCCTCGCCGTCTGCCGCGG
>NZ_JAAGMG010000833.1 GCF_010548525.1 Streptomyces sp. SID14478
CTCGCGCGGTGGTGGGCCCGGTGCCGCCTGCGACGGCTCACGCGCGGACCGCGCGCAGCGCTCCCGGCTTGCGGCCGTTGAGGCGGTCCAGGGCCGCCGTGGTGGCCTCGTCGGCGGGCAGGTGCACCAGGATCGTCTGGGCGTCGGCGTCCGGCAGGAACAGCATCTCGTGGGACAGCCGCAGCGGGCCGACCTCGGGGTGGGCGACCAGATCGTGTGCGCTGCGGCGCGGCGGCGCGGGCGCCGCGGCCATCCGGTCGGCGAAGGGCGCCCCCGCGGTGACGGTCAACTCGTCGATGAGCGCCGCCACTTGGGGATCGGGCAGCGGCGCCCCCTGCCGGAACCGCGCGATCTGGTCGTCGGCGACCCTGTCCCAGTCGGGGTAGACGGTGTGCGCCCGGGCGTCGGTGAACAAGTACCGCACGACGTTCGGCTGTTCCCCGTCCAGGATGCCGAGGGGGCCGGCGAACCGGGCGTATCCGTCGGTGTGGGCGAGGATGTCGCCGACCCAGTTGATCAGGACCGCCGGGGTGGGCTCCAGGCGGTCGAGGAGCGCGCGCACCGTGGCGCGTACGGAGTGCGAGGGCGCCGTGGCGCCCGCACACAGCACGGCGTCCGCCCCGCTCGCCTTGGCGAGCCGGCGCAGCAGCAGCCGCTCGTCCGTGTCGAGGCGCAGCGCGTCGGACAGGGCGCCGAGGACGGAGGCCGAGGGGTTGCGGTCCCGGCCCTGCTCGAGGCGGGTGAGGTACTCCGCGCTGATGCCCGCGAGCGTGGCGAGTTCGGAGCGGCGCAGACCGGGGGTGCGGCGTCGGGGTCCCGTGGGCAGGCCCACATCGGCCGGTGCGACCGCTTCCCGGCACGTGCGCAGGAACGTACCCAACTCGTTGTCAGCCACCCTGTGAACGTATCAATGCGCAGGGCACCGGAGCGTGGCCCTGTCACTACCAGCCTTGGCCCGGCCTTCCTCAACTGCCGCCACAGGCACAGGATGGGCGCATGGCTGACAACAACTCCCTGACCACGACCACGACGTCGACCTCCGCGCTGCCGCTCGCGCCCGGGGCCTGGACGCTGGACCCGCTGCATTCCGCGGTGAACTTCACGATCCGCCACCTGGGGATCGCGAAGGTGCGCGGCCGCTTCGCGAAGGTGGAGGCGGATCTGCAGGTGGGCGAGACCCTGGACGGCGTGCAGGTGTCGGCCACCATCGCGCTCGCCTCGATCGACACGGGCAATGCCGACCGTGACGCCCACACCCGCTCGGCGGACCTGCTGGATGTGGAACGGCGCCCGACCATGACCTTCCGCTCCACAGGGGTGAGCGGTGCGGACGAGGACTGGTCGATGGAGGGTGAGCTGACCATCGGCGACGTGACCCGACCGGTGACGCTCGACGTGGAGTTCGGCGGGGTCGTCGATGTGCCGGCGGACGGGAGCCGCCACGCCGGGTTCGAGGCGACGGGAGAGATCCGGCGCAGCGACTTCGGGCTCGATTTCGGCGGGGGCATGCTCGGTGATGTTGTCAAGCTGCAACTGGACATGCAGTTCGTGGAGCCGCGCGAACCGCAGGACCAGGCTGGTTGATGGTGGAACGCACGGCGCCCCGTGGGGAGTTCCCACGGGGCGCCGTGTTTTTCACGCAGCGTGACCGAGCGTGCGCGACGAACGGCTCGGCCCGGGAATCGGGCCGAGCCGTTCGACCACGTCAGGCCTTGCGGGCGCGCGACGCCGTCTTCTTGGCGGCGGGCGCGGCCTTCTTCGCCGACGACTTGGCCGCCGGCTTGGCCGAGGTCGCCTTGCCCGTGGCCGTCTTGGCCGTCGCCGTCTTCTTGGCCGGGGCCTTGGCGGCCGCCGCCACGGACTTCTTCGCCGTGGTCTTGCGGGTGCGGGCGGCGGGCACCACCGCGTCGCTGACCCGGTCGGCGCCGAGGATGTCGCGCAGGAACTTGCCCGTGTGGCTGGCCGGTTCGGACGCGACCTGCTCCGGGGTGCCCTCGGCGATCACGAGGCCGCCGCCGCTGCCTCCCTCGGGGCCCATGTCGACGACCCAGTCCGCGGTCTTGATGACGTCGAGGTTGTGCTCGATCACGATGACCGAGTTGCCCTTGTCGACGAGGCCGGACAGCACCGTGATGAGCTTGCTGATGTCCTCGAAGTGCAGACCGGTGGTCGGCTCGTCGAGGACGTAGACCGTGCGCCCCGTGGAGCGCTTCTGCAGCTCGCTGGCGAGCTTCACGCGCTGGGCCTCACCACCGGACAGGGTCGGCGCCGACTGCCCGAGGCGGACGTAGCCGAGGCCCACGTCGTTGAGCGTCCTGAGGTGGCGGGCGATGCCGGGGACGGCCTCGAAGAAGGCGAGGGCCTCCTCGATCGGCATGTCCAGGACCTCTGCGATGGACTTGCCCTTGTAGTGGACGTCCAGGGTCTCGCGGTTGTAGCGCGCGCCGTGGCAGACCTCGCACGGGACGTACACGTCCGGCAGGAAGTTCATCTCGATCTTGATCGTGCCGTCGCCCGAGCAGTTCTCGCAGCGGCCGCCCTTGACGTTGAAGGAGAAGCGGCCCGGCAGGTAGCCGCGCACCTTCGCCTCCGTGGTCTCGGCGAACAGCTTGCGGACGTGGTCGAAGACTCCGGTGTACGTCGCCGGGTTCGACCGGGGAGTACGGCCGATGGGCGACTGGTCGACGTGCACGACCTTGTCGACGAGGTCGTCGCCCTCCACGCGCGTGTGCCGGCCCGGAACGGAGCGTGCCCCGTTCAGCTCCCGCGCCAGGTGCGTGTAAAGGATGTCGTTGACCAGCGTGGACTTGCCGGAGCCCGAGACGCCGGTGACGGCCGTGAGGACACCGAGCGGGAAGGACACGTCGATGTCCCGCAGGTTGTTCTCCTTGGCGCCGTGCACGGTGAGGCGGCGCGCGGGGTCCACCGGGCGGCGGATGTCCGGGAGCGGGATGGACTTCTTGCCGGACAGGTACCTGCCGGTCATCGACTCGGTGTTGCTCAGCAGTTCCTTCAACGGCCCGCTGTGCACCACCTTGCCGCCGTGCTCACCGGCCCCCGGGCCGATGTCGACGACCCAGTCGGCGACCTTGATGGTGTCCTCGTCGTGCTCGACCACGATGAGCGTGTTGCCCATGTCGCGCAGTCGGACCAGGGTCTCGATCAGGCGGTGGTTGTCCCGCTGGTGGAGACCGATGGACGGCTCGTCCAGGACGTACAGGACGCCGACGAGCCCGGAGCCGATCTGGGTGGCGAGCCGGATGCGCTGGGCCTCGCCGCCGGACAGCGTCCCCGCCGCCCGGTTCAGCGACAGGTAGTCGAGGCCTACGTCGACCAGGAAGCGGAGTCGCTCGTTGACCTCCTTGAGGACGCGCTCGGCGATCTTCTTGTCGCGCGCGTTCAGCCGGAGCTTGCTCAGGAAGTCGGCGCAGTCGCTGATGGACATGGCCGAGACCTCGGCGATGGACTTCTCCATGACCGTGACGGCGAGCACGATCGGCTTGAGGCGCGTGCCCTCACAGGTCGGGCAGGGCACCTCGCGCATGTAGCCCTCGAAGCGCTCGCGGCTCGCGTCCGACTCGGCTTCGCTGTGGCGGCGCTTCACGAACGGCACGGCGCCCTCGAAGGGCGTCGTGTACACGCGCTCCCGCCCGTAGCGGTTGCGGTAGCGGACCTCGATCTGGGTCTTGTGGCCGTAGATGAGCGCCTTCTTGGCGCGCTGCGGCAGCCCGGCGAACGGGATGTCCGTACGGAAGCCGAGGGCGTCGGCGAGCGCCCCGATGAGGCGGCTGAAGTAGTCCTTGGTGTGGCCGTGCGACCACGGGTGGATGGCGCCCTCGTCGAGCGACTTGTCCTCGTCGGGAACGATCAGGTCGGCGTCGACCTCCATGCGCGTGCCGATACCCGAGCAGTCGGGGCAGGCGCCGAAGGGCGAGTTGAAGGAGAAGGAGCGGGGCTCCAGCTCTTCGAAGGACAGGTCGTCGTACGTGCAGTACAGGTGCTCCGAGTACATGCGCTCGCGGTCCGGGTCGTCCTCGGGGAGATCGACGAAGTCGAGCACGACCATGCCGCCGGACAGGCCGAGCGCGGTCTCCACGGAGTCGGTCAGCCGGCGCTTGGCGGAGTCCTTCACCGTGAGACGGTCGACGACCACCTCGATCGTGTGCTTCTCCTGCTTCTTCAAGGTGGGCGGCTCGGAGAGCTGGATCGTCTCGCCGTCCACGCGCGCGCGGGAGTAGCCCTTGGTCTGCAGATCCGCGAAGAGGTCGACGAACTCGCCCTTGCGCTCCCGCACCAGCGGCGACAGCACCTGGAAGCGGCTGCCCTCCGGCAGCTCCAGGACCTTGTCGACGATGGCCTGCGGCGACTGGCGCGCGATGGGGCGGCCGCACTCGGGGCAGTGCGGCTTGCCGATGCGCGCGAAGAGCAGACGCAGGTAGTCGTAGACCTCGGTGATGGTGCCGACCGTGGAGCGGGGGTTGCGCGAGGTCGACTTCTGGTCGATCGAGACGGCCGGCGAGAGACCCTCGATGAAGTCGACGTCCGGCTTGTCCATCTGGCCGAGGAACTGGCGGGCGTACGAGGACAGCGACTCCACGTAGCGCCGCTGCCCTTCGGCGAAGATCGTGTCGAACGCGAGCGAGGACTTGCCGGAGCCGGACAGACCGGTGAAGACGATGAGGGAGTCGCGCGGGAGGTCGAGCGAGACATTCCGGAGATTGTGCTCGCGCGCGCCACGGACGATGAGACGGTCGGCCACGCCGGTCCGCACCTTTCTTGGGAGAAGTGACAGGGGCCGGGCCCCCGTCTCTCGAGGTCTGACTCTCGAAGACGTCCCTGGAGGACTCTCTGGAGAAGTCTTGAGAAGGCTGTCTTTCGAAGACTAGGGGGAGCCACTGACAGCGCCGGTTGGTTTCCCTGGTTGGTAACAAACCCGGACCACCAAGAATGCCCGATGCCGCGATCGACCATATAGCACGTACATTCGATTCTGGCGCGAGGTCGGCCACCTTCACCCGAACGTGTGGCGGGACTATCGTCGGCGCCATGAGTGATCATGTACGCGACCTGGTGTCTGTACGCGAAGCGACCGACCGGCTGCTCGCCGCGGTCGGCACCCTGGACAACGCCGCTGTGACCGAGCCGTCACGGCTTCCGGGCTGGAGCCGTGGCCACGTGCTCGCCCACCTCGCCCGGAACGCGGACGCGCTCGTCAACGTCCTCGTCGGCCGCCCCATGTACGTGAGCGCCGAGGCGCGCGACGCGGACATCGCGCGGGACGCCCCGCGCGGGCTGCGCGCACAGGTCGACGACGTCCGGGAGAGCGCGGAGCGCTTCCAGGGCGTGGGCGACGAGGACGCGGACTGGTCCCGCACCGTGGAACTGCGCAACGGCGTCAAGGACGCCGCAGCCCATGTGCCGTTCCGGCGCTGGATCGAGGTCGAGCTGCACCACGTGGACCTCGGCATCGGCTACGAGCTGGAGGACCTCTCCGAAGAGTTCACCCAGCGGGAGATCGACTTCCTCGCCAAGCGTTTTCGCAATCACCCGGACCTGCCGCCGCTGCTGATCAAGCAGGACGACGGCCGCATGCTCTCCACGGGTGCGGTGCAGCCGCACTCCCTGGAAGAGATCAAGAGCGGCGCCGGCGGGCCGCCGCCGCTCGGCATCGTCGTCACGGGCCGCCAGGCGGACCTGCTGGGCTGGCTCTCGGGGCGCCGGGAGGGCGGCGCCCTCACCGTCGACCGGGGCTCCCTGCCCGCGTTGCCGCCGCTATAGGCTGAGCCCATGACGTACAGCGGAGCGGTGAAGGTCGGCGGCCCGGCGGACGTGCACGAACTGCAGGACCTGATGATCTCCAAGGTCGCCGTGGGGCCCATGAACAACAACGCCTATCTCCTTCGGTGCCGCGCCACCGATCAGCAACTGCTGATCGACGCGGCGAACGAGTCGGGGACGCTGCTCCGCCTCATCGGTGACGACGGCATCGCGGCCGTCGTCACCACGCACCGCCACGGCGACCACTGGCAGGCCCTCGCGGAGGTCGTGGAGGCCACTGGCGCGCGCACGTACGCGGGGCGCGACGACGTCGAAGGAATCCCGGTGGCGACGGACACCCCGGTCGGCGACGGGGAGACGATCGAGTTCGGCCGGATCTCCCTCACGGCCCGCCATCTGGTCGGCCACACGCCCGGTTCCATCGCCCTGGTCTACGACGACCGGCACGGGCATCCGCACGTGTTCACCGGCGACTGCCTCTTCCCGGGCGGCGTCGGCAACACGTGGAAGGACCCGCAGGCCTTCGCGAGCCTCATCGACGACGTCGAGACGAAGATCTTCGCGGCGCTTCCCGACGAGACCTGGGTCTACCCGGGACACGGGAACGACACGACGCTGGGGGCCGAGCGCCCGCACCTTCAGGAATGGCGCGCGCGGGGCTGGTGACCCTTTGGCCCCGTGCGGCGACGTACCGACCGCGCAGGGGCTGTTCACAAGATCGCAACGCCCGTTCCCAGCATGCGGAAAGTTGTCTGACCGGCCTCGACAGACACGGTTGCGCACTGTCAGTCTCCCGCCATGCCTCTCGCCCACCGCGCCGCGCGTGCTGCCGTCTGCTCCGCCGTCGTCCTCCTCGCTGCCGCCGCCTGTGCCCCCGAGCCCGAGGAGAAGGCCGAGCAGAAGCCCTCCACGGCCGCCTCCTGCTCCCCCGGCAAGCTGCCCACGGTGGCGTCCGGGAAGTTGACGGTGGGCACCGACAAGCCCGCCTACGCGCCCTGGTTCGCGGACGACGCCCCCTCCAACGGCAAGGGGTTCGAGTCGGCGGTCGCGTACGCCGTGGCCGAGAAGCTGGGCTACGACAAGGGCCGCGTGGCCTGGCAGACCGTGCCGTTCAACAGCTCCTTCGCTCCAGGAGCGAAGAAGTTCGACTTCGACATCAATCAGGTGTCGATCAGTGACGCCCGCAAGAAGGCCGTGGCGTTCTCCTCCGGCTACTACGACGTGCGGCAGGCGGTCGTCGCCCTGAAGTCGTCCAAGGCCGCGAAGGCGAAGTCCGTCGCGGACCTGAAGGACATCAAGCTGGGCGCCCAAGTGGGCACCACCAGCCTGGACTTCATCGACGACCTCGTGAAGCCGACGCAGAAGCCCGACGTCTACCAGAAGAACGACTTCGCCAAGTCGGCCCTGAAGAACGGCCAGGTCGACGCCATCGTCGTCGACCTGCCGACCGCGTTCTACATCACGGGCGCCGAGGTGACGGACGCCGAGGTGGTGGGGCAGTTCGAGAACACGACGGGTTCACCGGAGCAGTTCGGGCTCGTCCTCGACAAGGAAAGCGCGCTGACGTCGTGCGTGACGGGCGCCGTGGACGCCCTCCGCAAGGACGGCACCCTCGCGTCCTTGGAGAAGAAGTGGCTGTCGGACGCCGTCGACGCGCCGGTGCTCAAGTGACCGTCGTGAAGCAGTCGTCCGCCGCCGAGGACGCGTACGTCCCCTCCGCGCGCCGGCTGGCACGCGAGCGCCACAAGAGAGCCCGTACGCGTCGCGCGGTGGGCCTGGCGACGCTGAGCACTCTGGTGACGGGCGTCGTCCTGTTCGTCGTCGTCGTCAACTCCCCCGGCTGGGACCGCACGCGGGAGACCTTCTTCAGTGCGCACTACGCGCGCGTGGCGCTGCCGCAGGTGCTGGAAGGGCTCTGGCTGAACGTGCGCCTCCTGGCGGTGTGCGGAGCGTGCGTGCTCGTCCTGGGGATGCTGCTCGCTCTGGCGCGCACCGTGCGCGGGCCCGTGTTCTTCCCGTTGCGGGCCCTGGCCACGGCCTACACCGACTTCTTCCGCGGACTGCCGCTCATCATCTGCCTGTTGATGGTCATCTTCGGAGTGCCTGCGTTGCGCCTTCAGGGCGTCACCACCGATCCGGTGGTCCTGGGCGGTGCCGCGCTGGTCCTTACGTATGCGGCATACGTCGCCGAGGTGTTCCGCGCGGGGATCGAGTCGGTCCATCCCTCGCAGCGGGCCGCCGCGCGCTCCCTCGGGCTCAACAACCGGCAGACGCTGCGCTACGTAGTGCTGCCCCAAGCGGTTCGCCGGGTGGTGCCGCCCTTGCTGAACGACCTGGTGTCGCTCCAGAAGGACACCGGTCTCGTGTCCATCGGCGGGGCCGTGGACGCCGTGTACGCGGCGCAGATCATCGCCGGAAAGGACTTCAACTACACGCCCTATGTAGTCGCGGGTCTGGTCTTCGTCGCGCTCACCATCCCCATGACCCGCTTCACGGACTGGGTGACGGCCCGCATGGACCGGCGCCGCGCACAAGGAGGTCTCGTATGACCGGGCCCGTACTGCGGATGGAGTCCGTCCGTAAGACGTTCGGCGACGCGGTGGTGCTGCGCGATGTCGACCTGGACGTCGCGCCGCACTCCGTGACCGCGCTGATCGGCGCGTCCGGCTCGGGCAAGTCGACGTTGCTGCGCTGCGCGGGTCTCCTGGAGGAGATCGACGACGGGGCGATCTGGCTGGACGGCGAGGAGATCACCGACCCGCGCGTGAACGCGGACGCCGTGCGCCGGCGGATCGGCGTGGTCTTCCAGGCATACAACCTCTTCCCGCACATGACCGTCCTGGAGAACGTCACGCTCGCGCCGCGCCGGGTGCACGGCGTCGCGCGGGACGAGGCCGAGGAACAGGCCAGGGCGCTGCTGAAGCGCCTCGGGCTCGACGCCAAGGCCCGGGAGTACCCGGACCGGCTCAGCGGCGGCCAGCAGCAGCGTGCGGCGATCGTGCGGGCTCTGGCCGTACGTCCACGGCTCCTGCTCCTCGACGAGGTCACGGCGGCCCTCGACCCGGAGCTGGTGGGGGAAGTCCTCGACGTCGTACGCGACTTGAAGGACGAGGGCATGACCATGGTGCTCGCCACCCACGAGATGAGCTTCGCCCGTGAGGTCGCCGACCAGGTGTGCTTCCTGGAAGGCGGTGTGCTGCTCGAACGCGGTGCCCCGGAGGAGGTGTTCGGCGACCCGCGGCAGGAACGTACGCGACAGTTCCTGCGCAGGATCGTGGAAGCCGGCCGCCTGTAGCGGCTACGCCTGCGCCGCGCCCGGTGCGGCCAGCGCCGCGACCCGCTCCACCCCGAACGCGTAGCCCTGCACGCCGCATCCGGCGATCACGCCGTCGGCGCGCGCGGACACGTAGGAGTGGTGCCGGAACTCCTCGCGCTGGTGGATGTTGGAGATGTGGACCTCCACCACCGGGCCTTCGAAGGTGTTGAGGGCGTCCAGGATGGCCACGGACGTGTGCGAGTAGGCGGCCGGGTTGATGACGATGCCGACGTGGTGCTCCCGCGCCTCGTGGATCCAGTCGACCAGTTCGCCCTCGTGGTTGGACTGGCGGAAGTCGACCGTGGCGCCGTGGGCGGCGGCCGTTTCGGCGCACAGGGCCTCGATGTCGGCGAGCGTGTCGCGGCCGTAGATCTCCGGCTGGCGCTTGCCGAGGAGATTCAGGTTCGGGCCGTTCAGGACCAGGATCGGCGCGGTGGCGAGGTTGTGCGGCACGAGGGCCTCCGTACGTCGGGCGAATGCTCCTTGAGGGTCTATCACGGAGGCTTAGGGCGGCCGGGGTCTGCCTCCCGGCTCCGGAGTCACGACAGCCGTGACGGCCGGGCGGCATTGCGCGAGGGCGCCGGGCGCGGACAACCTGTCACGGCGTGACGGCGAGCTCCACGTACGCGGCGAGGATCACCAGATGCACGCCGCCCTGCAGCGGGGTGGCCCGGCCGGGGACGACGGTCAGGGTGGTGACCACCATGGTCAGCGCGAGCAGCACCATGTGCGTGGCGCCGAGCCCGAGGACGAGCGGACCCGACAGCCAGAACGAGGCGATGGCGACGGCCGGCACGGTCAGGCCGATGCTGGCCATCGCGGAGCCGAGCGCGAGGTTGAGGCTGGTCTGCACCCGGTCGCGGCGGGCCGCGCGCAGCGCCGCGATGGTCTCCGGGAGCAGGACGAGCAGCGCGATGATCACGCCGACCACCGCGTGCGGCATGCCCGCGGCCTCCACGCCGTGCTCGATCGTCTTGGAGACGCCTTTGGCGAGGCCGACCACGGAGATCAGGGCGAGGCCGAGCATGCCGAGGCTGGTCAGGGCGGTGCGGGTGGTGGGTACGTCCGCGTGGTCGTCGGCGTCGATGACCTCGCCGTGCTTGGTGATCGGCAGGAAGTAGTCGCGGTGGCGCACGGTCTGCGTCGCGACGAAGAGCCCGTACAGGACGACCGCGGCGACGGCCGAGAAGATCAGCTGGGAGGTGGAGAACTCCGGGCCGAGCTTGCTGGTGGTGAAGGTCGGCAGGACCAGGCACAGGGTCGCGAGCGTGGCCACGGTGGCGAGGGCTCCGCCGGTGCCCTCGGACTGGAAGACGGCCACACGGTGGCGCAGCGCGGCCGCGAGCAGGCTGATGCCGACGATGCCGTTGCAGGTGATCATGACCGCGGCGAACACCGTGTCCCGGGCGAGGGTGGAGCTCTTCGCCCCGCCATCGGCCATCAGGGTGACGATGAGCGCGACCTCGATGATCGTGACGGCCACGGCGAGCACCAGCGAGCCGAACGGTTCGCCGACGCGGTGGGCGACGACCTCCGCGTGGTGCACGGCCGCGAGGACGGATCCCGCGAGGACGACGGAGACGACGGCGACCAGCGCGCCCGGCAGGTCGCGCCCCCACGTGCACGCGAGCAGCACGATGGCCAGCACCGGGACGAAGACGGTCCACCGTGTGGCCAGTGCCCGGAGTCTGGTGATCATGCCTCGATGGTGCCCGGGGCGGGGCGGGGGCGCGACCTCGGCGCTACGCCGGCATCCGCGCGCGGCGCCTCGGTGCGCCGTGCCTCACTTCAGCTCGCGCGCGTCCTCGACGTCGCAGTCGGTGAAGACCGGCGGTCGGGTGCACAGCTCTGCCAGTTGCTCGCTGAGCAGCGTGACCTCGGGGCGTTCGTTGTTGCGCATCGCGTCGTCGTACGACGCGAACTCGATGATCGCGAGACAGCGGCCGGGTTGCTCGCGGTCCTGGAGCAGGAGGCGGTGCGTGGGGCCGCCGGGGGTGCCGGACATCTGCTGCTCGAACCGGTCGAGCAGGTCCCGCAGCTCGTCGATGCGTCGGGTCTCGAAGTCGATGATCTGGACGAACTTCTGGCTCATGGGGTCCTCCCCCGCCGTGCCGTCGCACCCCGGGCCGGGATGCGCTCAGGGCACAAGCAAGCACCGGGAGCGGGGCGCGGCAATCGGCCGCGCACCACTCCCGGTGCGGTAATCCCTACGCCTGACGCGGTCAGGCCTCGATGCTGTCCTTCTGAGCCGCTTCGGCCGCGTCCCGCTCGGCCTGCTTCTTCGAGGCGATGAGGCTGGTGATCGTCGTGACGATCAGGACGCCGCAGATGACGGCCAGCGAGACCGGGATGGAGATCTCGGGTACGTGCACACCGGACTCGTGCAGTGCGTGCAGGACCAGCTTCACACCGATGAAGGCGAGGATCACCGACAGGCCGTAGCTGAGGTGGACCAGCTTCTTGAGCAGGCCGCCGATGAGGAAGTACAGCTGGCGCAGCCCCATCAGGGCGAACGCGTTGGCCGTGAAGACGATGTACGGGTCCTGGGTCAGGCCGAAGATCGCGGGGATCGAGTCCATCGCGAACAGCACGTCGGTCATGCCGATGGCCAGCATGACGACCAGGAGCGGCGTCATGACCTTCTTGCCGTGCTGCTGGATGAAGAGCTTCGTGCCGTGGTACCGGTCGGCGACGCCGAACTTCTTCTCGATCGACTTCAGGAGGCGGTTCTCCTCGAACTCCTCCTCCTCGTCGTCCCCGAGCGCCTCCTGGATGAGCTTCCAGGCGGTGTAGATGAGGAACGCGCCGAAGATGTAGAAGACCCACGAGAAGTTGGCGATGACCGCGGCGCCCGCCGCGATGAAGATCGCTCGCAGGACCAGCGCGATGAGCACGCCGAACAGCAGTACGCGCTGCTGGAGGTGGGTCGGCACGGAGAACTTCGCCATGATCAGGATGAAGACGAAGAGGTTGTCGACGCTGAGCGACTTCTCGGTGATGAAGCCCGCGAAGAACTCGCCGGACGCCTGGCTGTTGCCCCAGATCAGCAGGCCGATGCCGAAGAGCACCGCCAGCGCGATCCAGACGACCGTCCAGATACCGGCTTCCTTGATCGACACGTCATGGGGCTTGCGCCCGATGAAGAAGTCGACCGCGATCAGGGCACACAGACCGAGAATGGTCAGTACCCACAGGGTCATTGAAACGTCCACTGCGCCTCCGGCGTCGTACGGCTACTGATCAGCGTCGTCGCTGCCGGAGGTCTCTTCCACCCGGGCGCGTGCCGCGCCTCGGGCCGACGCCCCGGGATCGACGGCCATCGGGCCGGATCGTCCGTATTGACGGGAACGCCGCGTACGGGAGTACTCCCCTCCGCGTAAAGAAGAGTACGCGAAAGACCCATGAGTAGTAAAGGTTTAGGTAAAGAAGTCCTCAAGTGTGCAGGTCAAAGGCCTCTACCCCGACGGGCTTCGGAGACCTTCGCGAGCACCTGCCGCAGCACCGCACTGCCGTGCGGGATCGTCGGCGGCTCGTACGTCCAGGCGTGCCCCACCCAGGGATCGGCCAGGTGGTCGTCGGGCAGCGGCGTCAGACGCAGCAGGGCGCGCCACAGCGGATCGAGGAGGGGGCCGTACTCGGCGGCGTCCTCCCGGTCGGCCACCAGCATCAGGTGCACCCCGACCTGCGGCCCTTCGTCGGCGAGATAGCGCAGCCTGGTGACGGCGCGGTCGTCGAAGCCGTGCGGGAAGTCGTGCACCATCAGCAGCTGCTCGGCGGTGTCCAGGTCGGGCGGCAGGGCGTCGACCGCACCGCTCCTGACGGCCATCTGGACGAGGTCGACGCGCTCCGTCAGCCGGGTCAGGGTCTCGGTGACGCCCGCCGCCCCGGTGGCCACGGGGCCGGCGAGCACACCGGCGTCGACGAGCGGGGCGAGGGCGCCCTTCGCCGTGCCCGCCGGGTCGATGACGTGCACGCCGAACTCGCCCGCCGGATAGGACGCGAGCAGCCGCGCCGCGTGCACCACCGCGGTGTGTGCGGCCCGGGCGCGCAGGGCG